>DHGT01000079.1 GCA_002402905.1 Desulfatitalea sp. UBA4791 | reverse complement strand
ACGTCGGGGGCATCGAAGCTGGTGGCCATCTTCTGCAACATGATCAACTCGCGGATATTGAAGCGCCGCCGCTTCACATCGTCGGATTCCTGTGCATCGGAGGCGCCGGCGAGACCGCCGGGCAGGGCCAGGATGTCGCCGTAGAGCCGGAAAGCGCCGGCCAGGGTGCGTTTGGCCGTCTTTTCGATGGTGGCCAGCTGGACGGCCACCATGGGCATTTTGCCGATGGGAAAGCCGAACGCCTCCCGGAAGTCGCAGTACCGGGCCGCCTCGCGCCAGGCGCGCATCATGCTGGCGGCGCCGGAAAGGCCGACGGTGAGGCGCGAGTAGGTGAGCACGATGCCGATCATGTTGGCCAGGCCGCGTTCCAACGGTCCCACCGGGTAGGCCAGGGCGCCGTCGAGGGTCAGTTCCGCGGTGGTCAGCTCGCTGGTGCCCATCTTCCACTTGATGCGGTCGATGGTGAAACCGTTGCGCCGCTCGCGCCGCTTGTCGCCCGGCAGCCAGGAGGGCATCACGAAAAGGCCCACCTTTTCCGAGCCCGTGGGCTTGGCCGTCACCATGGCATAGTCGGCGTGGGTGGCCGAGCAGAAGAACTTGGTGCCGTAGAGCCGCCACTGTCCGTTCTCCTGCCGCGCTTCTAGCAGGTTGGCCCCGACGTCCGAGCCGCCCTGGATTTCCGACAGGTATTGGGCGCCGATGCCGAAGCGGCCGCCCCGGCCCTCCTTGCAGTCGGTCAGGATGGCCTGGATCTCGGGTGTATCGGCGAAGCGCTCGAGCACCGCCACCAGGCCTTCGGTACAGGTCAGGGGGCAGGAGATGCAGGCCTCGCCGTTCTCATAAATCAGGTACATCTTGATAAAGCGCACCCAGGGATGGGTCTTGTCCGAAAAGAGGGCCTCGCCGAACACCTCCTGCTCCATCACTTCGGTTTCAAGGGGCCGCACGATGCGGTCGATGCGACGGCCGTGGCCGTCGTAGTGCATCATCCAGGGCCGCTTCTCGGGCCAGGCGATGGATTCGGCCATGTTGCGCCAGCGGAAAGAAACCTTGCCGGAAATTTCGCGGGCGGCGGCATCGACCTCGGCGGCATGCTCGCCGGTGAACACGCGCACCGCCTTTTGCGCGAAGGGATCTTCGGCGTAGTAATCGCAATTTTCCCGCCATGCGAGAAAATCGTCGAAGCCGTATGGGTTTTCAGCATTGGGGTAGCTCATGTCGTCTCCTTTATTTGCGGATTACCGTCCGGGTCCGGGCGCCTATTGGGCCAACTGGTCCCGAAGCCGGTTTTTCAAGATTTTGCCGGTGGCGTTTTTGGGCAGCGCCTCGACCAGAAGCACCTCCTTGACGCATTTGAAACCCGCCAACTGCTTCCGGCACAGGTTGATCACATCCTGCGCGTCGATTTCAGCATTGGCTTTTGGAACGATAAACGCAACGGGAATTTCGCCCCATTTCTGGTCGGGCCTTCCGGCCACCGCCACCTCGGCCACACCGGGATGGGTTTTGAGGACGCTTTCGATCTCGGCCGGATAGATGTTCTCCCCGCCGCTGATAATCATGTCCTTGAGGCGATCCACCACGGTGACACAGCCGTCGGCATCCATGGTGCCCAGGTCGCCGGAGCGGTAACACCCATCGGCCAGCACTTTTTCCGTGGCCTGGGGATTGTTCCAATAGCCGGTGAAGACTTGCGGCCCGAAAAGGCACAATTCGCCCACCTCGCCCGGCGGCAGCTCCTGGTCGGTGCCGGGTGCAAACACCTTGACGGCGCCGTGAAACACCGGCCGCCCGGCGGTGGACACCTTGTCCATCCCAATGTCGTGGGTCCAGAACGTGATGGCGCCGGAGTACTCGGTGGCGCCGTACACCTGGCAGATCTTCATTCCCCACTGATCGTAAAGCTGGATGAGGCTCGCCGGCACCGGCGATGCGCCGCAGACGAAATGGCGGAAATGGGGCAAGGGGGGACGCTTGTCTTCGGGCACCATGGCCATGGCTTGCAGCATCAGGGGCACGGTCATGAGAAAGTTGATGCGCTCTTCGGCCATCAGCTGATAGACCCGGACCGGATCGAAATCGGGCAGGAAATAGGTCGTGACCCCTGCGTGCACGTTGGCGAAAAAGGGCGCCAATCCGCCGATATGAAACAGCGGCGCGGTCAGGAGGTAGCGGTCCTTGTGCGCCCAGCGCAAAGTATGGGTGAGGCCGAGGGAGGCCCAGTGGGTGTTGTTGTGGCTCAGCACGGCTCCCTTGGGCTTGCCGGTGGTCCCTGAGGTGTACATGATGACGCAGGGGTCGTCCCCGCCGCCCTGGATGGCAGGCTCGTCCGCCGACCCTTGGGCCAGCACCGCCTCGAATTCCGGGTCCGTCCCCTCCCCGCCCTCGCGCAGGAAAGTGTGCGTGGGAATCTGGCCGCGAATCTGTTCGACCACGGGTTCGAAGGCGGCATCATAAAGCAGCAGCGCGGCCGTACAGTCGTTTAGAATGTAGACCAGCTCGGGACCGCTCAGCCGCCAGTTCAGGAACACGGTCACAACGCCGATTTTGGCCGCGCCGTAGAGTGCACAAACCGCATGTTCGTCGTTCTTGGCCAGGACGGCGATGCGATCGCCGCGTTGGATGCCCTGTGCCGCCAGAAAGGCGGCGAAGCGATTGACCCGTGCGTTGGCCTCCTTGAACGTGAAGCGGTAGTGCGCTCCCAGGCAGCCTTCCAAGTCCGGAGTGAGAAACGCTCGGTTTGCCAGAATTTGACCGGTGTTGATGCTCATGCGAACCCCCCTCTTTTCAGATGATTGTGAGTCACTATAAAGAACAGCGTTCTCATATGAGCACCATCGTTCTGCGCTGTCAATAGTTGATTTCCAATTCGACCGGTTCGACTCGCCCAAGCGTCCTTGGGGGGCCATCCTGATAAAAAAATGCTGCCCGTGGTGGGCAGCATTTCCAATATCTTCTCGCAGAGCGATGGTTTTCCGGGATTATCCCTTGGGAAGCAGCGTCTTGCTTTCGCTGCCGTTTTGGAAAGCGAGTTTAAAACCGTTCCCATTGTCGTCCCAGATTTGCCTCAGCGTCCATAGCTCGGGCTGACCGCTGCCGTTTTTGACCTTCAGGTTCACCTGGTATCGGTCCATGACGATCTTGTCGACACTGACGGTATAGGCACGATCGCCGAGCTTGATGGATTTGGCGTCGCCCGCCAGATCGATTTCAATGGTCGCGTTGTCTTGGGCGTTCTCCCACTGCCCGCTGACTTCCTTTAAGATGTCGCTTGAGCCGGAACATCCGCTCAAGAACAGGCCAACGGCAAAAGCAGCGATCAAAAACAGGCAAGATAGGTGGTTTTTTCTCATGGCTGGTTTACTCCTTTTGTTTTTATCGATTGTTGTGGACGGCGCTGAGGCCGGAATTGCGAGCGGTCAGCGGGCACACTTTTTAACGGGACAACGGCTCCCGCGGGGTACGGGAAAAACGCTGGTGCGCGTCATCGCGGATTTTGGGCGGCACCGGGAACGAATGCAGTGCGCCTCGTTTCAGAAGATTTTCAACACAGAAGGGATTGCAGGCAGAGGTAGAGTTTGGGAGCCCGGTATGAGAACTCAGGCGGTTGTTGTCCATGCCGCTCGAATTGAAAGCGCACCAGGCCGGACGACCGGCGGGATCGTGCCAGGGCATGGTAAAAATCATTGTCCTCCGTGAACTCGAAAAATTCGGGGCCCATGTACAGTTCGTCGGCCAGCGTGCAGTGGCGTATGGGCTGGGGATTTTGGAACGCATGGGGAATGTGAGCCGCGGGGCTGCCGCAGGGGCGGGCAGAGGCAGATGGTTGGCCTGAAGTCAGGTGGCGGGGATGGATATGGCCCGCCCACATGGCGGTGGACCAGATGATAGAGAGGGCCAAAAAGCATTTGAGTCCATGGCCCAGCCATTTGAATGGATTGGTTATTTTCATTTTTATATTTTATCGTAATATATTAATTGAATTGAATTCAAAGTATATCAACTGTTCAATTCAGTCAATAAAAAAATCAGCGCGGGGCCTGTCAGTGCGAATGAGTATCGGCTCAAGAATTGACGGCTCACCGGATTGCGGCTAAATTGAAAACTGCATGTTTGCAAGGAGGCAGCGGTGCGGTCGGACTTCGCCAAGACCCTGACCGGCTTTTGGTCCGGGCATGCAAGTGCCTGCCCGTATAACGTCCATACATAAATGGAAGGAGCGATCTGCAAATGAATCTGGTGGATTTGTACCGTGACGTCATGGCCATTAACGGCATCTCGGATCATTCGCAACGACAGTCCAGGGCAGAGGCGTTTTTCGAAACGATCCGGAAAGCAAAAATCCCGGAAAAATTCAATTGGGCGGCGGAGATCTTCGAGTCCGTGCACGTGCGCGAACGCGGCGATCAGGCGGCCTTGATCTGGACCGATCTGGAAACAGGGGCCGAAGCGCGCTTCACCTATGCCCAGTTGGCCGCCAAAGGCAACCAGCTGCTCAATTGCCTGCGCAAGCACGGCGTGGATCATCATGGCAACATTTACATGATGGCCTCCATCGTGCCGGAGACCTGGTTCGCCAGCTTTGCGGCCGTCAAGGGTGGTCTGGTGACCGTGCCCACCGCCACCAACATGACCGTGCGGGAGCTCGAGTACCGATTCAAGACCTATGCGCCCGATGTGATCCTGGCGGACGAGGCGGCAACGGCCGTGCTGGACGAAGCTCTGGCCGCGGCCGGAAAGAAACCCAAGATCAAACTGGTGCTCGGTGAAAAGGCTGGCTGGACCCCGTTTGAGGCCATCGCGACGGAGGACGAACAGGCCCCGGCCGCGGATACGCGCAGCGACGACATGCTCTTCTGCTTTTTCACTTCCGGCACCACGGGCCAGCCCAAACGGGTGGCCCATACGGCCGTCTCCTATCCCCTGGGCCATCTGTCCACCGCCCTGTTCATCGGCTTTCAACCGGGCGACGTCCATCACAACCTCAGCGCACCCGGCTGGGCCAAGTGGGCCTGGAGCAGCTTTTTCGCCCCGCTGAACGTGGGTGCCACAGCCACGGGTTTCGCCTTCAAGCAACTGGATGGCAAGGCTTACATCGATGCGGTCACCCGGTTGGGCGTGAACACCTTTTGCGCACCCCCCACCGCCTGGCGCATGTTCGTGCGTCTCAATCTAAAAGGCGCCGATTTCAGCCGCCTTAAATCATCGATGAGTGCCGGCGAACCCCTCAATGCGGAAATCATCGAAATGTGGAAACGTCATACCGGCACGGAGATCCGCGACTTTTACGGCCAGACCGAATCCACGGCCATGATCGGCAATCCGCCCTGGATGGAGGGCCGCATGCGCTACGGTTCGTTCGGCCGGCCGTCGGGGATGTACGATGTGGTGCTGCTCGACGACGAAGGTCAGGAGATCGAACGTCCAGAGCAGACCGGGCACATCGTCGTGCGGCTGGACCGCTGGCGTGCGGTGGGGTTGTTCGGCGAATACATGGGCGCCCCGGACAAGATGGCGGCCGTGTTCAGGGGGAATTACTACTACACCGGGGACCGGGCCTATTTCGACGGCGACGGCTATTGGTGGTTCGTGGGCCGGGCGGACGACGTGATCAAATCGTCGGATTACCGGGTCGGTCCCTTCGAGGTGGAAAGCGCCCTGGTGGAACACCCGGCAGTGCTGGAAGCGGCGGTGGTGGGCAGTCCGGATCCCAACCGCTACCAACTGGTCAAGGCCTTTGTCATTTTGAACCAAGGCTATGAACCCTCGCGGGAATTGGCCCTGGATCTGTTCCGCCACACCATGACCATCCTGGCCAAGTTCAA
Organism: Desulfatitalea sp. UBA4791; assembly: GCA_002402905.1. Lineage (GTDB taxonomy): Bacteria > Desulfobacterota > Desulfobacteria > Desulfobacterales > Desulfosarcinaceae > Desulfatitalea. The sequence goes on along the minus strand of DHGT01000079.1, from coordinate 5,383 downwards.
GATGCCGCGCATCATCGAATTCGTGGAGGCGCTGCCCAAGACGATTTCAGGCAAGATCCGCCGCATCGAGCTGCGCGAGGACGAAATCATCCGCAAAAACAAGGGCGCCACGCCCAAGCAGACCGAATTCTTCTACAAGGATTTTCCGGAATTGAGCACCAGGCGCGACTGATGACGCAAGGCGACCGGGCCGGAGAGAAATCTCCGGCCTATTTCAATTTCATTTCAACGGGGGGCACCTCCTGGGCTTTGACCAGGTGGGCGAGTTGTTCTTCGGTCAGCGGCGATCCGAATCCCACGTATTGGCGCACCGGCTTTTCGGGTTTCTTGATGGGAACCCAATTGCCCTCCACCAGGTCCTGGTAGACGAAGTCGTAGTCCACGCTGTCCGCCACCGGGATGACCCCCTTGAGATTCATCAGTTTTTGGTTTTCAAACCAGGTCATTCGAAGAGTGCCCTTGGCCGCCTGTTTCATGATGTCGGTGGCGTGACACTCTTCGCACTTCTTGCCTTCCGCGGTGACGGCGTGGCTCATATGGGGGGCGAACATCAGGAAGGTCTTATCTCCCTTGGCCACGAAGGTCTGCATGCTGGCTGAAGTCACTTTGTTCTTGTAGTTCATGAGAAAGAGCCAGCCAGAGGCCGGGATGGCCTTGCGTTTTCCGGTCTTCACCATGTAGTCGAAGTGGCAGTTGGTGCAGCTGACCACGTGGCGGATATGACACGCCTTGCAGTCGAGTTTATCATGGTGAACGGTGTGGGATTCAGTGGGGGTCACGTCCTCGTGGCAATTCTCGCACTGCGTATCCATGGCGCCGTCCTGCTTCAAAGAGACGAATTCAGTCCCATCGCCGTGCATCTCCATGGCGGAGTGGCAATCCGTGCAGACCATGCCGGCAGCCACGTGCACATCAGGCTGCTTCTCCTTGTGGTTGATCCCGATCATGGCCTTTTCCCGTCCATGGCACTCCAGGCAGAGATTCTGGCTCCGGGCAGCGGCTGTGGAGTATTCGTACAGCTTGCATTCCTTCTGAGTTTTTTCGGCCTTATGGCAACGATCGCAGCCGCCGGCATGGCAGTTCTTGCAGGTCAGGTCGTTGTAGGGCACACCGGTGACCAGTTCCAATCCGCCCCGCTCCTTGCTGTACCAGTACTCCATTCCCTTAGCCGTGTAGTGGAGACTGGAAAGGTAGAAACAATCTTTCTCTTTGACATCCTTCGCAGCCTCCTGCGCGGCGCCGGAAATGAGAAAGGCCCCCAGCACCAGACCCGCTACCACCATAAACATTAACACTACCTTTTTTATATCGCCTCCCTGCAGGTTTAAAGGAATCGGCCATTGATGGGACATCGTTTTTAATAGACACTCAACAATCGTGCCGACGTGCAGTCTGGTCCGGAATTTTTATGGATTGAACCATCGACGGTTTCGAAAATCAGCTCGAAACCTTTCTTGCGGTCCGCCTGTCGGAATTCGTAGCCTCATATTTTCAATGGGTTCTGGAGCCGGATCACGTCCGACAGGTCGACGCTGTGATTTTTTCCGAAATTGCGGCGGCATGCCTGAAACCCTCTGCGAATCCGAGTTGTTCGGCTACTGTGCCGGCGCCTTCACGGACGCCAAAAAGGACAAGCCCGGGCGATTCGCCATTGCTCAGAACGGCACCATTTTCCTCGATGAAATCGGGGACATTCCCATGGCCATCCAGACCCGTCTGCTGCGGGTGCTTCAGGACAAGGCCTACGAACCATTGGGTGCCACGGGCCCACAAGCGACGAATGCCCGCGTCATCGCCGCGACCAACCGGAATATCGATACGCTCGTGGAACAAGGCATCTTCCGGGAGGATCTCTTCTTCCGCCTCAACGTGATCCGATTGCGCCTGCCGCCCCTATGCGAGCGTAAGGAAGATATCCCATTGCTGGTACATCACTTCATCAACCACTTCAACGTGCTGGAGAATCAGCAGATTGCCGGGGTCACCCGCGAAGCCATGGCGGCCCTCATGCTTTACGACTGGCCGGGAAATGTGCGGGAGTTGGAAAACGCCATGGAGCATGCCATGGTCTTGTGCGCGGAAGACATGATCGGATTGGAGCATCTACCGGACCATTTGACCCAGCCGTTGCAGCACCGGCAGGCCAGGGACTTGAGCGGCCTGACCCTCCGGGAGTCCGAAAAGCGGATCGTCGAGCAGGCGCTCGAACGCAACCAATGGCGCAAAATGGCCACGGCACGGGAGTTGGGCATCGATAAGAACACGCTCCGCCGTAAAATCCTCCGCTTGGAAATTCAACTGCCCGCTGCCGGACGCCGCTCAGACCACTGATCCGTCTTCGGTCTTAAAACACATATTTTGCCACCAGATAGACCTGCCAGGCGATGACGGCCGAGAAAATCACGGTAAAGAGGCTAAGGAATGAACGAACGCGGATATTCAAACCACGCAACCGATAGTAGTTGAGCAGCAGCACGATGGTGACGGCGGCCGCGGTGAGCGAATATTTCACCACCACGAAATAGACCGAACCGGCTTTGAGAAAATAGTCCATGATCGGGTTGAGTTCGATGGCGCCATGGGACACCAGGAAAAGGGTCATGACCGCATCGCCGAGACTCAAAAACAGAATGATGGCGGCCGCGACCAGCAGGGGCTTGGGGTATTGATCGAGCAGGACCACCTTGCGCCGATCCTCCGAACGCCGCAAATCCCGCCGCCGGCCGCATTTCAGGCCCGCGAACTGTTTTTGTGGGCTGCGTCGGTCGGTATGCGAACGTCGTTCCACAAAAGGCATTGATTCGATGGCATCGGGCATGGTGGCGTCCTATCGAATGAGGACAATCCCTGCTTGGGCTATCCTCGTTTATCGCAGCGGCCTGCATCTCCAACCCAAGCCCCGGGACCCGATACTCGGGCCGCCCGGGGGCATTCTCTCATAAAATAGAGGCGCGCGTCACAGCAGGCCATCTTCGTGACAAAAAGACAGCATCAAGAAGTATGCCACCCATATCTTGTTGTTTTCATTGATGACGTACACACGATGGCGGAATTGTAGCGTGTGATTTTTTGCCTATGATGAAATCAATTACACACCTTTAATGCCCTTCGGGCCCCAATTTCCACCGCACCAGGCATTCGAGCAGCAGCGGACAATCGGCACCGCTGCCCGGCAAACCAGATTGTTCGATAATGCGCATGGCGGATTCGATGGCCGCTTCATCCATCTGGTTCACGATCAGCAGGTAATAGCGGTGACGCTCCTGTTGGCGCAGGTGCCGTTCCGCAATACCGTCGATGTAATCCCGGATGAATGGGCTTTTGGGCGGCGGCAAAAAATGATAACCGAAATACTCCTCGTCACTGCGATCCTTTGATTTGACCTTCGCCAGCTGGGATTCCATGAAGTCCACCAGCGCATCGCCACCGACCAGGTCGAATGGATAGGTCGTGATGCCGTCGGCCACAAAGGCGATCACCCATTCGTTGAGCCTCGATTCCTGTTGCAGGATGGCCACAAAGAGATCCTGGGCGTTGGCGATTGGGGTCGTGCGTTCGCCGATGATTTTGGCCGAAAAGATCAGAATCATCTGGTCGATGCGCGGATTGGGATTGCGCTTATAAATCAACCGCTCCAGCACCCGGTCCAGGGATGCAACGGGGCGAGGGGATCGGCCGATGGTCTCGTAGATCTGCATCAGCGTATCGTAGTCGATGGTGGAACCGGCTTGGTCCAGGGTTCGGCACAACATGCGACCGGCTTCGAGATCCTCGGATTCGTCTGCCATGCGCCTCGTCTCGGGCGTTCGGGCGACCGAACAGGCCGAGAGTAACCCGGCCAGGATGAGGGTGATGGCGATCATCGTTTTACACGACTGCATAAGACCTCGTTTCTGGATAAAGGGAGATGGCCGTTCGCGGGTCTGGTACGCGCGTGAAAGACCTTGGACCGGATCTTATCACTCGTGCCGCAGGGCGTCGATGGGATTCAGGCTGGCGGCCCGCAGAGCCGGAAAGTAGCCGAAAAGCACCCCGATGGCGGCGGAGAAGGCAAAAGAGAGCAGATTGACCCCGGGGCTGAACAGGTAAGGGATATTCATCAATCCCGCGAGAAAAATGGACGCGGTCGTGGCGAGCACGATGCCGACCAGGCCACCGAGACTCGACAGGACCACCGCTTCGATGAGAAACTGCAGCAGCACCTCCCTCTCCATGGCGCCGATGGCCAGGCGGATGCCGATCTCGCGGGTGCGCTCGGTGACNNTGCCGATGCCGCCCACCAGCAGGCTCACCGCGGCCACGGCACCGAGCAGCATGGTCAGGATCCTGGTGGTGCTGGTGAGGGTTTCGGCGATCTGGCGGGTGTCCATGACGCGGAAATCGTCCTCCTCCATGTCGCCGATGTTGCGACGTTCGCGCAGCAGCAACATGAGCTGGGCCTTGGCGGCGTCGATGGAAGCGTCGTCCCGCACCGACACCATGATCCGGTTGATGTCCTGGCTGCCGCTGAGGCGGCGCTGCACGGTGCGCAAGGGCATCACCACGCAATCGTCCTGATCCTGGCCCATGGCCGACTGCCCCTTGGATTTGAGCAGGCCGATCACCTCGCAGGCGAATTGTTTGATACGGATGTCGCTGCCCACCGGGTTCTGACCACCGAACAATTTTTCGCGCACCGTTTCGCCGATCACGCACACCGCCTTGCCGGCCCGCTCCTCGGTTTCGCTGAAATCCCGGCCGGCCGCCAGTTCCCAGTTCCCGGCCGGAAAATAGTCGTTGCTGGTGCCGTACACGACGGTGGACCAATTGTTGGCCTGGTATACGGCGGTCACGCTCTTGGTCACCATGGGCGCCACATGCTCGGCGGCGGTGATCTGCTCGCGGATGGCCTCCAGGTCAAAACGTTTGAAGTTGGGAGCGCCCGAACCGCCCGGCCCGAAACGCTGGCCCGGGATCACCATGAGCAGGTTGCTGCCCATGCTGGAGATCTGGTCGGAAACGGATTTGGTGGCGCCGTTGCCCAGGGTGACCATGGTGATGACGGCGGCCACGCCGATGACAATGCCGAGAATGGTGAGAAAAGAGCGCATCAGGTTGCGACGGATGGCACGCAACGCCAGCAGCAATGTGTTCCATACCATCAGGCGTCCTCCCCCTTGCGCCGGTCGCTCTCCACCCGGCCGTCGACGAAACGGATTACGCGCTTGGCATACGCCGCGATGTCGGGCTCGTGGGTGACCATAAGCACGGTGATGCCGTGATCGCGATTGAATGCCGTGATCAGCTCCATGATCTCCTGACTGGTGCGGGTGTCGAGATTGCCGGTGGGCTCGTCGGCCAGCAGCACGGCAGGCCGGGTGACGATGGCGCGGGCGATGGCCAC
>DHGT01000025.1:21954-39336 GCA_002402905.1 Desulfatitalea sp. UBA4791 | reverse complement strand
GGAATCGACAGGATTCCTTCACTTCAAACTTTTTTCTTTACACTTTAAACTACCCCTATAGCGGGGTTCAGGAGAACACATCATGCCGAAAATGACCCCTTCAGAAGCATTGGTCGAGACGCTGGTGGCCGAACAGGTCGACACGGTCTTCGGGATCGTGGGCAGCGCTTACATGGACGCCCTGGATCTTTTCCCGGCCGCCGGGATCCGCTTCGTTCCCGTGGCCCACGAGCAGGCCGCCTGCCACGCCGCCGACGGCCTGGCGCGGGTCACCGGTCGGCCCCAGGCCTGTATCGCCCAGAACGGGCCGGGGGCCGCCAACTTCGTCTCCGCCATGACGGCGGCCTATTGGGCCCATTCGCCGGTGGTGGCCATCACACCGGAGACCGGCACCATGGGCATCGGCACCGGGGGGTTCCAGGAGCTGGACCAGATGCCCATGTTCGAGCGCCAGACTGTCTACCAGGTGCGCGTCAACCGCCCCGAACGCATGGCCGAGCTGTCCCGCAGGGCCTTTTACATGGCCAAGAATTTCAACGGCCCGACCCAGCTCAACATTCCCCGGGATTACTTCTACGGCGTGTGCCAGGACGAGATCTACCCCACGCCTTTGATCCTGCGCGGGCCCGGCGATCCGGCCGCCCTGGCAAAGGCCGCCGAACTGCTGGCCGTGGCCAGGTTTCCCGTGATTCTCGCCGGCGGCGGGGTTTCCCAGGCCGATGCCCTGGAAGAGGTGACCGCCCTGGCCGAGTATCTCACCGCTCCGGTGGTCAACTCCTATCTGCACAACGACAGTTTCCCGGCCGCGCATCCGCTGGCGGTCGGTCCCATCGGGTACTGCGGTTCCAAGGCGGCCATGCGCACCATCGCCAAGGCCGACGTGGTGCTGGCCCTGGGCAGCCGCCTGGGCCCCTTCGGCACCCTGCCGCAGTACGACATGGCCTACTGGCCCGAGAAGGCCCGCATCATCCAGGTGGACGTGAATGTGGCCGTGCTCGGATTGAGTAAGCGGGTGGACGTGGCCTCGTGCGGCGACGTCAAGGCCTTCAGCGCCGAATTGTTGAACCGGTTGAAAACCGAGGCGCCCGACCGGCCGCAGAACAGGGCCCGCCTGGAGGAGATCGCCGAGGAGAACCGGATCTGGAACGCCGAATTGGCCGAATGGTCCTCATCCACCAACGCGTTGATGCACCCCCGCCGTTTCCTGGCCGAGCTGGCCGCCGCCATTCCGCCCGGTTCGATCGTGGCCACCGACATCGGCAACAACTCTTCCATGTGCAACGCCTACCTGAAATTCACCGGCGTGCGCCAGCACATCTCTGCCCTGAGCTGGGGCAACTGCGGCTTTGCCTACGGCGCGGCCATGGGCGCCAAGATGGGGGCGCCGGACAAACCGGTCTTTGCCTTCCAGGGCGACGGCGCCTATGGCATCAGCGGCCTTCAGGAGGTGATGACCGCCGTGCGGGAAAAGATCCCCGTCATCGCCATCGTGGCCAACAACCTGGAGTGGGGTGCCGAGAAGAAGAACCAGATCGACTACTACGGCAACCGCTTCGTGGGCGCCAACCTGCGCGAGAACCCGGATTACGCCCAACTGGCCGAGGACATGGGCGCCAAGGGGTTCCGGGTCACCGACTACCGCGAGGTGGGCGACGTGGTCCGGGAAGCCGTTGCCTCGGGCCGGCCCTGCGTGATCAACGCCATGATCCAGGGCGGTGCGGAGGTGCTGGCCGAGCCGTTCCGGCGGGACGCCCTCAAGATGCCGGTGCGGTATCTGGACAAGTACAAGCACCTCAACGCCTGATCGACGCCATGAATGTTCTCGTCTTCAACGCAGGCAGCTCGTCACTCAAATTCAAGCTGATCCGCATGCCCGACGAGCGGGAGATGCTGCGCGGCATCGTGGAGCGGGTCGGTGAGGCCCGGGGCCGGGCCCGGGTCTTTTGCGCCGGGCTCGCTGGTTCGCCCCAGGAGCATACTCAGGCCTGTTCCGGCCACGCCGAAGCCGTTGTCCTGGCCCTGGCGGCCATCGACCGGGCCGGCGAGGTTTCCGGTGCAAAAGGGCTTTCCATCGACCTGTTGGGCCACCGCATCGTGCACGGCCGCGATATCTTCGCCGGCCCCACCCGGATCGACGACCAGGCCATGGCGCAGCTGGCGTCGATTCAGGAACTGGCCCCCCTGCATCTGCCGCCGGCCTTGGACGTGCTGCGCGCCTGCCGGGCACGCATGCCCGACCGGCCCCAGGTCGCCTGTTTCGACACCACGTTTTACTGCAGCATGCCGGCCAAATCCTACCTCTATGCCGTGCCGCGGGAGTGGTACACCCGCTACGGCATCCGTCGCTTCGGTTTTCATGGTCTTTCCCACCACTACGTGACCCAGACGGCCGCCGATCTGCTCGAAATGCCCATCGGCGATCTCAAACTGATCAGCGCCCACCTGGGCAACGGGGCCAGCATCACGGCCTTTTCCCGCGGACGGGCGGTGGACACCAGCATGGGATTCACTCCCCTGGAGGGATTGATCATGGGAACGCGGGCCGGGTACCTGGACCCCGCCGTGCTGCTCTACCTGCAGCGCCGCACGGATCTGGATCTGGCGCAACTGGTGGACCTGCTCAATAACGAAAGCGGACTCAAGGCCATCGGCGGTTGCGGCCGCGATCTGCGCAACATCATGGCGGCCCGCGCCGAGGGCAACCCTGACGCGGCCCTGGCCGTGGAGATGTACGTGCACACCCTGCGCAAATATATCGGCGCTTATCATTTCACTCTCTCCGGAGCCCAGGCCCTGGTCTTTACCGGCGGCATCGGAGAAAACGCCCGCGATGTGCGCAGCCTGGTCCTGGCAGGCTGGGAAGAGTTGGGCCTGATCCTGGACCCCGACGCCAACCACCATACCGTGAATGGCCGCTCCGGCTTCATTTCTGCTCCCCACAGCAAGGTCAAGGTCCTGGTCATTCCCACCGACGAGGAGCGCATGATCGCCCGCCAGGCTTATCAGCTGGTCGTCGAGCCGGAGGCGGAACGCTACGGGGTTCCTGCCGTCGGTTGACATGTCCGCCTGCTATCTTAAATTATTCGATATCCGAATTCGATAAACTTATCTTCATAATACCAGCGAGGTGTGCCATGCCGCGTATCGTTCGATTCACGCAACTGGGAGGGCCCGAAGTGCTGCAGCTCGTCGATGAACCATTGCAGGCACCAGGACCGGGGGAAGTTCGCATCAAGGTCGAGGCCTTCGGTCTCAACCGCGCCGAAGCCGTGTTCCGGCAGGGCATGTATTTTCAGCGGCCCAAGATTCCATCCCGCCTCGGCTACGAAGCCGCGGGTATCGTGGATGCCGTGGGGCCGGGGGTCAGCGGCCTGGCTGTCGGTGACCGGGTGAGTACGATTCCCGCCTTTTCCATGCGCGATTACGGCGTCTACGGGGAGAGTACCGTGGTGCCCGCCGCTGCCGTGACCATCTACCCTGAACGGCTCTCGGCCGTTGAAAGCGCGGCCAGTTGGATGCAGTATATGACCGCCTATGGCGCACTGGTAGAGTTCGGGGGCCTGGGGAAAAAGGATGCAGTTCTGATCACCGCCGCCAGCAGCAGCGTGGGGCTGGCCGCCATTCAGATCGTAAAGGCGGCCGGGGCCACGGCCATCGCCACCACCCGGGGGGCGGCCAAACGGCAGGCTCTACGCGATGCGGGCGCCGATCATGTCATCGTCACCGATGAGGAAGATCTTTACAAGCGGTGCAAGGAGATCACCGGCGGCAAGGGCGCACGGCTGATCTTCGATCCGGTCTCCGGACCGCTGCTGGAAAAGCTGGCCAAGGCCGCGTCCCCTGGCGCTATCATCTTCGAATACGGCGCCCTGGCCATGGCACCGACACCGTTTCCGCTCTTCGATGCCATGCGCAAGGGGCTCACCGTGCGCGGCTATACCCTGTTCGAGATCACAGCGCATCCCGACAAACTGAACCGCGCCCGGCAATACGTCTACGATGGCCTGGCCAGCGGTCAATTCAAGCCGCGCATCGACCGGACCTTTACCCTGGACGAGGTGGTCGAGGCGCACCGTTACCTGGAGTCCAACCAGCAGATCGGCAAGATCGTGGTGCGGGTGTAGCCCCGCTGCGCGGGGCAGTTTGAAGTTTAAAAAAGTGTAAAGTTTAAAGTGTAAAGTTTAAAGTGAAGGTATTCTGTCGATTTTAGACATAATGATGGGATGCCTTCTTCTACAGATCCTCTGTGATGCGTTCGACGCTGAACACCACCGAGTTGGTGCTGTCCGGGCATTGGAACTCCTTTTTACGGTTGATCCAGTCGTCCGAGGCGGTTTGGCGGGCGTAGGCGGTCAAATAGGGCGCCATGGCACTGAGGGCATGCAAGCAGATGCCCTTTGGTGTATCGGCCTCGACGATGAAGGCCTCCTTCAGGTAAAAAGCATCTCCCACCTTGTAGCCGGCCGAACAGAATCCCTTGACCGATGTGACCGTGCATTTGACGGGGTACATTTTTCGTCTCCTCAAGCAGAAGAAATAGCCTACGTGGTTTTGCCGAACGCACAGCGGGGGAAGATGCAGGTCGGGCACTGCCGGCACAAACTGCCGTGTCCCAGAAAGGCCAGCTGGGCCTTGCCGATGCGTTCCCCGGCCAGAATGCGCGGTAGAACCAGATCCAGGGCGGTCGCCGGGTGGTGCAGGCCGCAGGCCGGCACGCCGATAATGGGAACGGCGCCGACATAAGCCACCAGCAACATGGCACCGGGCAGCACGGCGGCGCCGTAATGGATCTCCTCGGCGCCGCCCAAACGGATGCCATGGCGGGTGACATCGTCCGGGTCCACGCTCATGCCGCCGGTAAGCAGCAAAAGATCGCAGCCGGCCTGCAGGTGTTCCCGGATTTTTTCGGCGATACGCTCGGCATCGTCGGGCAGAAAGGCCACGGCTTGGACCGTTGCCCCCAGGTCGGCGAGCTTGCGTCTCAAAATGGGTTCAAACCCGTCCCGGATACGGCCGTGATAAACTTCGTCACCGGTGATGATCAACCCGATCCGCGCCGGCTGCAATGGAAGTACTTCCACGATGGCACCGTGGCTGCGCGCAATGGCCGTGGCCCTTTCGATAGGTTCGCGTTTCACGACCAGTGGAATGGCCCGGGTGGCGGCCACCAGTTCTCCTTTGCGGATTCGGGTATGGGTGTGCACGGTGGCGCACATCACGTCGTCGATCATGTTCAACGCGCCCAGGGCAGCCGTATCGATACGGACCAAACCGTCGTTTTCGGCAAACATCTCGATTTTACCTTCCCTGGGATCGTTCCGCCACACCACGCCCGGGCCGGCGATGGCCGCGGCCAGCAAGGCGGCGGCCTCGTTTTCATGGAGTTCGTCGGGTTCCAGATCCACGACATAGAGATGGTTTTTGCCCAGCCGCTGCAGGTGGCAAATATCTTCTTCACAGACCCGATGCCCTTTGCGAAAGGCCGGTCCTTTGAATTCGCCCGGCCGCACTTCGGTGATGTCATGGGCCAGGTTGGTGCCAATGGATTGTTCAAGCGGGACCTTTTTCAGCATGGTGTGGACCTTTTCATCGTTTACGTCGCGTTTGGATCTCGTTCGGGGGACGCCCCGGTTTCATCGTCCGGCGATCGGTGCATCTCCGGCCAACCGGTTGCCTGGGGGTTTTGGAAGTATGCACCCAGAGCGCACGGTTTGCAAAGTGATTCACCATCCCGGATGATTTCCTTGCCATCGCGCACCACCTGTCCACAGCGCGTGCAGGTGACTTTGCTGCGCGTGGGGCCGGGAAGATCATAGGGGCTGATGGGCACATGCACCTTTTGGACCCTGAACAGCACGCATTCGGGCATCTTGCGGTAGGCTTCGATCTGCTGGCGGCTTTTTTCGGTTTCTCCGGGCGCATAGAGCGGCGCCAGGTCGCGGGCCTCTTCGGTGGAGATGATCCGAAAGGCTTTGGGTCCATCGAGGTTGATGAAGGTGGCCGCCATGATGCCGTAATCCATGAATTTGAGAGAGCGTCGGCCCAGTTTCGCGCCGGTGACAAAGGCCACGGCGTCGGCCGTGCATCGATCCATTTCCACATAGACGATCAGTTTCTTGATCTGATCGCGGCGCCGGGGATCATCCAGGCCGATGAGCCGGCAGCCCAGCAGGGCCATGCGTACCCCCACCACCTGGCCGGGGCACAGATGGCCGTGGGCTTCCGCAGATGCTGCCAGGAGTCGATTAAAGTCGTGCACGGGTTTTGATGGCCTCCTTCAGGGCCTTGTTATCCTTCGGTGGCGCGGGAATGTCGGCCCGGTTGTGCATGCTGATGGCTTCCGACGGGCACCCGGTGGCACAGACGGCGCATCCGAAACAGCGGTCCAGGTCCACCACCGGCACATCCTCGGGTCCCATTTGGAGCGCCTCGGCCGGGCAGCGCCCGATACACGTTTCGCAGGCTACGCACCGATCCGCGTCGAAGCGCGGTTCAAAACCGCTGTTGAAGTAAAGCGCCGGCTTGGGTTTGGCCAGGGCACGCGTCACGGCCACACAGTGCCAGCGGTCGCAGTTGCAGATGAAGCCGATATCGTCGGTCATGTTGGTGCTCATGTGGATGAGGCCTGCAGTTTCGGATCGTTCGAGCACCTCCCGGGCTTCCTCCTTGGTCAATTTTCGCGCGTTCAACCGCTCGATGGCGAATTGGGCGCCCATGCCGAAATTCATGCACACATCATTGGGCATGCCGTGGGTGTCTTCGCCGCGCAGGGCGGCCGCATGGCGGCAGTAGCAGGTGCTGACGGCAATTAAATCATGTTTTTCGATATACGTCTGTACCTGATCGTAGGTGTGTACCTGATTGTCGGCCGCTATGGTCCGATCCACTATGATGACCCGATTGGTGGGAAAGGTCGGTTTGGCGATGTCCGATTGTTGATCGTAGGCCTTTTTGTACGCATAGATCAGTTTGGCCAACCGCTTGTCCCGCTCCGTGGTGCGGCCGGGCATGAACTGGAATTCAAGGATGCCGGGCATGAACCGGGCGCTCTGGTAGTACGCCGTGTCACCCATGCGCACCGACACGCACAACCCCTTGTCGGCCATGGCCTCCAGAATCGGCTCGATCTCTTCCACCGGCCGGCCCATCTGCTTGGCCAGGTCTGCGGCCGTGAACGGTCCCCTGGGCATGGCGTTGTTGACCTCAGCCTCGGCCGGGGTGAACAGCTCTTCGACCATTGCGAAGAATTCGGGGATGTCTGTTCCCGAAAAGTCCCCCCCGCGTTTTTTCATGACATTCAACAGTTCGGTGTAGACGGGTTCGGTCATGCTGCGACTCCTTTTCCCTCCGCTTCGCGGAGGGAGTTTAAAGTAGAAAGTTAAAAGTATGAAAGTGAAGGAATTCTGTCTATATAATTTTCATGCCGCTTCTACCCGGCAGGGCACGAAGCGGTGCAGCGGCGTTCCCAGCGGATCGCGGTGCGTGTTTTTCGTCAGGCGGTTGACGTTGATGCCGTATGTCTCGTCCCCATAGAGCAGGCCGAAGCCATGGGGGATCAGCACCGTTCCCGGTCGCACCTGATCGCTGATTTCCAGTTCGCCCACCGCGCTGCCGGCGGCGGTGGTCACCCGCACCTGCTGGCCGTCGCTTAATACCATCCGCGCGGCATCGTCGGCATGGACCGCCACGGTGCAGGCGCGTTTGCCTGTGTTCCACTCGGGGTTGCGCATCAGGGTATTGGCGTTGAACCGGGTGTGGCGGCCGGCGTTTAGGATCAGGGGGAACTCGGACGGCAGGTGAAGGTCTCCGGCCTCGCTGCGGGCATCCAGGGCCTGGGCCTCGTCGGCCAGCTCCGGTATGAGCACCTCGATCCTGGCCGAAGGGGTCCGGACGGACGCCAGGTTCTCCTGGGGGTCGACCCGGCCCACCCACATGCCTTGGGGATGGTCGAGCAGCGCCTGGAAGATGCGGTCACCCAGATCCGGTCCGGCTGCCCATCCGGCGCGGACCGCGTTATCCCGGAACGCCTTGGGAGCGGTCATGAAAACGCCCCACAGGGCAGCCTTGGCCGCGCTGTCCCACTGTTCACCGAGGGTCTTGGCCAGTACGAAGGGCATGGCTGCAAGTGCCCGGGGCTCTTTGGCTGCCCAGGCCATCAATCGGGCGCCGAAGGCCATGCGGTCCCCGTCGGCCGCGGCTTGCACCTCGGGAGGAATATCGGGAATCAAGCCCAGCCGGTCGGCCAGCCGGGTGAAGATCTGGGAGGCCTCCAGACACGACTCGGGTGGCTGGACGATCGGCCGCCGGAGCTGGAAGTAGACCTCCGGAAAGGTGAGCGGGAAGAAGGTGCCGTCCCACGATTCGTAAAAGGTACGGCAGGGCAGCACGTAATGGGCCAGCCGGGCGGTCTCGCTCATGACGATGTCGTTGACCACCAGCAGGTCGAGTTGGGCGAACGCGCGTTCGTAGGCCGTGGTGTCCGGATAGGCGCGCAGCGGGTTGCAGGCGCTGACATAGACCGCCCGCAGCCGTTCGGGATGGTCGCTGAGAATCTCCTCGGGCATGACCGCCGGTGGAAAGGCGCCGGCGGCGGCCGGCGGCAAGTTGGTGGTGACGGTGCGCCAGGTCTTGGGATTGCGTTCGTCGGCGTGAAACCCGATGGGCATCACCATGCCCGGTATCACATTGCCGCCGCGTACCCCGAACGTACCGCAAATGGCGGCCAGGATATTGATCATATAGGAGTTGAGGGTACTGCGCCGGCCCATGTAGATGCCCAGGTCCGGATGCATGGCCCAGCGCCGGGCGGTCATCAGGCGGCAGAGGCGGTGAACCGCCTCGAAGTCCAGCTCGCACACCGCCACGGCGGCCCGGGCGTCAAACCGTTCGAACCAGGGGCGGACCGTCTCCCATGCGGCCACGTGATCGCGAATGTAGGCCTGGTTTTCCCAGCCCTCCTGGACGATGATGGCGATCATGGCCTTGGCCAGCAGGGCATCGGTGCCCGGCCGCACGGCCAGGTGGATATCGGCGATGGCCGCCGTCTCGCTGCGGCGCGGGTCGATGNNNGGAATCTGGTGGCTCTGCATGCCGTTCCAGCCCCAGGCCACCAACATCTCCGCCTCGTGTTCGTCGGGGATCACCATGAGGTACTGCTTGCCGATCATGCGCCCGTTGACCCAGAAGATGCCGCTGAACTCCTGGCCGGCCGAGGAGTAGAGATACTGGGAACCCAGGGCCCTGAGAATCGATATGCCGAAGGTGGCTTCGCTGTGGCCGCCCTGGGCGCTGGCCCCCATGTAGGCCAGACAGCGTGGGCCGTGGCGGTCCACCAGGGTTTTCAGCCGGTCGGCGATTTCGTCGATGGCCTGATCCCAGGAGATGGGCTCGAAATCCTTGCCCTGGCGTTTGAGCGGTTCGGTCAGCCGGTCGGCCGGGTACTGATGGTAAATCACGTTCAATCCCTTGCGGCAGGCATAGCCCTGGCTGCGGGGATTCTCCTTGTCCGGGCGCACCTGGACCATGCGGCCGTTTTCCACGCGGACTTCCAGCCCGCAATTCTGGGCGCACAGGACGCATCCGGTTTTGTGCCATTGGGACATGGGGCCTCCTCGAACCGGCTTTGCCGGAATTTGAAGTTTAAAGCGTTAAGTGTAAAGTTTTAAGTGAAGGTATCCTGTCTATTTAAAAGCGATAACCAAACGGATGTCGTGCCGCTGCAGTCGTACTCGTTCTCTTGCTCGTACTCGTACTCGTTCTCGTACTCGGAAGTGTCAGGGGCGGGCTTTATGCCCGCCCGTGAACGCACCGCGATGCCTGAACGACCTTGGTTTCAACCCAGCATCCCTGTCAGGCGTTGGCGGATGATCGCCTCGGCGTCGGACATGATCCGATCGATGAGTTCCCTGCAACTGGGGATGTCGTGGATCAGGCCGGCCACCATGCCGCACGACCAGACGCCCGCATCGGTCTTGCCCTCTTTCATGATCTTGGGATAGACGCCGGCCACCTCTTCGATGATGTCCTCGAATTTGATGTTCTGGCCGAGGGAGGCCTCTTTTTCCAGGAGCCGTTCCACGGCCGGGTTGACCAGCACCCGCTCGGTGTTGCGCAGCGGCCGCATGACCAGGCGCGTGTCGAGTTCGCTGGCGGCCACGATGGCGCGTTTCACGTTTTCGTGCACCGGCGCCTCTTGGGTGGCGATGAAGCGGGTTCCCATGTTGATGCCATCCGCGCCCAGGGCCAGGGAGGCGACCAGGCTGCGTGCGTCGGCCATGCCGCCGGAAGCGACAAAGGGGATCTTCAGCTCCTCGGCCGCCCGGGGCAGCAGGATCATGTTGGGAATGTCGTCTTCGCCGGGGTGGCCGCCGCACTCGAACCCGTCCACCGACACGGCGTCGCATCCGATCGCCTCGGCCTTCAGGGAGTGGCGCACCGATGTGCACTTATGGATCACCTTGATGCCCGCCGCCTTGAGCTGCGGCAGGTGTTCCTGGGGATTGCGGCCGGCGGTCTCCACGATCTTGACCCCCCCTTCGATGATGGCGCTGATGTAGGCCGGGTAGTCGGGCGCTTGAACGGTGGGAAGGAAGGTCAGGTTGACGCCGAACGGCTTGTCGGTCATCTCGCGGCAGCGTGCGATCTCTTTGGCCAGGTCCGCCGCTGTCTTCTGGGTCAACGCGGTGATGATGCCCAATCCGCCGGCATTGGAAACGGCCGCGGCCAGTTCCGCAAATCCGACAAAGTGCATGCCGCCCTGAATGATCGGATGTTGGATGCCGAAAAGCTCGGTGATGCGTGTTTTCATTGATGCCCCCTTTGAAGGTTCGGTAAAAAAAGCGTGCGTCCCAAGATGGTATGGCGTCGTAAAAAGCCGGTGCCGTCAAGATTTTCTTGATTTACCAAATACCATGTGCCAGAAAAAGGCAAGTGGCATAAATGACAAAAAACGTTCCAATAGGGACATGATGGTCGAGTGCCCGACGGGCATTCCAGGTAGAGGTGTTCATGAAAACAATGACCTTCGTGGCCATCGATGGTTGCCTGTTTTCGAGTATCAACAACCTGGTCGATGCCTTCAGCATTGCCAATCTATGGCAGCGTGCCCTGGACGACACCGCTGCGTCCCCCCTGTTCGCGACCCAGATCGTGAGTGTGGGCGGCCGATGCGTGCGGGCCAGCGGCAACATCCATATCCAGCCCGACCGGGCCATGGCCGACAGCGGTGCCATGGATATGATTTTTCTGCCGGCTTTTTGCGAGATGGGCCATATCGCGGCCCCGGGGATCGACGCCGTCATCGACTGGCTGTTGGACCGAGGCCATTTTCAACCTCGCCCTGTACCTCATCGAGCGGTTCGGCGGCAAGGCGCTCGCCACGGTATGCGCCAAGGCCTTTCTGGTCGACCCCAACCGGGAGAGCCAGGCGCCTTACGTGATTTTCAGGTCACGCAAAGATCACGGCGACGAAAAGGTGCTCGCCGCGCAGCAATGGATGGAAGCCAATTACGCCCAAAATATCTCCATCGATGCCATGGCCCAACAGGTGGGTATCAGTCCGCGCCACTTCAAACGGCGTTTCAGAAAAGCCACCGGCGCCACCCCTCTGGTCTATCTGCAGAATGTGCGCCTCGAAGCGGCCAAGGAGAAGCTGGAAACCACCCAGGAGAGCGTCAACGAGATCACCTATCGCATCGGATATGAAGACAGCAGTACCTTCAGAAGATTGTTCAAGCGGGAGATGGGATTGTCGCCCAGGGCATATCGAGACAAATTCTGCCGAATAACGGCGTAGACAGGGAAAGGAATGGACACCATGACCCGGGTTTTGATCGCCTTCGATCTGCCTGCACCCCACGTGGCGCGTCTCAAGAAAGACTTCCCGGAATTGACATTCGCCCAGGCCACCGAACAGAGGGAGACGTTCGAACACCTTCCGCAGACCGAGATTCTGCTCACCTTCTTTCGCTGCAGCCGAAAAATGCTCGATGCCGCCCCTGAGCTGAAATGGATCCAGGCCATCAGCGCGGGCGTAGATTACATGGACCTGGCAGAGATCCGGCGCCGTGGGCTCCTGCTCACCAACGGCCGCGGCATCAGCACGATCAACATGGCCGAATTCGCCATCGGCGCCATGATCACCCTGGCCAGAGGCTTTCATGTCATGGTCCGCAACCAGCTGCAGAAGAAGTGGGACCGCAGCCTGCCGGCCGGAGAGATCCACGGCGCCACCCTGGGGATCATCGGCCTCGGCGCCATCGGCGCCGAGCTGGCCCGCAAGGCTGCGGCAATGGGCATGCGCGTCATCGGCGTTCGTCGCACGGCGGCGCCCATGGAACACGTGGATGCCGTTTACGGGCAAAAAGAGATGGGCCTGGTGTTCGAACAGAGCGACTACATCGTCAATCTGCTGCCCTGGACGCCGGATACGGAGAAGTTGATCGATCGCCGTTCGTTCGATCTCATGAAACCCACGGCCTGCTTTATCAACATGGGACGCGGCCAGACCGTCAACGAAACCGATCTGATTGCCGCCCTGCAGCAGAAGAAGATCCGCGCCATGATGAGCGATGTCTACGAGACCGAACCCCTGCCGGCCGACAGTCCGCTCTGGGCGTTGGACAACGTGATCATCTCGCCCCATGTGTGCGGGATGACGCCCCATTACATGGATCGCGCCATGGAGATTATCGATCATAACCTGAAGGCTTACGTCCGGGGGCAGGGGGAGATAATCAATGTAGTGGATCTCTCTTCCGGGTATTAGCTCTCTCGTTTGGCTCGGGAAGTCTAAAGTGTCAAGTTTGAAGTGTAAAGTGAAGGTAGAATGTCGATTTCAGGTGCGGACCTATAGCCGTCCCAATGCATATGCGAAAAGAAATTGGGCGGCATAGTAGAGCGGCAGGCCCACCAGTCGATTGACGAAGGCCGAGACCACGAACTGGTCGCGGGCCACCATGATGTCCGAGAGATAGAACAGGATCGCACCCGTCAACATCATGCACCTTGGGATTTGGGGCCATTGGGCATGGGCGTAAACGGATAGGGCCCCGCCAACCATGACCGATATCACCACCATATAGCCGATCACCGGGCCGGTCATGCTTCCCAGGTGGGGTTGCAGCCACCTGAAGACCACCGCCCCCGCGACCAGCAGCACCACCCATCCCACCACCATCCATGAATTGAATACGCCGTGGGCGTAAAATCCCGCCGCATAACAGAGATGCCCGAGCAGAAAGGCCACCAGCCCGGCCAGGAACAGCTTGCGGGACGAAAAAATCAGGCACACGTCTCCGATCCAGCTGAGGATCAATCCAGCCAGCACCCAATGGGCCAGGGAGGGGTGCGGCCAGGCCTGAAGAGATGCCGCGAGGATGAAAAGCGCCGATATCAGGGGCTTGGAGCCGAGTTTCAAACAAAATATGAATGAACCTTATTTAGTGCTTGACACCTCTTCAGATTGTTGCTTAGATTTGTCCATCAAAAGATGGAATCAAATGCTGGGCATACACACCATGTGCCCGCCGCAAACTCGATGAACTCGTCAAAAGTCCGGAATCAGGTTTTACCGTCATCCCGGAGAAAACCGGGATCCAGTATTTTCAATAGGTCCTGGATGCCGGCATTCGCCGGCATGACGCCTCTGCGACTTTTTACGGTGTCGTAAACCTGGAAAGGCTGTTCGACCATGCCCACCGCTCTTGAAAAGGCGCGCCAGGCGCCCGATTCGATGAAAGCCCGGATCCTGTCGGCCGCACGCAAACTGTTCGGCGAATATGGCTTTCACGGGGTGACCACGCGTATGATCGCCAAGGAGGTGGGCATCGACATCTCCACCCTCCATTATCATTGGGGCGAAAAGCAGGAGTTGTACGAAGCGGTGTTGACCGACCTGAGCGACGAGATCCGCGCCAAGCTGGTGGAGATCGAGGATCTGGTGCACGGCAAGCCCCTGGCCGTGCGCCTAGAAGTGGCCATCGACGTCATGTGCGACCACATCTTCGGCAACCCCGAATCGGCCAACCTGATGCTCTTCAGCTACTTTTCCAAAAACCGGCTCACCTCGGACATCGATGTCCGCCTGACCCGCCATCTGGCCAACATCGCCGTGGCCATGGGGTTGGCCGTGGACAAGTCCCAGGTGCCGCCCCAGGCCAACGCGCGGGTGCTGGCGGTGTGGAATTCGGTGATCAATTTCGCGGCCGGCGAAAGCTTCTTCCGGCCCCTGTTGCGGGTCGATCCGCAGACCTATGTCGACGTGGTCAAGGAGACCTTGAAGTTCATTCTCATCCCCGCTTTTACGCAAAAGGGTTAAAGAAGTATGAAAGTATGAAAGTAGGAAAGTAGGAAAGTGAAGGTAGGCTGAACAACTTCGTTAAGTAACGGCGGTTCGCAAAGGAGAATTTTCATGGCACTCAATCTCGATGCGGTCGGAGAGAAGCTCGGTCCCCTGACCAAAAGCTACACCTGGAAAGACGCGGTGCTCTACGCCCTGGGGGTGGGCGCCGGTTCGGACGATCTGCACTACTGCTATGAAAAGGGGCTCAAGGTGATCCCCAGCTTTTCCATCGCCACCATCTTCGACATCCTGGCCCAGATCGGTCTCAAGGCCAATGTCAACCTGGCCGGCGTGCTGCACGGCGAGCAGGAGCTGATCTTCCACAACCCCATCCCCATCGAAGGCGAGATGACCACCGAGGGCCGCATCACCCACATCTACGACAAGGGGGAGGGCAAGGGCGCCCTGGTCATCGGCGAAAGCGATACGTACCACGCCAACGGCAAGAAGCTCTTCACCAGCGTCTGCACGGTGTTCGGCCGCCTCGACGGCGGCTTCGGCGGCGATAACGCCCCCAAGCGGGAGCTCGACTTTCCCGTGCGGGAACCCGATGCCGTGGTGGAAGCCCATCCGGCCGACAATCAACCTTTGCTCTACCGTCTTTCCGGGGACCTGTTCCACCTGCACGTGGATCCCGAGTTTGCCAAGATGGCCGGTTTCGAAAAGCCGATCATGCACGGCCTGTGCACCCACGGTTATGCCTGCCGGGCGCTGTGCGACACCCTGATTCCCGGCGCACCGGAAAAGGCGCGCCGCATGGCCTGCCGTTTCAGTAAGCCGCTTTACCCCGGCGTGCCCATCAAGACCCTGATCTGGAAAGAAGAAGAGGGCCGCGCCCTGTGGCGCGTGGTCAATGCCCAGACCGGCGACACGGTCATCGATCACGGTGTCTTCGAATACGGCGAGCTTCCCGCCCACCGCATCCGCTTCGACGGCCGCGTGGCCATCGTCACCGGTGCCGGCGCCGGCCTGGGCCGCGCCTATGCCCTGGAACTGGCCCGGCGGGGCGCCAGGGTGGTGGTCAACGACCTGGGCGGGGCCCGGGACGGATCCGGTGCGGGCAGCAGCACGCCGGCCGACCAGGTGGTGGCGGAGATCCGCGCACTGGGCGGCGAGGCCGTGGCCAGTTATGACTCGGTGGCCACCCCCGAGGGCGGCGAGCGGATCGTCCAGACCGCCCTGGATGCCTTCGGCAAGCTGGACATCCTGATCAACAACGCCGGCATCCTGCGCGACAAGAGCTTCGCCAGGATGGAACCGGAGAACTGGCACGCCGTGCTCGACGTGCACCTCAACGGCGCCTACCACGTGAGCCGGCCGGCCTTTACCGCCATGCGCGAAAACCGCTACGGCCGCATCCTGATGACCACATCGGCCGCCGGCCTGTACGGCAACTTCGGCCAGACCAACTACTCGGCCGCCAAAATGGGGCTGGTGGGCTTGATGAACGCCATGAAGCTCGAAGGCGAGAAGTACAACATCAAGGTCAACACCATCGCCCCCCTGGCCGCATCGCGGCTCACCGAAGACATTCTGCCGCCCGACCTCTTCGCCAAGATGAAACCCGAATACGCCGTGCCCATGGCCCTGTTCCTCTGCAGCGAGCAGTGCCCGGTGACCGGCAACATCTACAACGCCGGCATGGGCTTCTACAACCGGGCGGCCATCCTTACCGGACCGGGGGTGGTCCCGGTGAAAGCGGGACGCATCCCCACCATCGAATCGGTTCGCGACGCCATGGATGCCCTGGCCTCGTTGGAAGCGGGCAAGGCATACGGCCAGCTGGCCGAGCAACTGGTGGATACGATGGAATGTTTGAAGGGTGGGGGTTGAAGGAAAGACAAATCAAAATCGACCCTTTCCTTCACTTAACACTTAAAACTTAAAACTTTAAACTTCACTCCCAAGGAGAATCCCATGATCGGTATCACCTCCTACGGCGCCTATATTCCCAAACTGCGGCTCGAGCGTGCGGCCATCTTTCAGGCCATGGGCTGGTTCGCCCCGGCCCTCATGATGGTGGCTGACGGCGAGCGTTCCATGTGCAACTGGGACGAGGACTCGGTCACCATGGCCGTGGCCGCGGCCCGCGACTGCCTCACCGGCCTGGACAAGCGGCAGGTGCAGGGGCTTTTCCTGGCCTCCACCACTCTGCCGTTCGACGACCGCCAGAACGCCGGGATCGTGGCCACGGCCCTGAACCTGCCCGACGCCATCCTGGCGTCAGACTTTACGGCCTCGTTGAAGGCCGGCACCACGGCCCTCCTCACGGCCTTGGAGACGGCGCAGGGAGGGGCGCGCAACCCCATCCTGGTGGCCGCCGCCGATCGGCGCGAGACGCGGCCGGCCTCTTTTTACGAGATGTGGTGCGGCGACGGCGCCGCGGCCCTTATGGTGGGCGATCACGATGTCATCGCGGAATTCAAGGGCAGCTACACGGTTTCCTATGACTTCGTGGAGCACTACCGCGCGGCCGGCCGGCACTTCGACTACACCTGGGAGGAGCGTTGGGCCCGGGACGAGGGCTACGGCAAGATCATTCCCGAGGCGGTCAGCGGCCTGCTGGAAAAGCTGGGGCTCACCATGGCCGACGTGGACCACCTGGTCTTTCCCTGCGTCTTCCAGGCCGAGCACCGCAACATCGCCAAAAAGCTCGGCGCCGCGCCCGAGAAGGTGGCCGACACCATGCACGACGTGTGCGGCGAGACCGGCACGGCCCACAGCCTGCTCATGCTGGTGCGCACCCTGGAGACGGCGCGCCCGGGCGAGCGCATCGTGGTGGCCGGCTTCGGCCAGGGGTGCAACGCCCTCTGCTTCGAGGTGACCGACGCCATCACCGACCTGCCGGCGCGCATCGCGGTGAGCGGCCACCTGGCCCGCAAGAAGACGACCGGCAACTATACCCGCTGGCTCAAGTTCCGGAACCTGATCCAACCCGAGATGGGCATTCGCGCCGAGGCTCCCACCCAGACCGCCATGACCGCCCTGTGGCGCAAGCGCAAGATGCTCCTCGGCCTGGTGGGCGGCATCTGCCGTCAGTG
>DHGT01000025.1:0-21949 GCA_002402905.1 Desulfatitalea sp. UBA4791 | reverse complement strand
CAGGACGACTTTGAGTTCGCCGACCGGCCGGCGCGCATCAAGACCTTTACCGGCGACCTGCTGGCCGTCTCCGTGGATCCCCCCCACAAGTACGGCATGGTGCAGTTCGACGACGGCGGCCGTTTGATGGCCGACTTCACTGATTGCGACTTCGAGGAGCTGCTGGTGGGCCTGCCCGTGCAGATGGTCTTCCGCAGGCGCACCGAGGACGAGCAGCGCGGTTTCGTCAACTACTTCTGGAAGGCGACCCCGGCGCCGGGCGCGGCCGAAGAGATGAAGCGCATTTCGTTCGCCGGTCGGGTGGCCATCGTCACCGGCGCCGGTGCGGGTCTGGGCCGCGCCTATGCCCTGGAACTGGCCCGCCGGGGCGCCAAGGTGGTGGTCAACGACCTGGGCGGGGCCCGGGACGGATGCGGTGCGGGCAGCAGCGCGCCGGCCGACCAGGTGGTCGAAGAGATCCGTGCCGCCGGCGGAGAAGCGGTGGCCAATTATGACAACGTGGCCACGCCCGAAGGCGGCGAGCGGATCGTGCGCGCCGCCCTGGAGGCCTTCGGCAGACTCGATATCCTGATCAACAACGCCGGTATCCTGCGCGACAAGAGCCTGATCAAGATGGAACCCGAAAACTGGCGCGCCGTGCTCGACGTACATCTGCACGGCGCCTACCACGTCACCCGGCCGGCCATGGCCGCCATGCGCGACGGCGGCTTCGGCCGCATCCTGCTGACCACCTCGGCCGCCGGACTTTACGGCAACTTCGGCCAGACCAACTACGCGGCCGCCAAGATGGCCCTGGTGGGCCTGATGAACAGCCTCAAACTCGAAGGCCGGAAGCACAACATCAAGGTCAACACCATCGCGCCCCTGGCCGCATCGCGACTCACCGAAGATGTCATGCCGCCGGAGCTCTTCGAACGGGCCCAACCCGAATATGTGGTGCCCATGGCCCTCTACCTGTGCAGCGAGGCGTGCGACCGCAGCGGCACCATTTTCAACGCCGGCATGGGCTACTTCAGCCGCGCGGCCGTGATGACCGGCCCGCCGGTGCAGCTTGGCGGCGACGGCACGGTGCCTGCCGTGGAGGACATCGCCGACCATTGGGAGCGCATCAACGACATGCGCGGTGCCAAGGAGTTGGCCGATCTCAATGCCGCCACCGTGGACCTGATGACGCCCGTCCAGAAGCCGCCTGCCGCCTCGGCCGGGGCGGAGGCCAAACCCGCCGCCGCGGCAGGCGGCGTTGACGTGCAGGCCATCTTCGATGGCCTGGCCGGGACCTTCAAGGCCGAGGCCGCCCAGGGCGTGGACGTGGTCTTCCAGTTCCTCATTTCCGGCAGCGGCGGGGGCGAGTGGTCGTGCACCATCCGCGACCAGACCTGCAGCGTGGCGCGCGGCCGTCACGACAAACCCACCTGCACGCTCAAGATGGCCGCCGGGGACTTCGGCGCCATGATCGGCGGCCGCCTGCCGCCCATGCAGGCCTTCACCTCGGGCAAGCTCAAGATCGAGGGCGACGTGATGAAGTCCCAGCTGATCGAGAAGCTCTTTAAAATCGGATAGAGGAGGATTCGCCATGGCAACCGGCATCAAAGATAAAGTGGCCATCATCGGCATGGGCTGTACCCGTTTCGGCGAGCGCTGGGACGTGGGCGCCGAGGAGCTGATGGTCGAGGCCTTCGAAGAGGCGCTGGCCGACGCCGGCATCGAAAAGCGGCAGATCGAGGCCGCCTGGCTGGGCACCTGCCTGGAAGAGATCAACGTGGGCAAGACCGGCATGCCGCTGTCCACCACCCTGCGGCTGCCCATGATTCCGGTGACCCGCGTGGAGAACTACTGCGCCACGGGCACCGAAGCGTTCAGAGGGGCCTGCTACGCCGTGGCCTCGGGGGCCTACGACATCGCCCTGGCCCTGGGGGTGGAGAAGCTCAAGGACACCGGTTACGGCGGCCTGCCCAACCCCGGTTCCGGGGCCGGCACCCTGCAGTGGCAGTGGTGGCCCAACCTCACGGCCCCGGGCTCCTTCGCCCAGTTGGCCAGCGCCTACCGGGCCAAGTACCGCGTGGGCGACCAGGACCTGAAACGCGCCATCGGCCATGTCTCGGTCAAGAGCCATGCCAACGGCGCCCTCAACCCCAAGGCCCACCTGCGCAAGCGCGTCAGCCTCGAACAGGTGCTCAACGCCCCCATCATCGCCCATCCCCTGGGCCTGTTCGACTGCTGCGGCGTGAGCGACGGCGCGGCCTGCGCCATCGTCACCACGCCGGAGATCGCCCGGCAGATGGGCAAGCGGGACGCGGTGCGCGTCAAAGCCCTTCAGGTGGCTCTGAGCAGCGGCGAGGAGATGGCCTTCAACAACTGGGACGGCGACCACTTCGTCACCACCTCGCACTGCAGCACCAAGGCGTACCAGGAGGCCGGCATCGACGATCCCAAAACCCAGATCAGCATGATGGAGGTGCACGACTGCTTCTCCATCACCGAACTGGTCACCATGGAGGATCTGCACATTTCCGAACGCGGCCAGGCCTGGCACGATGTACTCGACGGATTCTACGACATCGACGGCAAGGTGCCCTGCCAGGTGGACGGCGGCCTCAAATGTTTCGGCCACCCCATCGGCGCCTCGGGCCTGCGCATGCTCTACGAGATGTACCTGCAGCTCCACGGCCGGGCCGGCGACCGCCAGCTGCGCGACCCGCATTACGGATTGACCCACAACCTGGGCGGCTTCCCGTTCCAGAATATCTGCAGTATCGCCATCATCGGTAAATAGGGGATCCGGGCGCCTGGTTTCAATGGGCGCCCGAAGGAGTATTTGCAATGACCGACCTCGATCGCTCCCAGCAGGAGATCCGCAAAGCCGCCCGCGATTTTGCCAAAGGCGAGTTCGACCGCGACCAGGCCCTGGAACTGGAGCGCGACGGCATTTTTCCCGCAAAGATCTGGGCCAAGGCCGGCGAGCTGGGATTCCTCGGCCTGCATCTGCCGGAAATATACGGCGGCGGACTTGGATTTTTCGAGGCGGCGCTCGTGACCGAGGCCTTCTGCCGCCAGGAGTCAACCACGGGCTGTGCGTTGCTGCTGGCCGGGTCCGGTGCCGAATGCCTGTGGCGCTCGGGCGGCAAGGCGCTCAAGGCCAGATATCTGCCTGCCGTGGCCCAGGCCCGCCTGCGCACCGCCGCCGCCTTCATCGAGCCGGGCGTCGGCCCCGGTTTTTCTTCTCTGCAGACGACGGCCCGCAGGGAAGGGGACGCCTGGATCGTTGACGGCGAGAAGATCCACGTACTCAACGGCACTGGCGCCGGACTCTACTTCGTCTTGTGCCGGACCGGAGAGGGCCAAGTCAGCATGCTCGCTGTGGACGGCGACAGCGCCGGCATTGCCCGGGAGGACCAGGGACCTCGACTGGGAGCCAACATGAGCGGCAGCGGCCGTGTGCGTTTCACCGGCGTGCGGGTTCCGGACGGCCATCTCCTGGGTATGCCCGGCGAGGGGCTGGCCCAGCTGACCCGCTTCAACGACGACGCAGCCGTGCTGCTCGCCGCAGCGGCCACAGGTATCGCCGCGGGCGCCCTGGATCGCGCCCAGGCTTACGTCCAGGAGCGTGCGGCGTTCGGGCGCAAGATCGGCGCCTTCGAGATCATCCGCGACAAGATCGCCGAGATGACCGCTCAGGTGGAGAGCGCCCGGGCCACCGTCCGGCAGGCCGCCCGGCGGCACGACGCAGGCAAGTCCGGCACCCTGCCGGCAGTGGCCAAGCTCGTCGCGGACCGCGCCGCGGTGGCGGTGGCCGACCAAGCCGTTCAGCTCTACGGCGGCTACGGGTACATGCGAGAATCCGAAGTCGAGCGCTTCTACCGGGATGCCAAAGCCCTGCAGCTGATGTTGGGCGGGCCGGGGGCGATGAAGAACAAAATCGCCGATGCAACGATTGGACGAAAGACAGGAAAAGAAGAAAGCAAAAAAGTATGAAAGTATGAAAGTGGAAAGTATGAAAGTTAAGGAATGTTATCGATGGACATTCTAAAATTCACCGACGCCCACCATGATTTCCGCCGCCGGCTGCGCGCCTTCTGCGACACCGAGATCATTCCCCACGTGGACCAGTGGGAGGCCGATCACGACGTGCCCAGGGAGATGTGGCGCAGAATGGGGCGTGCCGGCTTTCTCTGTACGGGCGTATCACCGGAATATGGAGGGTTGGGCGGCGACTTCATCTACTCGCTCATCGTGACCGAGGAGATGTCGCGTACAGCGCAGACCGGCCTGGCCGCTCCCCTGCACAGCGACGTGGTGGTGCCCTACATCGACTCGTTCGGCTCCGAGGCGCTCAAACGCAAGTATCTGCCCGGCTGCGTGTCCGGCGACATCGTTACGGCCGTGGCCATGAGCGAACCGGCCGCGGGCAGCGATCTGGCGGCCATGGAGACCACGGGCGTGGAGCGGGACGGCCAGGTGGTGATCAACGGGGCCAAGACCTTCATCTCCAACGGCATCCACTGCGATCTGGTGATCGTGGCCGCCGTGGACCCGGCTGTGGAGAACCGCCACCAGGCCGTCTCGCTCTACGTGGTCGAGGACGGCACCCCCGGCTTCAAGCGCGGCAACCGACTGGAGAAGATGGGCTGGCACAGCCAGGACACGGCCGAGCTCTTCTTTACCGACTGCCGCATCCCGGTGGAGAACCGGCTCGGCCAACCCGGCAGCGGCTTTTTCCTGCTCATGGACAAGCTCCAGCAGGAGCGCCTGACCTGCGCCATGGGCGCCGTGGCGGCCGCCGAGCGCATCGTCGAATACACCATCGACTACTGCAAACGAACCCTGGTGGACGGCAAACCCCTGGCGCGCTCCCAGGCCGTGCAGTTCGCCTTGGTGGAGATGAGCTCCGAGGCGCGCATCGGGCGGACGTTTCTGGACAAGCTGATCGCCGATCACATGGAGAAAAAGAACATCGTGGTGGAGGTTTCCATGGCCAAATATTGGACCACGGACATGGCCCATCGCCTGGCCGGCCGATCCCTGGAGTTGATCGGCGAAGATGCGGCGTTGGAAACCTGCCCCATGGTGCGCGCCTTCCAGGACACGCGGGTCATGTCGATTTTTGCCGGTACCAACGAAATCATGAAGGGCATCGCCGCCAAGTTCATGGGGCTGTGACGGATATGACGGAAACGAGCACCACAAACGCCCCGGGCGCCTTGTCCGGGATCACGGTCCTCGACCTCTCCCGGCTGCTGCCCGGCCCCTACTGCTCCATGATCCTGGCCGACCACGGCGCCCGGGTGATCGCCATCGAGGACAAGAAGCAGTACGCGGCCGACGGCCTTTTTCTGCCGACGGTGCAGCGCAACAAGGCGCACATGAGCCTGGATCTGAAGAGCGATGTTGGCCGTGAGATTTTTTTTCGCATGGTCCGAGAGACGGACGTGATGATCGAAGGCTTCCGTCCCGGTGTGGTGCGGCGTCTGGGCGTGGATTACGACAGCGTGCGCGCGGTCAAGCCCGACATCATCTACTGTTCGATCACCGGATACGGCCAGAGTGGTCCGGCCCGTGACCGGGTGGGGCACGACGTCAACTACCTCGGCGACGCGGGCGTTCTGGATCTCATCGGCCGGCCCGGCGGGCCGCCCGTGATTCCCGGCGTCCAGATGGCCGACATCGCCGGTGGCGGCCTCAACGCGGCCATCGGCATTCTGCTGGCCCTCTTTGCCCGCCAGCGCTCGGGCCAAGGCCAGTACATCGACATCTCCATGGCCGACGGCATGCTTGCCTTCCTGCCCGTGGCCCAATATTGGCAGGCCCTGACCGGCCAGGCGCCGTTACGGGGCGACAACATGCTGTCCCATCGTTATGCCTGCTACAACACCTACGAAACCGCGGACGGACGCTACATGGCCGTGGGTGCCCTGGAAAACCGTTTCTGGCGCGGGCTGTGCGCGGCCCTGGACCTGGCGCAGTACGCCGACCTGCAGTACGACGAGCGGCGGCGGGAAGAGATCATCGCGGCCTTCCGGGCCAAATTTCTGCAAAAGCCCATGGCCGCCTGGGACGACGCCTTGGGGCGGCTGGAGCTGTGTGTCAGCGGGGTGCGCACCATGGACGAGGCCCTGGCATCGTCCCTGTTTCGGCAAAGGGAGATGGTGGTGGCCGTGCCCCGGCCCGACGGCACGACCGAAACCGCCCTGGGCGTGCCGGTCAAGCTCAGCCAGACGCCGGGATCGATCCGCAGTCCGGCCGTCTCGTTCGGTGAGAGCACCCGCCGGGTGCTGGCGGAATTCGGCTACACCGCAGACCAGATCGAAACCTTCACCCGGCAGGGGGTCATCTGACCTCCAATCCTACCTCTAAACGGATACGCGCAGGCGTTGCTTATCGGTCCTTGTCGAGGTAGAAAAAAACGAGTACGAGAACGAGTACGATTACGCTAAATAAAGTTGCGAGTAAACCAAACCGGATTCAAGGAGCAAACATCATGGCACAGCTTATCGCAGACAAACGGGATGTCGATTTCGTACTTTACGAGCAACTCGGGGCGGAGCACTTCGAAAAGACGGCCAGATACAAGGGCCAGAACCGCAAGATGTTCGACCTGCTGCTCAAGGAGGCGCGCAATTTCGCCATCAAAGAGATCCTGCCGCTCAACGAGGAGGGCGATCGGATCGGCCTTAAATTCGAAAACAACCAGGTCCAGGTGCCGGAAAGCTTCCACCGGGTCTACAAACTCTTCCGGGAAGCGGAGTACATCTCCATGTCCGAAGACCCGGAGGTCGGGGGCCAGGGATTGCCCGTGCTGGTCACCCAAGCCGCCCTGGAATACCTGCTGGGCGCCGACTTCGCGTTCTCGGCCTTCGGCTTTGCCACCCACGGCGCGGCCAAGATGATCGAAATTTTCGGCACCGAGAAGCAGAAGCAGCTGTACCTGCGCAACATGTATTCGGGCCGCTGGGCCGGTACCATGGTGCTCACCGAGGCCGAGGCCGGCTCGGACGTGGGCGCTCTGACCACATCGGCGGTGAAAAACGACGACGGCACCTATTCCATCACCGGCAACAAGATCTTCATCACCTGCGGGGATCACAATGTCACCGAAAACATCATCCACCCGGTGCTGGCCCGCATCGAAGGCGCGCCGGCCGGCACCCGGGGCATCTCCCTGTTTATCGTGCCCAAGATCTGGGTCAATGACGACGGTACCCTCGGCGAACCCAACGACGTGGTGTGCACCGGCATCGAAGAGAAGCTGGGGCTGCACGCCAGCCCCACCTGCCAACTGGCTTTCGGCGGCAAGGGCAAGTGCCGCGGCGTGCTGCTCGGTGAGGAGAACAAAGGCATGCGGGTCATGTTCCACATGATGAACGAGGCCCGCCTGGGCGTCGGCGCCCTGGGCCTGTGCAACGCCTCCTGTGCTTATCTATACGCCCTCAACTACGCCCGGGAGCGGGTCTAGGGACGCGACCTGGCCGACATGCTTCAGAAGGAGGCGCCGTCGGTGCCCATCATCCGCCATCCGGACGTGCGCCGCATGCTCATGGGCATGAAGGCTTACACCGAGGGGCTGCGCAGCTTTGTCTACTATGTGGCCGAGTTGTTCGACAAGCAGGCCTGCGCGGCCAGCGACGAAGAGAAAGAGAACTACGAGGATATCATCAGCCTGCTCACGCCGATTATCAAGGCCTACTGTACGGACCGGGGCTTCGAGTGCACGGTGCAGGCGGTGCAGGTCTACGGTGGCTATGGCTATACGCGCGACTATCCGGTCGAGCGGCTGATGCGAGACGCCAAGATCAACTCCATCTACGAAGGCACCAACGGCATTCAGGCCATGGACCTGCTCGGCCGCAAGCTGGGCATGAAGAAAGGTGCCGTCTTCATGACCCTGCTCGGTGACATTGGCCATATCATAAGTCGGGCCAAGGAGACCCCCGGCCTGGCCGAACTGGCCGGCAAGCTGGAAACCGCCGTCAACCGGCTGGCCGAAACCGCCATGCAGATCGGCAAGACCGCCATGTCTGCCGATTTCAAGGTGGCCTTCTCTTTTGCTTCGCCGTTTCTCGATGCCATGGGCGATGTGATCATGGGCTGGATGCTGCTCTGGCGCGCCGCCGTGGCCCAGCCGGCCCTCGACAAGCTGGTCGGCAACACGTCCGAAGCGGAGCGCAAGGAATTCATCGAGAAGAACAAGAACGCCGCCTTCTACGCCGGCCAGATCCAATCGGCCCGCTACTTCATCGAGGCCGTACTGCCGGTCACCCTCGGCCGCATGGATGCCATCCGTGCCGGCAGCAAGGCGATCGTGGAGATCCCGGAGGCGGGCTTCGGCGGGTAGCGTTCCTAGTTCATACGCATGCCGCCGCAGACATTGATGGCCTGGCAGGTGATGTTGGCCGCCAGATCGGAACAGAGGAAAAGCGCCGTGTAGCCGATATCCTCGCCGCTCTGAAACCGTCGCATGGGAATGGATTTTCGAATCTTTTCCTGCAACAACTCTTCGGGCTTGCCCGAATACCTGGCCATCTGGTGAACCAGGCCGCCGCCCTGCTTTTCGCCCAGCTGGGTGACAACGATGCCCGGGCAGATGCCGTTGACGTTGATGTTGTGGCGTGCGGCCGCCAGCCCGATGCTCTGGGTCAGCCCCATGAGCCCGAACTTCGACGACGAGTAGTGTGAGTAGAAGTCGCTGCCCATTCGCGAGGAGGCCGAGAGGATATTCACGATTTTGCCTTCCCGGCGGGGAATCATCTGCGCGAATCGAAGGCACGACTACGCCGAGGCGTTCACCTCAAATCTCCCAGGCGGCCTGGGCGCCTTCAGTGGTGGCTTCGATGATTCGCCGCGGGTGCTTGGCGTCGCCGACCACGACATGACGGATGCCTTTGCGCTCCAGGATCTGCTTCAATTCCTGGCGGGGCGTCACCCCCACCGCCACGATCACCTGGCCCACCGGCGCCAGCCGCTTTTCGACGCCGGTGGTGGAGACGATCACCGCCCCCTCCTCGATCCGCTCCACCCGGGTATCGAACATCAAGCGGGCGCCGGCTGCGGCCAGGCGCCGGTGCAGCATGGTGCCATGGGCGGAAATCGGGCGTACCGGCGGCTTGGCCAGCATCTCCACGAGGGTCACATGGCGGATCCCCTGCTGACAGAGAAAATCGGCCGTTTCCATGCCCACCAGGCCGCCGCCGATGACCACCGCATCTTCCCGGGGCGGCACCTCGCCGTTGAGGATCTGCCAGGCGTCACAGACCACCGACATGGTCCTCCCCGGTGCCGGGCATTCGGCCTTGTCGGCGCCGATCGCCAGGATCACGACTTCCGGATCGTTCTGATCGATCATCGCCTCGGTCACTTCCGTAGCGGTGCGCAAATCCACCCCCCTCTTGACGGCGCGCGCCGCCAGGGTGCGGATCCACTTGCCGTAGGCCGCCTTGTGAGGCGCCTTTTCCGCGTACCGGATCTGGCCCCCGATATGCTCTTCCTTTTCGAAGAGGGTCACCTTGTGTCCCAACCGGGCGGCTTCGTCGGCGGCGGTCAGGCCGGCCGGTCCGGCGCCGATTACCCAGACATTGCGGGGCGTTTGCGCGGGTTGGGTCGGATAGATCAGTTCCTGCCCGGTTTCGACGTTGATGGCGCAGCGCACCGGCTGGCCTTCGAGCGCCTCGCGTTCGATACAACCCTGGTTGCAGGCCAGACATTCGAAGGTCTCTTCCGACCGGCCTTCGCGGGTATTGATCAAAAAGTCTGGATCGGCCAGGTGCTGGCGGCCGACGGCCACGAAGTCGGCATCGCCCCGGGCGATCACCTCGTCCATGAAATAGGGATCGGTGTAGCGGCCCACGGTAATGACCGGAACGCCGGCCACCGCCTTGATCTTGCGGGCCAAGTCGGTCTTGAATCCCGGCGCATACTCGATGGGCGCGCTGGGATTGGGTGTATCGGTGTAGATTTTCGCATTGCCGTGGGTGCCGAACGAGACATGGATCAGATCGGCGCCGGCCTGCACCAGGTCCGGAACGATGGTCAGCATGTCGTCGATGGTGTACCCTCCTTGGATGCCTTCTTCGCCTGAGATGCGGATGGAGATGGGGAAATCGTCGCCCACCTGCCGCCGCACCGCTGCCAGGCATTCGAGCATGAAGCGGGCCCGGCCGCGGAAGTCCCCGCCGTATTCATCGGTGCGCTGGTTGGAAAAAGCGGAGAGAAACTGCATGAGCAGATACCCATGGGCCCCGTGCAGTTCCACCGCGTCGAAACCCGCCGCCTTGGCCCGGCGGGCACCCTCGCCAAAGGCGCGGATGGTCTGTTGGATCTCCTCCGGTGTCATTTCGCGCGGCGGGGCGATGAAACCAAATAGAAAACTCCCCACCGCCGAAGGGGCCACCGCCGTCCGCTTGCGCGTCTGGTAGAGGCTCTCACGGCCGCAGTGGTGCAACTGCATGGCAATTTTGCTTCCGGCCGCATGGACAATGTCCGCCATTTTTCGCAAACCGGGAATGAACGTGTCGTCCCAGATGCCCAGGCAGGTGGGGGCCACGGCGCCGACCGGGTCGATCTCCGTGATCTCGGTGATGTAAAGCCCCGCGCCGCTGCGGGCGCGGCGCCGCAAATAGGCCAGATTGGCCTCGCTCACCGTGCCGTCCTCGTTTCCCAGCCCGGTGCCCATGGGGGGCATCACGATCCGATTGGCGATGTCCAATGATTTGATCCGGATCGGCGTCAGCAGATGTTCGAGTGTTTTCATGTGGTTTTCTCCCGCCCCATGAGTTGTTTGGGGCTAAAATCGTTTGTAGACAATTACAACGTGCGTTGTTATACAAATACCCTGTGCGTGTCAACACCCTTCGGGCAATTACCATTGACGGCAGGCGCACCGGTAATACAGGATTTGGCCCATTTTAAAAGGAAGCGGTCCTCATGAGAAAAAAAAATCAAGCCGACGGCGGCTCCGTGGCAGCCGAAAAAAGCAGCGTATTTCAAAAACGGCGCACGCAGATCATCAAGAAAGCCGCTAAACTTTTCGCGAAAAAGGGGTATGCCCAGACCTCCATGCGGGAAATCTCCAAGGCCACCGGCATCGATTTGAGCAATCTGTACTATTTCATCGAAAGCAAGGAGGAGATTCTCTTCCGGGTCTTCGAGATGATTCACCGGCCGGAAAGCAGTGTGTTTGAAAACAAGACCATCATGGCGCTGGAGGACCCGGCGGAACAACTCAGGGCCGTCATCCGCGAGATGATGCGTTTTTCCTTCCGCTACAAAGATGAAGTGCTGCTGCTCTACAGGGAATCCAAGCAGCTGCCCAAAAAGCTGCTCAAGGAGATCCTGGCCAGGGAGAGCGGTTTCATCCGGCAAATCGAAGCGATATTACGAAAGGGGCTGGAAAAGAAGGCGTTCGCCATGGAAGATCCTGCCTTCACGGCCGGTATGATCGCCTACGAACTCTCCCTTTATCCGCTACGCAGCTGGACCTTGAAGCACCTTTCCAAAGAAGAGCTCATCCAACGGGTGGAAAGCCACATCATGAACGCCATCCTCGCCTGACCGTTGCATTCAACCCGTTGGCCTCGAAGTGGTTTCAACATCTTCAATCGCGTTCAAAGTCAAGGCGGGACGAGTTGGCCAACCGCAGGAATACGTATGGTATTTTGAGGATTGGACAACTCGTTCCAACGCCGGATGTGGGCGCGAGGGGAGGTGTTGAAACCTCTTCTAATCCATGGTGAACATAACCTTGATGGCACCCGGGTCCTGGAGTTGGGCGCGGAACGCCTCGGCGGCCTGGTCCAGGCTGAAGCGATGGGTGATCAGGGGCCGGGCGCTGACTTTGCCGCTCCTGAGCAGCTCGATGGAAGCCGGAAAGTTCCCGCCCAGACACCCGATCAGGGAGAGGTTCTTGGAGATCGCCGGCAGCGGGTCCCAGGTCAGGGGCTGTTCGTAAATGCCCACCAGCAGGATTTTGCCGCCGCCCCGGGCCATGGCCACTGCCTGGTCGAAGGTGGCCTGCTGGCCGGCGCACTCCACCACCGTATTGACGCCCATCTTAGCCGTGGCGTCCATCACAGCGGCCGTGGGGTCCTGGGATGCCGCATCGATCACCACGTCCGCCCCGCATTCGGTGGCCGCCCGCAGGCGCGCCGCTCTCCGGCCGCTGGCCAGAATCCTGGTTACTCCGAAACTCTTCAGCACCTGAATGGCATACAGGCCGATCACTCCGAGCCCTAAAACCGCGACGCTCTCATCCGGCTTGGGCTGGGCCCGGTTGACCGAGAAATAGGAGATCGACAGGGGTTCCACCGAAGCCGCCTCTTCATAGCTCAGCTCCTCGGGCAGCGGAAAAACCGTTCGTCCCAAGGCTGCAAAAGGGATGTGCACATACTCGGCCATGGCCCCGGGAAACTGGTAGCCCAGCAGGGCCATGTTCGAACAGCGGTGGCCCTTGCCCTGGCTGCACCAGAAGCATTTTCCGCAGGGCCTGAATCCCACGGCGGTCACGCGCATGCCCGGCGCGATGCCCTTGACCTGGTCCCCCACCGACACCACGTCTCCGCTGAATTCATGCCCGAAAATAGTCCCCTGCTCGTTGCGCTTGTATACATGCAGATCCGATCCGCAGATCCCACAGGCCTTGACCTTGATGATCACCCCATGGGGTTCGAGTACCGGGTCGGGTACGGTTTCGGTGCGGATATCTTTGATGCCTCGCATCACGGCGGCTTTCATGGCATGGGCCTCCCCGGAATCCTTTAATGTCGATGAACCTGAAATAAGTGGAAAAAGCGTCATGCCGGGCCCGATCCGGCATCCTGCACCTAGTGAAAATACGGGATTCCGGCTTTGGCCGAGATGACGGAAAAACGAATTCCGGACCTATTAAAGTGCCGTCAATTTCGACTTCGATGCTTTACAACGTACGTTGTTATAGACGAGTACGAATCTTGTCAAGAAGGTTTTTTGAATACCACCGTCTTAGCGCCTACTTATCTATCCCCCGCTGCATTCCCCGCAGGTAGGATATCTCCCCGATGTGTTCGGCGGCATGGGCGATCATGAAAGAGAAAAGCGCCCCCACGGGCATCTCTCCAAAGTTGGGGAAGTTGACCTTTTCATCGAACGCCTCGACCGGCATGCTTCTCAATTTTTCCTTGGTTCTAGCACGAACGGCATCGGCATAGGCCAGTATCTTTGCCAGCTCCGGCACTGGAAAGGCATTCACCTGGTCGACGCTATAGTGCGAACCTTCCTCATCTTTGGCCAGTCCGAGCTTTTCGTACCACTTTTCGGAGCTCCATATTAAGGGCTTCTTCTGGAGCAGCCCCTGCAGCAAGGAGTCTTCGGTGCGGGCCATGTGAAACAGGATCAAACCGATGGCGTTGCACCCCGATGCCGGCCGCCACGCTACCTCCGCCTGGGTGAGACCCTTGAGGACGCGTTCCAGCGCCATTTTCAGGCCGGACAGCTCGATACCGATATAGCGTTGTAATTCCATTATTATTCTCCTCAACCATTATTCTGCTCGTCAAATTGGTGGAAAAGAATTGCCGAATGGCCCAAATAACAGGTGCAGGCTCTCGGAAGCGGCTTGGCTGCCCCGGATCCCGGCGCTCCCTCCGCTGATGTCATCGGGCATCCAACGGGCTGACCACGCCCTTACCCCCGCGGTTGAGCACATGGGTATAGATCATGGTGGTGCTGACATCTTTATGTCCGAGCAGATCCTGCAGGGTGCGGATGTCGTAGCCGTTGGCCAGTAGGTCGGTGGCGAAGCTGTGGCGCAAGGTGTGGCAGGAGATCGGCTTGTCGATGCCGGCCATCTCTGCAGCCTGCTTGAGCGCTCTGCGAACGCCGGTCTCGTGTGCATGATGCCTTCGCAGGATGCCGGGCCTGGGATCGACGGATCGCTTTCCGGCCGGGAAAACATATTGCCAACCCCAAGACGTGTCCGCATTGATTCTGTCCTTTGCGCCCTTCCCGTCGCGGACCATGATCTGGTTCATGGCGAAATCGACGTCTTTTACTCTCAGTCGAACACACTCCAACACGCGTAACCCGCAGCCATAAAGGATTTCGGCCATCAGCTGGTGAACGCCTCGCATGGCGGATATCACCCACCGGGTTTCATCCGGTGTCATGACCGTTTTCCCCATCTCTTTAGGGTGCTGTTTCCCGTGGAATAGAATATATCTACGAATCCATTCCGTGTAGGATTTTTCCGTCCTGATGGAATAGCCCTTCAACCGAATGCGCTGTCGGACCAGATCGAGTAGTTTTACAGGAGGATTCATGTGCACTCCGAGTTTATCCTTGTTTTTCGCAATGTGTTGTATTAGCGAATAATTACGACGAGTCAGCGCAGCATCCATTTCCATTATACTTACAGGCGAAGGGCGATTGGCGAATCTATCCAACTAAACGAATGAACACAGGAATTTTGAGTGGAAGCGGTAAAATTTTAAATGTAAATGTTTTGTATAGTACAATGCCTATACAAAAACACTGACAAAAGCAACAGTTTTTTTAAAGACCTTCTGATCTATTGGTAAGTGACATAAAATCAAACCTTTTGGATACGATATTGGCTGGGTTCCCGGTTTGGGTATTTCATATTGGGGAAAAGGAGATGGAAAGCTCGTTTTGTTCCTTAGATTGACAAAGAATGGACGTTTGTTGGAGAGGCGCCTTTCTAATATCGCATCTAACCAGTAAAAAGGCAGCTGTCCCGCCGGTCTGTGGCATGTCGCAAGTATGTGGTCATGCTAAAAGTCCCTACCAGGACTGTGCGGACTGCTGATTTTGGTCGTTACGCAGCTGAGACCGGAGACCAAAATTGAGTTGTACTGAGATGCGAACGATAGTCGATCATTACATCAACGCATACAACCGCTATGAAATACGCGAAAGCGAGCACAACCGAGGAACAGGATGCGGGAATACCGGGTGGCCGAATCTATGCAGGATCGATGGGTAATCGGCGTTCTTACCGCGAGCGGCGGCAGCAGCGATGACCAATTGAGTCGGCAACTCCTGAAACATGTTGCCTGCCAGAAGGATCTTCAGACCAAATGGCGCGTTTGAGCACGGCGTTTGTGGCACTTGCGGCACTGTGCTGGGGGGTATCCGGCGGGATCGGCGGTATTCTCGCGGCTCAGGGATGGGACCCACTGGTGGTGTCGCTCTACCGCGGTGCGATCGGGCTGTTGTTCGTTCTCGTGTGGCTGGGGTTGCGCCCACAGGGCAGCGGATTGGCAAGTCCTCGATTGTGGTTCTGGTCGGCGATCGCCGGTGTGGGCGTAGCGGGAAACTTCAGTTTTTATTTCGTCAGCATTGCCGAGGGCAGTGTTGCGGTTGCAGCGACCCTGATGTATTGCGCACCGGTGTTCGTCTATCTCGTCTCCTTCACGCTCAAGATTGAAAGACCCACTGCCCCCAAGTGGGCCGCGATAGTGATGGTCATGCTTGGCGTCGTGCTGCTGACAGGTATTTACGATATCGGAGCGGGCGACGTCACGCCAATCGCCGCCGGCGCCGGACTGCTTTCCGGCCTGTTCTATGCGGTATTCATTTTCGGCTTCAAGTATGCAGCGCCGCACGGCAGCCCACAGGCGATTCTCGTGATAGCGTTCGCGGCACTCATCGCCATACTCGTCTGGCTGGTCGATGCCGACCAGACCTTGGCAGTGCTGAGCACGCCGAGTTGGCCGCTGTTCGCTATATTGGGGGTTTTTGGTGCAGGGCTGTCCTTCATTCTCTATATCGTCGGCCTGAACCACACCGCGCCGGCCGTGGCCTCCATTGTGGCCATGGTCGAGCCGGTCACCGCGTCGCTCTTCGGCGTCGTGATTTTAAATCAAAGCCTGGTCGCGCTGCAGATCCTGGGCATGGGGCTGATTCTGGTCACGGTCACTGCACTGAGCGTATATTCTAGCGCTCGTTGATCAATTTGTTGGAGGGGCAGGAACGCCCTTCACAGGGTTGCATTCCAGGGAAGAACGGCAAGACGTCGATCGAGGCCATGATGCCTCGCGGAAACGTCGCGTGGAGGTGATGCCTCATCGGCCGGTGACGGAAGGCGGGGTCTCGACGGGAAGTCGCCCCTTTTTACGGCCGGGGCGAGATATTCACATCAACGGGAAAGGAGAACAGACCATGCAGGTGCCCATGACGCCCAGTCGTATTCTGAAAAGAGCGGTGAAATTGTATGGTGAAAAGACGGCCGTGGTGGACGGCGATGTGCGTTTTACCTACGCCGAGGTGGACCGGCGCGTGCGGCAGGTGTATCACGCCGTGAACGGGGCGGGCATGACCGCCGATGGGCGCATCGCCGTGCTGGACTTCAACACCTACCGGTATTTGGAACTCTACTTCGGCATGGCCCTTACGGGAAGGGTGCTGTTGCCGCTCAACATCCGCCTGTCGCCGGCCGAATACACCTACATCCTCAACGACGCAGAGGCCGAGGCCATCATCTTCCATGCGGACTTCAAGCCGGTGCTGGAAAAGATCCGGAACGATCTGAGGTCTGTGAAACGTTTCTATATCGCCGAGGGCGCGGCTGATGCGGACTGGATCACCGATACCTATGACAACTTTCTCGCCCAGGCGGCCGACGATCCGGTCTCTTCGGCGGTCGAGGACGAAAACGCGGTGTTAAACCTCTACTACACCAGCGGCACGACCGGCAAACCCAAGGGCGTGATGCTGACCCACCGCAACATCTACGCCAACGCCCTGACCACCATCATCTCGTTCCGCCTCGAAGACCGCACGGTGTGGCACCACATCGCGCCGCTGTTCCACCTGGCCGACGCCTTTTTCATCTGGTCGGTGACTTACCAGGGCGGCCGGCATGTCATGCAGCGCCAGTTCGTGCCCGACAAGGTGCTGGCGACCATGCAGGCCGAGGGGGTGACCGCCGCCATGATGGTGCCCACGATGATCAATTTTCTGCTCAACGTGCCGGACCTTGCAAGATACGACCTCTCCGCTCTGAAGTGGGTCATGGTGGGCGGCGCACCCATGTCGCCGGCCAATGCCCTGCGCATGATGAAAGGGCTGGGCTGCCGCTACATCTCCGGGTACGGGCTCACGGAAACTTGTCCGCTGCTGACCGTGGGCAACATCAAAGACACCCTGCTGCACCTGCCCGAAGAAGAGCAGGGAAAATATCTCACGCGCACCGGCTTGGAAGTACCGGGCGTGGACCTGAAGGTGGTCGATGCCGACGGCAACGAGGTGCCCTGGGACGGCGTGAGCGTCGGAGAGATCGTGGTGCGCGGCGACAACGTGATGAAGGGCTACTGGAAGCTGCCCGGCGAAACGGCAAAGGCGATCCGCGACGGCTATTTCTACACCGGGGACCTGGCCACGGTGGATGCCCAAGGGTATGTGCTCATCGTGGACCGTGCCAAGGACATCATCATCAGCGGCGGGGAGAATATCTCCTCGGTGGAGATCGAAAACGTCCTCTACATGCATCCGGCCGTGCTGGAGTGCGCGGTCATCGCCATGCCGGACGAGAAGTGGGGCGAGGTGCCCAAGGCGGTCGTGGCCCTGAAACCGGACGCCGCGGCCTCGGAAGAGGAGTTGATCGCCTTTGCCCGCGACCGGCTGGCGGGGTTCAAGACGCCCAAGGCGATCACCTTTGTGAAGGAGCTGCCCAAGACCGGCTCGGGCAAGATCCTAAAGACCGAGCTGCGGTCGCGGTTTCGTTAGCGGCCGTATCGTGGTATGGTCACGTTGTGTCCGGGGCGCCCAACGGCGGCTGCCGTCGGAAACCACGACTTTTGAAATCCTTCAGGAGGGTCTTCGCACCATGAGGTCGATGCGCCCTATCGGGTTGATATGGCCCTGGCCGGCCAGGGCCGCACCGGGCAGATGGAAGCGGTTGGCCCTGGTGCTGATGATCCTGGCCGCGTTCTGGCCCGTGCCGGGCATGGCGGAAGCGCCGATCAAGGTCGGTGTGAGCCTGGGACTGACCGGCCGGTTCGCACCCATGGCCGAAGCCCTCAGAAAGGGTTTCGCGCTGTGGGAACAGGGGGTGAACCGTGCCGGGGGCATATTGGGTCGGCCCGTGCGGCTGATCGTCGATGACGATCATGGGGATCCCGACCGGGCGGTTTTCATCTACAAGAGATTGGTCAACCAAGAGAAGGTCGACTTTCTCTTCGCCCCATACTCCAGCCTGATCACCCTGGCGGTCTTGCCCATCGCCGAGCGGTACGAAATACCCATGCTGATTGCCGGAGCGGCCGCCGACACCCTGTGGGAGCAAGGCTTCCGCCATGCCGTGGGGGTCTACACGCCGGTCAGTAAATTCATGATCGGCTTTTTTGAGCTGCTCGTATTGAACGATCTGGCCCGCGTGGCCATTGTTCACGCCGACGATCCTTTTTCCGAAGATCTGGCTCAGAGTGCCGAAAAATGGTCGCGGCGCTTCGGTCTGACGGTGACAGGGGTCGAGGGTTTCAGCAAGGGGCGTCGTGATTTGTCCCTCCTGGCGCTCAAGGCCAAGGCCAAAAACCCGGATGCCTTGATCGTGTGCGGACACATGGGTGAGGCCGTCCATATGGTCGAGGCCCTCCAACGCATCGGATGGCGGCCCCGGGCGCTTTACGCTTCGATCGGACCGGCGATCGAGGATTTCTACGAGCGATGCGGACCGGCCGCCGAGCATGTCTTTGCCACCTCGCTGTGGGAACCCCGGGCCAACTATCCGGGCGCCAACGATTTCAACCGGCGGTTTATAGAGACTTATGGACAGGTTCCCGGATACCATGCCGGACTCGCTTACGCGGCCGGGCAGGTGCTTGCAAAGGCCGTTGTCGAGGCGGGTACGATCGACCGGCGCAAGGTGCGCGATGCGCTGTTCAACATGGACACCATGACCATCGGCCGGTTCGGGGTCGACCGCAACGGCAAGCAGGTGAGGCAGCACACCTTCATCACTGGTCAATAGCGGCAAGATGGACGATGCCAGGGCCGTGACGGTTAAAAAGGCGTTTACCCTGGGCGCCATCGAAGAGTATGTCGTCCGAAACGACATCGGGTGCCGATTGGTCGATGAGGCGCACGGGGAGTTGCTGCTCAACCGATTCGAACCGGATATGCCGGATCTGTCCCATGCGATTGCCGAGTTTCACCAGATGTGGCGTTCGCCGGACGCCAGTTTTCAGGGGGAGAAGCGGTTCTTTCACCATTTCAATTTCAAACCCTGGCGATGGCACATCGATCTGGTCAAGGACAAGGCGGCTTACTCCCCCCTTATCGAGCGGGTCAATACGGTCTACATCGTCACCGGCCTCTTGCTGGCCTGCGGGATCGTTCTGATCCTGCTGCTCCAGGAGCGACTGCTCCGCCAGCCGCTGAGCCGGATTATCGACGCCATCCGGATGGGTAAGGCGCCGGACTACCGGGGGGTGCATGAATTCGAGTTTTTGAGCGATAACATTGCCACCATGATGCGTTCCCTGGAAGATCGTAATCGTTGGATCGAAAATTTTTATCACATCGCCATCGCGCACAGAGGCGAAGCATTTTTCAAGGAGGTGGCCGAGGCCCTGGCCGATGCGCTGGCGCTGAATGTCCTGATCGTCAGTTGCGGCAGTCCGGAAGATCGGTTCCAGATGATCGCGTTTGCAAAGCGGCCCTGCGGTGACGAAACATTGACCGATCCGACCGTGGGCCTGCCGCTTCGGCCAATTTTGGAAGACAAGCAGCCGCTGATCATCGAAACCGGCGTTTCCCTTCGGCGACCGGCCTGGCCGCGACCGGGGCGCAGAGCTATATCGGCATGCCCATCCTCGATCGCGACGGCGCCGTCATCGGCATCATGAACGTGTTCGGCCGGACGCGCCCATTTGACGAGTGGAGCCTCAACCTCATCCGCACCGTATGCCGCATGGTGGCGGTGGAGTTGGTCTTTTCGGCGAAAGAGCGCCATCGCCAGCGGCTCGAATTCCAACTTCAAAAGGCCCGAAAGCTGGAGGCCATCGGCACGCTGGTCGGCGGGGTCGCCCACGATCTCAACAATATTTTGTCAGGGATTGTCAGTTATCCCGATCTGCTCCTGATGGACCTGCCTGACGGCAGCCCGTTGCGCAGGCCGCTCCTGACCATCAAGCAATCCGGGGAACGTGCGGCCGCGATCGTGCAGGATCTGCTGACCCTTGCCCGGCGGGGTATCGCCATTGCGGAGGTGGTCAATTTGAACCGGATCATCGAAGCGCAATTGAACAGTCCTGAATTCGAAAAACTGACATCCTTTCATCATGAGGTGCGGGTCGCAACCCACCTGGCTGCGGACCTGTTGAACATAAAGGGTTCGGCGATTCATCTGGCCAAGTCGATCATGAACCTGATCGTCAACGCGGCCGAAGCCATGCCGGACGGCGGCACCGTCACCATTTCCACGGACAATCGCTACCTCGATCGGCCGTTGCGCCGGTACGACCATGTGGAAACGGGGGATTACGTGATCGTGACGGTGACCGACACGGGCATCGGCATCCCCATCGAAGACCGGGAGCGGATCTTCGAACCCTTCTACTCCAAAAAGGTCATGGGCCGGAGCGGATCGGGCCTGGGGATGGCCGTGGTCTGGGGAACGGTGAAAGACCACAACGGTTACATCGATCTGGAGAGCACCGAGGGGCAGGGCACGACCTTCACGCTTTTCTTCCCGGTCACCCACGACACCATCGGACCGTCGTCGGCCGCCATCTCCACCGCAGACTACATGGGCCAAAACGAAACCATCCTCGTGGTGGACGACATGGAGACGCAAAGAGAGCTGGCGTCCAGCATCCTGAAGAAGTTGAATTATTCGGTCGCGGCAGTCTCCAGCGGAGAGGAGGCCCTGGCCTATTTGCGCGAACACCCGGTGGACCTGCTGCTGCTGGACATGGTCAT
The DNA here is from genome assembly GCA_002402905.1 of Desulfatitalea sp. UBA4791. Taxonomy (GTDB): domain Bacteria; phylum Desulfobacterota; class Desulfobacteria; order Desulfobacterales; family Desulfosarcinaceae; genus Desulfatitalea. The sequence goes on along the minus strand of DHGT01000025.1, from coordinate 1,045 downwards.
GGAACCCGGCATGGACGGCCTGGACACCTACCGGCGCGTCGTCGAACGTCATCCCGGCCAAAAGGCGATCATCGCCAGCGGCTATTCGGAAAACGACCGGGTTCGATCGGCCCAGCGGCTGGGGGCTGGGGCCTATATCCGCAAGCCCTACACCATCGAGAAAATCGGCCTGGCCGTTCGGGCGGAATTGTCCAAGGCGTCATAGCACAAGTTGATCGAGCCCGATCAAATCCTAAAGACGGGCATCGGCCGCCATTCGCTCACGATGCGCCGTTGCGGCCAATAAGGCTTTTTTGGGCACGGTTCCATCTTTACTTTGCTCCGCCACGTCGTAACCTTCTTTCTATAACCGTCCGCAGACCGAAGGCGACCGGAGACCATCATGGCTTGTCCGGCTGCGTGTCCGACATGGGCGCGGAGGCTGGAGCGCAAATTCCGGTCGCCGGATGAACGGACGAGGAAAGACAGGAGGCACCATGAGCATCCAATTCAAACACAATACCGCGATATATATATCCGCCGCTCTGGTCTGGTCCGCCTTGCTGGGTCTGATCTCCGCGGCTTGGGCCGCCGGAAGACCATCGGCCGATATCCCTGACTCGCAACCCGGAGCCGATAAACGGCGCCAGGCCAATGTCCACTTTCGACAGGGAGAGGCCCATGCCGACCAGATGCGTTACCAGGAGGCGGCCAGGGCATACGAGCGGGCCATCGAAATCGACGGCAGCTATGCCGAGGCTTACAGCAACCTGGGATACAGCTACCGCAAGCAGGGCCTTTTCGACAAGGCCGTGGCCGCCTACAAGCTCGCCATCGCCTTGGATCCAGAGCTGGCCGAGGCCTATGAGTACCTGGGCGAGGCCTATGCGGAGATGAAGCAGTTCGATCTGGCCGAAGCGCAACTGAAGGTCCTGAAGCGACTGGATCCGGAAGAGGCACGGGAACTGGAATCGTTTATTGAAAAGATGAAGCCGTAAAAACCTCTGGGGCGGGGGGAGACCCCATAAGCGCTAAGTTATACCCGCACCATGGTCGGCGATAACTA
>DHGT01000121.1 GCA_002402905.1 Desulfatitalea sp. UBA4791 | reverse complement strand
GTGTTTTTTTGAGAAACAAATTCGATATCGTCCTGTCGGATTACGAGATGCCCGGAATGGACGGGGTTGCTTTCGCCTGCAACATTAAAAAGCACGCGCCTGGTATGCCTGTCGTTATCATGACGGGTTCAGGCAGGGAAGACGTGATAACCCAAAGTCTCCATGTGGTGGATAATGTAATTTCAAAACCGTTTACCCTGGAGGAAATCGATGCAGCTATTCAAAACTTTTCCGTGAACGCCTTAACGAAATGACAAGGAGAAGATATGAGTCAAATCAAAAGGAGCGCCAACTCCAAAGCGGACTTTATGTCATCGTGCGGCATTGGATCGGAACTCGCCGAGTTCGTCGACGGATTTATCACAAGTCCGGAAAAGTATCATTCGATGACTTCAGAAAAACGCAGCGAAATCGAAAACCAAATGGATGCAATTCTGTGGTCGTTTGAATAGAGACCGGGCATTCACACCAAACAGGGTTTGGGGAGCTCAGAAAAGTTGCTGTCACGCATGAGACGGGTTTGCCCACAGGAGATGGCCTCCATCGGCCTGCTCATGAATTCGCAAAAAAAGGAGTGGATATCATGAAGACAACAAACAGTTTTATCCGACATTTGGTCATCGTGATGCTGATGGCCGGCCTGGTGGCGTGTGCGTCGACATCCAAACAGTCCGGTACCGGTGAGTACGTTGACGATACGGTCATTACGACGAAGGTGAAGTCCCTGCTTGCCGCCGATGATTTCCTCAAGTCCTTTGAGATCAGCGTGGAAACATACAAAGGCATCGTACAATTGAGCGGTTTCGTTGACAGCCAGGATGCCGTCGATAAAGCGGGTGAAATCGCCAGAAGCGTCCAGGGGGTCAGCTCCGTGAAGAATAATCTGAACGTGAAAAAATAGCGGCCGAACTCTTCTCTCCCGGGAACGGTAATCCTTCCAAGGCGAGAAAGGAGGAAGGCGTGATTTGACACATCAAGTTCATGCCATTGGCTTGAAATTCCATGGATGAAGAGCTGGTAGTGCGCCCTCAAAATGCGACTGCGCCTGTTACCGGCTTTGCCGGTTGGGCGATAATCCCTTTTGGCCCTTCCCGATAGAGGCCGTTCCCGGTGCACAGCCTGTTACCTGATGAAGGCACAAAGCATGAGTTTTAACGGCAGGAGGATATTCCAGTCCTTGGGCTTTTTAAGGACGCCCATGGGCGGAAGCGACCCGTCAGGAACGGGTAGCGAGGATGAACGGCCGCTCCGATCGGAACTGTTCAGTGCCGATCAGATGCAGCGGCATGGTAAAATGCTCGCGGACACACACCAGTTGATGTCTGGGCGCCCGCGGGATCGCCTCTTGCCGCGCCTCGCCGAAAATGAAGTCGTTCTGGTCGGTGCCCGCGACTTGTTGACCGAGGCGGTTATGGCCAAACTCAGGATTGCACCGGCCGGGGAGTGGCTGCTCGACAACTTCTATCTGATCGAGGAACAGATTCGAACGGCCAAGCGCCACCTGCCCAAGGGGTACAGCCGTGAACTGCCGCGGCTGTCGAACGGCCCGCTATCTGGATTTCCGCGCGTATACGACATTGCCCTGGAGATTGTCGCCCATGGCGATGGGCGTGTGGATCCGGAGAATCTGAGCAGCTTCGTGGCTGCGTATCAGTCGGTGAGGATCCTGAGTCTTGGCGAATTGTGGGCCATCCCCATCATGCTGCGTCTGGCCTTGATCGAAAACCTACGCCGGGTGGCCGCGTTGATCAGCACCGATCGGATCGAGCGAAATCGTGCCAATTATTGGGCTGATCGGATGACGGAAATCGCCGGGAAGGACCCCAAGAGCCTGATTCTGGCGGTGGCTGACATGGCACGCGCGCACCCCCCGATGGTGAGCGCGTTTGTTGCGGAGCTGACGCGCTGTCTGCAGGACCAGGGTCCCGCACTTGCACTGCCGCTCAACTGGATCGAACAGCGGCTGGCCGAGTCCAGCCAGACGATCGAACAGCTGGTAGGCATGGAGGCCCAACAGCAGGCAGCGGACCAGGTCTCGATGAGCAACAGCATCGGCAGCCTTCGTTTCCTGACCGCAATGGACTGGCGTGAATTCGTCGAAACGATGAGCGTAGCCGAGCAGATCCTGTGCGAAGATCCCGGCGATGTCTATGGAAAAATGGATTTTACCACGCGTGATCGCTACCGCCACGTCGTGGAGAAGATCGCCAGGCGCAGCCCGCACTCCGAAAGCGAGGTGGCCCGCCAGGCGATCCAGTTGGCGCGTGCGTGCGCTGCCCGCAAAGGCGGCGACGACCGCGCGGCACATGTCGGGTTCTACCTGATCGACGCGGGACGGGCGGAGTTGGAACGAGCGGCGCAAGTACGCCTGTCACAGGCCGAGGCGATCCGCAAAGCCGGCCGCGGGCTCTCCTTGCCACTGTATTGCGGCACCATACTGCTGCTGACCGCGGTGCTGGCCGGATGGTTGTTGGGCAAGGCCTATGCCGACGGATCGCAGGGTTGGACGCTCGGGCTTTTCGCACCGCTCGTACTGCTGTGCGCCAGTCATCTGGCGGTCGCCCTGGTGAACTGGCTGGCCATGTTGCTGGCGACGCCGCGCCCGCTGCCCCGCATGGACTTCTCCCAAGGGATCCCTTCGGAATTATGCACGCTGGTCGTGATCCCGACCATGCTCACGAGCACTCAAAACATCGAGGAACTGTGCGAAGCCTTGGAAGTGCGCTTTCTGGCCAATCGCGATGACCACCTGCATTTCGGCCTGCTGACCGATTTTCGCGACGCCGAAGCAGAATATCTGCCGGAGGATGAGGCACTGTTGTGCCTGGCCCGGCAACGCATCGAAGCGCTCAACGACAAATACCCAAATCCGGCCGGTGCTTCCTTCTTCCTGTTTCATCGGCCGCGCCGATGGAACCCGCGAGACCGCATCTGGATGGGATACGAACGCAAGCGCGGCAAACTTACGGACTTGAACTGGCTTCTGCGCGGCGGGGCACATGGTGCAAAAGAGGACCGCTTTGCACTCGTCGTCGGTGATACCAGGGTCTTGCCGAATATCAAGTATGTGATCACACTGGACACCGATACGCAGCTGGCGCGCGATTCGGCCTGGCAGTTTGTGGGCGCCATGGCGCACCCGCTCAATTGCGCGCGCTACGATGAAGGCCGACAACGGGTCGTTGCGGGGTATGGCATACTCCAGCCACGGGTGGCGGTGAGCCTGTCCGGCATGAACCGGTCGCGCTATGCGCACATGTGCGCCAGCGAGCCCGGCATCGATCCCTATACGCGCACCGTTTCGGATGTATACCAGGACCTGTTCGGGGAAGGTTCGTTCATCGGCAAGGGCATTTATGAAGTGGACGCATTCGAACAGGCGCTGGCGGGGCGGCTGCCCGAGAACCGGATCCTCAGCCACGATCTTCTGGAAGGATGCTACGCCCGGTCCGGGCTGTTGAGCGATGTGCAGTTGTACGAGGAATACCCTTCGCACTACAGTGCGGATGTGAGCCGCAGGCACCGCTGGATCCGCGGCGACTGGCAGATTGCACGCTGGCTGTTGCCGGATATCCCCATGCCCGATGCGCGCCGGCAGAAGAATCCGCTCTCCATGCTCTCACGCTGGAAAATCTTCGACAACCTGCGACGCAGCCTGATGGCCGCGGCGCTGACTCTGCTGCTGCTGTTGGGCTGGACCGTCCTGCCATCGTCGGGATTCTGGACCCTGGCGTCCATCGGCCTGGTCCTGCTGCCCTCCTTGATCGCCTCGTCCCTGAGTGTGGTTCAGAAGCAGGGCGATGTGACCTTGGTACAGCACCTCGCGGCCGAGGTGCGCGCTGCACGCCGGCAATGGATGCAGGCGGCGTTCACGATCGTATGCCTGCCCTACGAAGCTTTCTTCAGCCTGGATGCGGTATCGCGCACAGCCTGGCGAATGCTGATCACGCGCAAGCGGCTTCTCCAATGGGATATTTCGAAGGATACGGATCCTCACGAAGGCACGGGTTTCGCCGTCTCATGGCGAACTATGTGGTTTGCCCCGGTCCTGGCCATTGCCACGGGGACTTATCTTCTCGTTTCGAGGCCGGCGGCCCTCGGCGCGGCGGCGTTCCTTTTGAGCCTCTGGCTGGCCTCTCCGGCCATTGCCTGGTGGGTCAGTCAGCCGCTCGTCCGCCGCCGGGAATGGCTGCGAAGCGATCAAAACTTCTTTCTGCGTCGGCTTGCCCGCAAAACCTGGGCGTTCTTCGAGACTTTTGTTGGCCCGCAGGATAATTGGCTGCCGCCTGATAACTACCAGGAGCATCCGGTTGCCGTTGTGGCACACCGCACCTCGCCGACCAATATGGGCCTTGCCCTGCTATCCAATCTGGCCGCGTACGACTTCGGCTACCTTTCGGCCGGAAAACTCCTCGAACGAACGACGAATGCGCTGCGCACCATGGGAGGCCTGGAAAGGCACCGCGGCCACTTCTACAACTGGTACGACACGCAATCTTTGAAACCACTTTCGCCCCTCTTCATTTCGTCGGTGGACAGCGGAAACCTGGCCGGCCACCTGCTGACACTGCAGCCCGGTCTCATCGCACTCTCCGATGAAAAGATCCTGGAGACGCGCCTGTTCGAGGGTTTAGGCGACACCCTCAGGATTATCTTGGCCGCCGCGGCTGCAAACGAGGAAGCATTCGCTCACGCCCGGCTCGCCCGCCTTCAGGAGGTCATCGACTCCGCCGTCCACGCCCCACCGGCCACTCTCACGGCATGGCGGCTGTGCATGGAAAGTCTGGCAACATCCGCCGCGGAGTTGGTCGAAGGCAGCGAAGCTTTCGATGCGGACCCCGATAGCCAATTGGGGTGGTGGTCCCGGGCCTTTGCCGGGCAATGTCGTGACATCCTCGATGAGCTTACCTGTCTCGCACCATGGGCAGGGCGGCTGTCGTCGCGGCACTGCAGCGGAGCAGATATCGGAAACGTTCCCGATCTCGAACGCGTCCCCACTCTGCGTGAACTGGCGGCACTCGACCAAAATCTCCTGCCGACCATCGCGCGGCAACCGAACGCCGCACCCTCCGGGCAGAGCGCTCGGCCGGCCGAACTTCAACGACTTGTCACCGCTGGCTGCCGGCATGCCCAAGCGCGGCTTGCGTCGATAAAAGGGCTTGCCCTGCAATGCGAAGCGCTCGCGCGGATGGACTATGACTTTCTGTTTGACGAGAAGCGGGATCTGCTGGCGATCGGCTACAATGTCGGCGAACACCGACGCGAAACAGGTTACTACGATCTTCTAGCTTCGGAGGCGCGTTTTGCAAGTTTCGTGGCGATTGCCCAGGGAAAACTGCCGCAGGAGAGCTGGTTCGCCCTGAGCCGCTTGCTCACCATCGCCGGTGGCGAACCGATCCTGCTGTCCTGGAGCGGTTCCATGTTCGAGTATCTAATGCCGCTGCTGGTGATGCCGACTTACGAAGACTCCTTGCTCGACCAGACCTACAAGGCGGCGGTGGCCCGGCAGATCGCCTATGGTAAAAAACGCGGCGTGCCCTGGGGCATTTCGGAATGTGGGTACAACGCCATCGATGTACATTTCAATTACCAATACCGCGCCTTTGGCGTACCCGGACTCGGGATCAAGCGTGGTCTCGCCGAAGACCTGGTGATTGCGCCTTATGCCTCGGCGCTGGCGTTGATGGTCGCCCCCAAGCAGGCGTGCCTGAATCTTGCGCGACTCTCGGACGAGGGCTTCGAAACCCGTTATGGCCTGTTCGAAGCGATCGATTACACGCCGTCGCGTCTGCCAAGTGGCCAATCGCACGCCGTGGTGCGATCCTTCATGGCCCATCACCAAGGCATGAGCCTGCTCGCTATGGCCAATCTGATTTTGGATCGACCGATGCAGAAACGATTCGAATCGGTCCCCATGTTCCAGGCGACCCGGCTCTTGCTCCAGGAGCGTATCCCCAAGGCGACATCGTCCTATGCGCAGACCACCGATACACCCGAGCACCAGATGGTTTTCAGCGCACCGGAAGCGCCGATTCGCGTTTTCACAAGCCCCGACACATCGAACCCGGAAGTACATTTGCTGTCCAACGGACGCTATCACGTGATGATTACCAATGCCGGCGGCGGTTACAGCCGCTGGAGAGACCTGGCCGTCACCCGTTGGCGCGAGGACCGCACCAGTGACAACTGGGGCACCTTTTGTTACATCCGCGACGTGGCCAGCAGGGCGTACTGGTCCATCGCATGTCAGCCCACGCTCAAACGATCGGAGCACGCCGAGGTGATCTTCTCGGAAGGACGTGCCGAGTTTCGCTCGCACGACCACGGCTATGACACCCATACCGAGATCGCCGTTTCGCTCGAGGATGACATCGAACTGCGCCGCGTCCGGATCACCAATCGCGCGCGGACGCGCCGGGCGATCGACGTCGCCAGTTATGCGGAAGTGGTTCTGGCACCGGCTGCCGCGGACGCACTGCATCCGGCGTTCAGCAACCTGTTCGTGCAGACCGAGATCCTCGGCGGGCAGCACGCAATCCTGTGCACGCGCCGGCCCCGCTCGCAAGGCGAGCCGTCGCCCTGGATGCTGCACCTGATGGCCGTGCACGGCGCTCCGATCCAGGCAGTCTCCTATGAAACCGATCGCAGCCGGTTCATCGGCCGCGGCAACACCGTCGCCGATCCCCAGGCGATGCTCGGGGTCGGTGGGTTTTACACGGGGGCGCTCTCGGGCAGCGAGGGCTCCGTGCTCGATCCGATTGTCGCCATTCAATGCGGGATCGTTCTGGGACCCGAGGAGTCGGCAACGATCAATATCGTCACCGGCATCGCTGATTCCCGTGAGGCCGCCTTGCACCTGGTGGATAAATACCAGGATCGACGTCTGGCCGATCGCGTTTTCGATCTGGCCTGGACGCATGGTCAGGTCCTGCTGCGGCAGATCAATGCGTCACAGGCCGATGCACAGCTCTACGGACGCCTGGCCGGTTCGATCATCTATGCCAACGGCGCGCTGAGAGCCGATCCGAGCGTCCTCATCAAGAACCGTCGGGGGCAATCCGGCCTGTGGGGATACGCCATTTCCGGCGATTTGCCGATTGTGCTGGTGCGGGTCGAAGATGCGGCCAATATCGAACTGGTACATCAACTGGTGCGCGCCCATGCCTACTGGCGCCTCAAAGGATTGGCGGTGGACCTGGTGATCTGGCACGAAGATCACGCCGGTTACCGGCAACTCCTGCACGACCAGATCATGGGGATCATCGCCGCGGGCACCGAAACAAACGTGATCGATCGACCCGGGGGTATTTTCGTAAGGTCTGCCGACCAGATCTCGGAGGAGGACCGCATCCTGATCCAAGCGGTCGCCCGCGCCATCATCACCGACAGTCGTGGATCGCTGGCCGACCAACTCAATCGGCGGCGTGTGGGGGCGGCCGAAGTGCCGTTGCTTGTCCCGACCCGCACCCATCGCTCCGAACCCCTGGCAGAAGCCGCATCGCCCCGCGAGGATCTGCGGTTTTACAACGGGATGGGCGGCTTTACCCCGGATGGGCGCGAATATGTCATTACCACCGCGCGGGGACAGGTGACACCAGCGCCCTGGGTCAATGTGCTGGCCAACCCGCACTTCGGCACCGTCATCTCGGAGAGCGGCCTGGCTTACACCTGGAGCGAGAATGCCCAAGAATTTCGCCTCACGCCCTGGGCAAACGACCCTGTCGGTGATTCGCGCGGAGAGGCGCTTTACCTCCGCGACGAAGAGCGCGGCCACTTCTGGTCGCCGACGCCCCTGCCCTGTCGCGGCGCAACACCGTATGTGACCCGGCACGGATTTGGCTACAGTGTCTTCGAACACACCGAACGCGGCATCCATTCAGAGCTGTGGGTTTTTGTCGCGCTGGACGCAGCCATCAAGTTCATGGTGCTCAAAGTGCGCAACGTGTCGGGCCGCTCCCGCCGCATATCGGCTACCGGATACGCGGAGTGGGTGCTGGGCGATTTGCGCCCCGCCGCGGGCATGCATGTCATCACCGAAATCGACCCGAGCAGCGGTGCGCTGTTCGCGCGTAACGCTTATAACACCGAGTTTCGGGACCGGGTGGCGTTCTTCGACGTGGACGACAAGATGCGAACGATCAGCGGCGATCGGACCGAATTTCTGGGCCGCAACGGCACGCTGCAAAGCCCGGCAGCGATGAAACGCATGCGCCTGTCCGGAAAGGTGGGGGCTGCCCTGGATCCCTGCGCCGCGATGCAAGTGAGCTTCGATCTGACCGACGGGCAGGAGCGGGAAATCGTCTTTCGGCTCGGCGTAGGGCGCAATCCCGAAGATGCCCGCAACCTGGTCCATCGCTTTCGAGGTTCCATAGCCGCGCGCGTCGCCCTCGAAGCGGTGTGGCAGCACTGGGCGCACACCCTGGGAGCGGTCCATGTCGAAACGCCCGATCCATCCCTGAACATGCTGACCAACGGCTGGCTGTTGTACCAAACGCTGACGTGCAGGTTATGGGCCCGCACCGCTTCGTACCAATCGGGAGGCGCTTTCGGTTTCCGTGATCAGTTGCAAGACGCGATGGCGCTCATCCACGCTCGGCCGCATATTCTGCGCGAGCATCTGCTCCTGTGCGCGGCCCGTCAATTTTCGGAGGGAGATGTACAGCACTGGTGGCATCCACCTGCTGGCCGGGGGGTGCGGACACGCTGTTCGGACGATTACCTCTGGCTGCCTCTCGCGACCTGCCGCTATGTCCTGGCCACAGGGGACACCGGCGTTTTGGATGAGCCCATCCACTTCCTCCGAGGTCGATCGGTAAAAACGGATGAAGAATCCTATTACGATCTGCCCGGGCGATCCGAAGAGACGGCCAGTCTATATGAACACTGTGTCCGCGCCATTCTCAATGGCCTTAGATTTGGAGAACACGGGCTGCCGCTGATCGGTTCCGGTGACTGGAACGACGGCATGAACCTGGTGGGTGAGCACGGCCGGGGCGAAAGCGTGTGGCTGGGATTTTTCCTCTATGAAGTCCTCGTGCATTTCAGGAAATTGGCCGGCACTCGTGGCGACACGGCCTTTGCCGAACGCTGCCGCGAGGAGGCGGATCGGCTGCGCCGCAACATCGAGCGGCATGGCTGGGATGGCCAGTGGTACCGCCGCGCCTACTTCGACGATGGCACGCCGCTTGGGTCGGCGGAAAATCCCGAATGCCGGATCGATTCGATTGCGCAGAGTTGGTCTGTGCTTTCGGGTGCCGGCGATCATGAACGGTCGCGTCTGGCGATGGAAGCGGTGGACGAGCACCTCGTTCGCCGCGAGCATGGACTGATCCAGCTATTGGATCCGCCTTTCGACACATCGGGGCTGAATCCCGGTTATATCAAAGGGTATGTGCCCGGCGTGCGGGAAAACGGCGGGCAATATACGCACGCGGCCATCTGGGCCGCAATGGCTTTTGCCCGCCTGGGGGACAACCGGCGCGCCTGGGAGCTCTTTACCATGATCAACCCGGTGAACCACGCCCGATCGGCTGAGGAAACCGCCACCTACAAAGTGGAGCCTTACGTCATTGCGGCCGACGTCTATGCGGTGCCACCGCACACCGGCCGCGGCGGTTGGACATGGTACACGGGCTCGGCCGCCTGGATGTATCGTCTCATTCTGGAATCTTTGCTGGGCCTCGACCTCGAAGTGGACAAGCTTCGGTTTAGGCCCTGCCTGCCAGCGGATTGGAAAGGGTTTAAAATGCATTACCGCTACCGGGAGACCGTTTACCATATCACGGTCATGCAACTGCCCGTCGGCAAAGGGGGGAAGCGTGTGGTTGTGGATGGCCGCGCGCAAGACGATCACAGCATCCCTCTGATCGACGACCGCAAGGAACACTGGGTCGAGGTGCACTTGACAAAAACGGAAAGGGATTCAATACATCAATGAGCAGGACGCATCTCGGGCGACTGCCGGAAAGCGATCCGCTTCACGGTTATCTTGAATACGATATCCGGACCCAAAGCAATCATGGCATTCTAAAATCGCATAGAAAGGAGCGTGTGATGACCCATCTAATGAGTCGCGAGGTGCGCCTGGCATCCCGCCCCACAGGGCTTCCAAGCGCGGCCAATTTTACACTGGCGAGTACTGAAGTGGCGCCGTTAAAACATCAACAGGTGCTGGTTCGCAACCGTTTTATGTCGGTGGACCCATACATGCGGGGTCGTATGAACGCAGGCAAATCGTATGTTCCGCCGTTCGAGGTAGGCGAAGTGCTCCAGGGTGGGGCCGTCGGCGAGATCATCGAATCGCGGACCGAAGAGTTCAAACCGGGTGATATCGTGATTTCCAATTTCGGATGGCGGGAACTCTTCGTCGCGTCACCGAAAGAGCTGCACGCGGTCGACGGCGATGTGGAGCCGCTCTCGGCTTATCTGGGCGCCCTCGGTATGACGGGCATGACCGCCTGGGTGGGGCTGAACCTGGTGGACGTCAAAGCCGGCGACGTCATTTTTATCTCCGGGGCAGCTGGCGCGGTTGGCAGCGTGGCCGGACAACTCGCGAAACTGCGCGGGTGCCGGGTCATTGGTTCGGCCGGTTCAACCGAGAAAATCTCTTTTCTGAGAGATGAATGCGGATTCGATAGCGCCTTCAATTACAAAACCGGTCCCGTACTCGAACAACTCAACGCCGCGGCGACGGACGGGATTGATGTCTATTTCGACAATGTCGGCGGCGACGCGCTCGAGGCAGCGCTCTCGGCGTTGCGGGTGCATGGCCGGATCGTCGCCTGCGGCAGCATCTCCGGTTACAACGCTGAAAAATCGCGGCCCGGCCCTTCCAACCTGTTTAACGTGATCACCAAACGGCTGACGATGAAAGGGATGATCGTCAGCGACTGGCTCGATCATCAAAACGAATTCGAAAAAGAAGTAGGCGGTTATTATCGCGCCGGCAAACTGAAGCATAGGGAAACGGTAGTGGCAGGCATCGATAGGGCGGTGGAGGCATTCCTCGGACTCTTTCAGGGAAAAAATGTGGGAAAGATGGTGGTGAAACTGTCTTAGCCCAAAAATTGATTCCGTCCCGATTTTGTGTTAATTTTTCAGTGTGATGACACCCATGCGATAAGGGCGGAACCGTCGAATGCCAAAAGCTTTTCTGGATATCTTCAACAGCATCCTGGGGTCGATTCGTGAACCCTTGCTGGTGCTGAGCCCGGATCTGAAAGTGGTCACCGCCAATGCCTCTTTCTACCAGACCTTCGATGTCAA
>DHGT01000023.1 GCA_002402905.1 Desulfatitalea sp. UBA4791 | reverse complement strand
TCCACTTCTACCAAGCCGCTGATCTGAATGCGGTCCCACCAGCGGTTGCCCTCTTCTGTCCCGCCAATAGCCTTTTCCAGGAGCCGGACACGCTCTTCGAGGCTGGCGTTATCCTGCGCAAAGGCCGCTGTCGTCCATCCCATCAACAGCGAACATGTCAACACCGCTACCCATTTCTTCATCTGACACTTCTCCTTTTCTTCCCTCTCTGAGGTTGGACTCGGTGCCGCTGCGATGGTTCCCACCGTTGAAAAACAAAAACCACGAAGGTCGGGTCGCAGGGCAGTGGACCAGCCTTCGTGGCAAATGGATTTACGAAAAACGTGTGTGGTCGGGATGGAAACTTCTGTTTCCAAGTTCAACGCACTATACTGACCGTCTTCGCCGGAGTCAATAGGGAGGATTGTTATTGGCCTCTGGCATCGATGTGCAACCAACGGGTGCAACCAACGGGTTGACGCAACCCATGCCACATGATAGAAATCCGCTTTAATTTTAGAATGCTATGTTGGATTGCGACAGAATATGAACCCGGGTTGGTGAGACCCGATTTCGATGGTCATCCGAGATCCCATGGCCATTCGTTTTGAAAGAGCGGTTTGTGAAAGATTCTGGTTCCCAACCCATGGCCGACGGCGAAGGGCAATGTCCATCGCCGGTACTTCGTGTGCTGGCGTTGAGCAAACGGTATCGCGGGGCACCCCTGAACGCGCTCACCGATTTGGATTTGACGGTCGCGGCCGGAGAAATTTTCGGATTTCTCGGCCCCAATGGCGCCGGCAAAACAACGGCCATTTCGGTGATGAGCACCTTGTTGCGACCTACGGCAGGGCATGTCGAGATCTGCGGCATCGATGCCTTTCGCCACACGGCCCGGGTGCGCCGGTTGATCGGCGTGGTGCCCCAGGACCTGGCCCTGTTCGATACGTTGACAGCGGAGGAGAATCTGAACTATTTCGGCAGGCTTTACGGTCTCAAGGGGGCTCGACTCGAAGATGCGGTTCGATGGGCACTCGATGTGACCGGCCTGGCCGATCGGCGGCGTGACGCGGTCGGCACGTTTTCAGGTGGCATGAAGCGCCGCATCAACCTGGCGGCCGGCATCTTGCACCGCCCCAAGCTGCTCTTTCTCGACGAACCCACGGTGGGTATCGATGCCCAGTCGCGCAACAAGATCATGGAAAATCTGCTCTGGCTCAAGGATCAGGGCATCACCATGATCTATACGACCCACTATATGGAGGAGGTGCAGCGGTTGTGCACCCGCCTGGCCATCATCGATCATGGTGTGATTGTCGTCCAGGAGCAGACCGCGCGGTTGATGCGGCAGCATCCGGATTGCCGGGATCTCGGCGAGCTGTTTTTAAAGCTGACCGGACGGCAGCTGCGGGACTGACGGGACTGGATATTTTTCAATCGTTTGCGGTCGGGTATCTTTTGAAAGGAATTTTCGGTTCATGTCCAAGTGGTTGGCCACACTGATCAAGGAGTGGCGGTTGCTGTCGCGCGACAGAACCGGGTTGTTGCTCCTTTTTGCCATGCCGGCGGTGCTGGTGGTGGCCATGACGCTGGTGCAGGACAATGTCCTGCGCCGTTCGGGCGGTCTTCAGGTCACCGGCGCGGTGGTGGACCAGGATGGCGGCATCGTGGCCCAGGAGCTGGTCAAGGCCCTCGAAGATGCCGACGTCGTTTCGTTCACCGCCCGGGTCGATGGCCGTGCGGCCACCGAAAAAGACGCCGCAGCCTGGATCGAGGGCGGCCGCTTCCAGTTTTTCGTGGTACTGCCAAAGGGGCTGACCACGGCCGTCGAAGAGGGGGTGAGGCAGAGGGTGGATCGATGGATGACCCATCATGCCGACACGGTTTCCGGATCGAGCCTTCCCGGGCCCGAGGTGGCGCTGCGCTTTGATCCCACCCTGCGCCACGTCTATCGCACGGCGGTGGAAGGGGTGGTCGAGCGCGCCCTGGCCGGCGTGCAGACCGGTGTGACCCTTCGATACCTGGGAGACGCGCTCGACCGAAAAGTGCAGCAGCGCATTGCGGAAATGACCGGGGGATATGCGCCCCAAGCGGGGCAACGGCTTATCCCTGAGCTGGAGGACGACGCGCTGTTCCACCCGGTGGCGGGCGTCGTCGCCAACGGCGTCGGGACGTCGGGAAAAGAGCGGCTGCCCACGGCCGTGCAACAGAATGTGCCCGCCTGGGCACTGTTCGGCATGTTCTTCATCGTCGTCCCCCTGTCCGGCGCGCTGATCCGTGAGCGGCGTGAAGGCATCTGGGCGCGCCTCATGGTCATGCCGGTTTCCAAGACGGTTTTGATTCTGGGAAAACTGTCGGCCTATGTGGGGGTTTGCCTGGTGCAGTTCGGATGCATCGTTCTGGTGGGCAGGTGGCTGTTGCCCCTGCTGGGCACGGATCCCTTTGTCTTGGGAGACCGTACCGGCGCCATCCTGCTGGTGGCCCTTTGCAGCGCACTGGCCGCCAACGGCTTCGGCCTGATGCTGGGGGTGGTGGCGCGCACCAATGAGCAGGCGGCCATTGTGGGCCCGGTTTGCGTGGTCATCGCCGCTGCGCTGGGCGGGATCATGGTGCCGGTGTTCGCCATGCCGGGGATCATGCAGCGCATCAGCCGGGGGTCTCCCCTGGGCTGGGCCCACGACACCTTCATGAATCTTCTGGTGCGCGACAGCGGGTTCCTCGAAATTTGGGCGCAGCTGGCCCTGTTGCTGCTCTTTTTTGCCGTTACGCTGGCCGTCTCCATCGTCGTGCTGCGGCGGATCCATCGGTAGCCCATGCCGGCCTGCCCGGCCAACTTACCGGATAGAAAACGCCTGGGCCAAATTATAATATGGATGTGGCGGCACCTGATTTCACGGCCCTGCAGCTGGGGTTTATTTTCCCGGTCCCACGACCCGCAGCAGCATGAAACAGTGGGCAAATCGCCCGCTCTCCGGAATGAAGCAGAGCAGTTGCTGATCTTCTTTCAGGCGATCGCTGTGCAACAGCTCTTCGAGAATAATGAAAATGGCGGCGCTGCCCGTATTGCCCTTGGTGGGCAGGTTGGTGAACCAACGATCGTAGGGCACCTCGAATCCCACTTGCTGCATGCCTTCATAAAAGCGCGGCCGAAAATAGGCCGAAGAGTAGTGAGGCAGGAACCAGTCCACCTCTTCGGGCGACAACCGGTGTTTGCGTGCCGCACTGATCAGGGCCCGGCCCATGGTGGGTACGATATGTTTGTCCAGCACCTTGATGTCCTGGCGCACATTAAAAAGATACCTGGACTGATCGGCCGGAATGTCCTCCATTCTGCGCCAGCCGGTCATGGCGCCGTTTTCGCCTTTGACACCGCCGCCGTACATGCAGGTTTCAAGTTCACCTGAAAAGGCATAATGCTCGATCCACTCGATGCGCAGGCTGAGTCGGTCCGGGGCCGGACGGTCGGCCATGTAGACGGCGCCGGCGCCGTCGGAGAGCATCCAGCGCAAAAAGTCCGCATCAAAGGCGCGAATCGGCGTTTTTTCCAGATCCACATCCGAATGGCCGTTGCCGGTGAAAAAGGCCGAACGCATGTAAGAAGAGGCAAGCTCCGAACCGGTGGCCACCGCGTTGCTGCTGCAGCCGGCGGCAACGTTGAGATAGGCGAATTTCAGAGCCGTCATGCCGGAAAGACAGATACCGCTGGTGGAGACGGCCTCGATGGGCGGCAGACCCAATTCGCCCATCACCATCAGGGCATGGCCCGGAAAATTGAGGTCCGGGCTGGTGGTGCCGCAACAGAGACATTGAATATCATCGGTTTTGAAATCGGCATAGGGTTTCAGCCGGCGGATGGCCTCGGCCGTCAACTGGGCATTGCTATGGGTCAAATGCCCGGATGTCGGGTCGATGGCATAGTAACGTCGCTCGATCTTGTTGTTGCGCAGGACCACTTTTTTGGTTCGTGACGGCAGGTCATGGACCTTGCCCAGCACGGTTTCGATGGCATCGTTGTCCACCGGCGCGTTGGGCATGAACGCCGATACATCTTGAATAAATACGCTCATGTGGTTGGGTTATCCTTATCGCCTATAGCTTGCCCGGCCAGGGCGATCCATGGCCGGGCGGTTTGGATTGATTTCAAATGAAACGCTATCCGTTGGTCTCTTGGGGATAACGATTGCTTGCATAATAGTCGATCAATCGGTTGACCTTGTCGCGATGCAGCATCCGCAGCACGAAGGTGACGGCGGTGGCCAGCGGAGCGATCAGAAAAACCGCAGCGAAAAGATAACCGATGAATAATCTGAGTCTGAAATGTCTGGATGCATCGCCCGGCGGGCCGCTGCGCCGGATAAATTTAGCCCAGACGTTGAAAATTTTAAGGATCCGCTGTTCGAAAAGGATATAGGACGGTACCACTTCGACGGCGCCCAACCGATTCAAATCGGCCTGCAGGCCCTCCCATCGGCCATGGTGCAAGGCGTCGCGCAAAGGCACCCCGAAGCGTTCGGCCCGGGCGATGTCCTCGTCCGAGATGCCCGGTTTTGGAAAAATCTTCACAAAGCGGTCCTTGCTGCCGGTCAGCATCCATGCGGTGATGGAAATGATGCCCAACAGGTTGGGCGCCCGGTCCATGAGCACGATGTTCCCCGCCGGCCGGCCACCGAGTTCGACGATGCTGGCCTTGACCCTTTCCTGGGCCTGGAGCCACATGTTGCGGCACCCGATGATCGTCACCACCGGCCGGCCATTAATCACCTGCTTCGCTTCAGGGCTTTGCAGGAAGGTGTTGACCGGTATGCTGGGCGACAGATACCATACCTGGTAGGCGAGGACGATCCCATCGTAATCGGCTTGGGGATCGAATCGAAACGGTTTGAGTTTGCAGGGGATACCTTGCAGTGACTCGGGAAAGGTGTCCGCGAAGCGCAAGGCCGTCCACGGAAATGGATAGGCTGTTTCCGGGCGCAACTCTTCAAAGACCAACTCGATTTGACCGCTCTCGCTTACGGGTCTGAGTACCGAGCTCACGATCTGGGTCAGTTGCCCGGATTGGGAGTAGCATACAACGAGCAGTTTTTTCATCACTTCGATATCGACGGTAGCTCCGAATCAGAGGGAGGACTCGTGTTACCCCGCCTCGCTCCGGTGGCGTTCCAACTCCTTCAACTGCTATTTTCCTTCAACCCACGACCGTGGTGAACCAAAATAAATAACCAAACCGCGGGAGAATGTCAAACAGGCTGCGTCATTGGCAGCGATTCTAACTGAACAGAGA
>DHGT01000155.1 GCA_002402905.1 Desulfatitalea sp. UBA4791 | reverse complement strand
AAACGATTCGACTACAAGGTGCTCAGCGGTTACAGTCGTTTCGATTTCTGGCGACTGCCCGGATACGACATCCTGGAATCGGTGAAAAACCGGCTGGGATATCGACTATCCCTGGACCATCTGGCAGAGGCCACCCTGGGCGCACGAAAAAGTGCGAGCGGTCTCGATGCCCTCAGGTGGTGGCAGCAGGGCCGCATCGAAAAAATCATCGACTATTGCCATATGGATGTTCGGATCACCCGCGATTTGTATCTATTCGCCAGGAAAAACGGATACTTGATGTACCGCGATCGAGGCGGGGGAAAATTCAGAGTCCTGCTTGGCGGGTCGCCCTGAAAGCCGATTTGCGGCCACACCTATCGGAACCGCCCATTCACACCTTGCATGCCGGCGCCAATCGCCGGTCATACATGGAGCCGACGCCGTATTCCTTGCGTCGCATGAAGCGTTCTCTGGCCGGACCGATGATCTGCATCTCGGGATGTGAGTGTTGCACGTCGACGGCGATGGCCATCTCTTTGGTACATCCCGTGCTGTAGGTGGCATCCTTGCCCACCCACTCGGGCGGTATTTTCTGGTTCATGATCTGGAAGGCGGTGACAATATCGTCATAGGTCTGAAACCGCCAGATATCGATCATGCCGCTGCGCTGGACAATTTCCCACATGAACATCAGATCGTCGGCATCCATGCCGGGTTCGTAATACTGGGAGGGGTTGATGATAAAGGTCAACGACGATTGCATTTTGAGGTGATCCACGAAAACCGACATGATTTTTTTGGCCATGGCGATTTTGCCGGGGATCGAGCCGATGATGCCGCTGTAAAAAATCACGGTCATGCCCTCGTCCTTGGCATGCTTCATCTGATCGATGATCTTTTTGGCTTTAAGCTCCAGATCTTGATGGGAAAATTTAATCACTTTAGGGTGTCGTGGTTTGTAGAGAATCGAGACGCTGCCGTCTTTTTCGGCGGCGATACTGAAAATCTCCTGGGTGAATTGAAATTGGGTATCGAAAAATCGGCGGCGCTGATCCATACCTCTGGAAATCACCGCGTCCACCTCCTTGAAAATTCGGGCAAAGGTCGTCGACACGAGGATGAGATTGAGGTTTTCATTGGTACCGTCGGATAACACCAGGATCGGGGTATCGCCCCGCAGGGTGCGCACCAGGTCGTTTTTGTTCAGGCTCGGATCTTGAATGATGATCGCCTGGCCGATGGCATTGCAGAACACCTGATCGGTCGTGAAGTCGTGAATATCCGCCTTGGTGTAGAGGGGACCGCTTTTGAATGCGATGATCACCTTGTCGCCCTGGGCCACCAGATGGCGGATAACCGCCAGGTCGACGATGGCCTCGCCGGCCTCGTCGGCCAGCCAGAGGATTTTTCGCCGCTTGGGCGGATGTTGCTTGCCAAACCCCAAAAATGCCAGCAAGGGCTGTAGCCCCTCTCCGGTAAAGGGCTTTTCAAAAATGGCAAGGTAATCCTCGACGCTGTGCCTCAATGTCCCATCGCTCTCCCATAACTCGGGCGTGTTGGACAGACAGAGCAGTCGCTGAAACTCGAGTGACGCAATCTGACTCTTGATATCGTCCAGCGTCTTGGGCGGATTTTTCAGCGCGGCTTCGTTGACATGATTGAGTGCCTTTTTGAGCGCCGGTGAGTCCAAAAGTGCTTGAGCGTTCGCATTGCGTTGGGCCTTTTCGAACATGTAGGGATCTTCGATGTGGGTCCGGTTGAGGTAGATGCGCATGAGGCGCTTTTCCAACCGGGACGGAATCATGATTTCGTCCCGGGTCTCATGTTGATATTTGTTGATAATCAACGACTCCAGGTAGGTTTTTTCCCAGGGGGCTTCGATCTGTCTGTCGATGAGGGCCAGCAGGCGCTGCAGGACCTGGTTGTAGGCTTTCTGGATATGGGCCGAATTCTTCCGGTGGATGATGGCATCGAACATCTTGTCCGAACACGGGTAATAGCGTTCGTTGGGTTCGGTGTACACCATGAAACGAACCTGCTCTTCGGCAGCGGCCTTTTCCGGATTGCTGAAATGGTCGAGATGGTTTTCGATAAAAAACGAGGTAAACCAGGCGTCCATCTGGGGGCTTTGGCCGGGAACGTAAACCGGTTGCTTTTCAGGAGCGGCGGATGGGGTGGTTTTCTTGCTGCTGGCGGTCTTGGGCGCGGTTTTGGGCATGGATAGGTTCCTTTCTCAACACGACATCACAGCCTAGAATCAAGGTAAGGTATCACTTGAAGCAGATCGGTGACAACCAAATCCGGGTCCAACGGTTCGATTGAATGGGTTTCGTGGTCTATTCTCAACGAGCGGGCGTCCCCGGCGAACAAGATGGTTTGGAATGCGTTGCGCTTGGCCGGCGCGATATCCTTGCGCTCATCGTTTCCCATGTACACGGCCTGCTCGGGGGCGATCCCCAGTTTTTTTAATCGATCCGCGGCCATACGAAACAAACCCTCGGCCGGTTTGGCGATACCGTGGCGGTAGGACAGAAACGTCAGCTCTTTTTTGAAACCGAGTCGGGTCACGGGACTACCGGTCAACAATTTGAGCAGATGCAGGGTGAAAAACTGGGCGTTGGATATGATGCCCAGCAAAATGTTCCGTTCCCGGCAGGCCGACAGCAATTCGGACAGGTGCGGCATGGGCCAGATCGGGTTGAAAAGCATTTCGAATTCGACGGCCAATCCGATGATCTCCTCGCTGCTTTTCCCAGGCAGCAGCGATTCCCAGATTTTTTCAATGCGCACCTCCGGATACTCAATCCCCATACCTCTGGCCTTGTGGTGTGCCTCTTTTATGGCCCCATGCAACTTCTCGATCAGTTGTCCGGCGGTCATCGGTATGGCGTAACGTTCGAGCAAGCGGGTCATCTGATGGATTGGCTGCGTCCGCCGGCTTGACTGCCCCACGTCACCGCTGGCGCTGATCAGCAAGGTTCCGTAAATATCGCACAACAAACACCGAATCGGTGGTGTCAGACGCCCCTCCGACGTCACATAGGTCGGGAGGGGTTCGAGGGGTTTAAGATAGGGGGTGATCAGTTGTTTGGGGATCGCATTCATCTTCGAATCCACGCCATTTGAGCAGGCTGAAGCGCTCGGGGGTCATAAAGGCCCGGAAGAGGGCAGTCTTGTCAATCTGTTGCCTGACTGGACGATGGCACACCTTTTCGTACAGTTTCACCAACCGTTTTTCATAGTCTTTCAGGGAAAAATGCGCCGAAATCGCCTGACGATTATGATCTACTGCATCCCGGATCCTCTGGCGCGAACCGAAATCCTGCAGTGCAGGATTGATCTCCAGTAACCGCCGGCAGCTATCAGCATTCGACAGCAGGTGATCCAGGACCTGGCGTTGAAAGGGCTCCGAAAGCAGACCGAAATCGATCACCCCGTTTTTTGTGATGCTCGACCCATCGGACCGTATTTGCCGTTCGTCCATCTTCATGCCGAAGTGCGCCGCAGCGTGCCGGCGAACCGTTTGCCATTGCCGCTGGAAATCGTCGACAGCGATCCATGCCACGGGTATTCCCAGTTGAGGATAGAGGTGTTCCAGGCGAATGCCGAATCCGATGAAATCCTGGCAAATATCGGGCAGCAGTCGACCCCATAGCGCCTTGCCCGCGGTCCAGGCCTCGAGAAAAGAAAAGCCGAAGCCCTCATTGATGCTGGTGGTGATCACATAACGCGCCTCGTTCATCAATTGTCGAAAATCGCCTCGAATCCCGGCTTCGAAAACCACGGCCAGGCCTTTATCGGCCGCATATCGGCGCCACATGCGGTAACTTGTCGCATCCGAAGGGCTGGTCGGCGGCAGGGTGATGACCAAGGGGGAATCAGGAAAAGCGCAATGTTGAAGGAGAATGGATTCCCCGATATTCTTTCTTCGTATGGCGCGCACCGGGTAAAGTACGTGGCCGTTGGCGCGGGCGGGTGGCTGCTCCTGCAAAGACCACGGTCGAACCGCGTTGGGCAGATGATGAACCCCTTTTTCCGTGAGGCCGCAGGCGATCAATATGCGTCGATCCCGCCCATTGACCACGGCGTAATGGCAATCCGACAGATAGGGTTCCTGAAAATAGACATTTGGCCGTCCATCTTCGGCAAAATCGTGGATCTGACAGAGCAGCACCAGGCCTGTCTGCTGCAACTGCTTGAGGACGGCCTGTAAGCGCCTGTTTTTGGCCAGGGTGGGATTGTGAACATGGATCACATCCGGGCGTCCGCCTGGCCATTGATGCCGTAAGCTCGCCAGGATGGCATCTGTCGTTTCAGAAACGCCGGGTGCGGTCTGCGGGGAAGCGGTATCATACGCCAAGCCCGGCACGACAGACACCGGTACAGGCCATCGGGCCATCGGCTTCTCCCCGCACAGGATCAGGACGTCATGTCTCCGGGCCATCAGGATTTCCGCCTGCTGCCGGAGAACGGTCGTGACCCCGCCGGTGTTAAGATGAAAATGCATCAGGGCGACACGCATGTCCCAAAAAACTCTCTATTGATAACGGGTCGGGTCGACGATACCGGCTTCCTGGAACCCTTTTCGGCGCAACATACAACTGTCGCATTGTCCGCATGCCAACCCTTCGGGTGACGGATCATAACAGCTGTGGGTGATGCCGTAATCGACACCCAATGCGGTTCCCGCCTGGATGATCTGGGCCTTGGTCATGTGGATCAACGGCGCATGGATTGATATGCCCACACCCTCCTGAACGGCGGACCGGGTGGCAAGATTGGCCATGGCCTGAAAGGCGGCGATGAATTCGGGGCGGCAATCGGGATACCCGCTGTAGTCGACCGCGTTGACACCGATGACGATTCGGGTGGCGCCGAGCACCTCGGCCCAGGCCAGTGCGTAGGAGAGAAAAATCGTGTTGCGGGCCGGCACATAGGTGACAGGAATATCGACAAGCATCGCGTCGGCAGCCCGCCCCTTGGGTACCTGGATGTCACCGGTCAATGCCGAACCGCCGATGGGCGTCATGTCCACACGAACCACCAGATGGTGTTCGACATGAAAATAGTCGGCCACCCGCCGGGCGGCCGCGAGTTCGTAGACATGCCGCTGGCCGTAATCGAAACTGAGGCTGTAAAGGCTGAAGCCCTCATCGCTGGACAGGGCCAGAGCGGTGGTGGAATCGATGCCGCCGCTGGATAAGACGACCGCTTTTTCGGGAGTTTT
Source organism: Desulfatitalea sp. UBA4791 (assembly GCA_002402905.1). Classification (GTDB taxonomy): domain Bacteria; phylum Desulfobacterota; class Desulfobacteria; order Desulfobacterales; family Desulfosarcinaceae; genus Desulfatitalea. The sequence continues at coordinate 23,707 of DHGT01000155.1, read as the reverse complement.
CATCTTTGCAAAAATACTTCCATTCGTGGGCTCATGCGACGGAATAAGGTCACACGCCGCGTTCTATATCCGGCCACAAGTATTTGTGGAGTTGAATCTGCAATCGCGCATCCGTTCCGTACTTCAGCATCCAATCGGCCAGCTGGTCCGGCGCGAGCCGTCGGTATGCCGGCGAAAAGAGGATATTGCCTCTCGGGAAATCTATGCTCAATCGTTCCATCGCCTGACGAGCGAATTCGAAATCGGCCCAATCCGCGATGACAAACTTAATTTGATCTGTTGATGCCAGATGCGTCAGATTGGACCACAGGTGATGCAGATGCATCCCGCTCGAAGGACATTTGATGTCCATCACCTTGGTGCAACGCGGATCCAGGCCGGAGACATCGAGGCTGCCGTTGGTTTCGATCGAAACCTCATACCCCTTGTCGAGCAGGTCGACAATCAAGGCAGGCGTTTCGGCCTGGGTCAGCGGCTCCCCGCCCGTCACGGTGACGCGTCGACATCCAAATGCGGACACCCGTTGAACAATGGCGTCGATCTCCATCCAATCGCCGTCATCATAGGCATAGCGGGTATCACAGTAACTGCAACGCAGATTGCAGCCGGTCAAACGTGTGAAAATGAATGGAAGACCCGCGGCGGTGGATTCACCCTGTATGCTGTAAAAGATCTCGTTGATTCGCAAAGCCATGCAGATCACATATTCTGAATAAAATTTGACAATTCCAGGCGTTGCGCTAAAGTATAGCATGCTGTTCCGGGCAGGTAAACCGGCTTGTGCAGCGCCCCGAAAATCCAAAACCGAGCTCCCGAACCCAACACATAAAAGCGACCAACATGTTCAAAGAACCGCTAAAAATGAAAAATGCCATCCAACCCTATGCATGGGGATCGGTGACCGCCATCGCCGAGTTGCTGGGGCGGCCCGCGCCGGGCAATGAGCCCGAGGCGGAATTGTGGATGGGGGCCCATCCCAAAGCCCCTTCACAAGTGTGGTATCAAGATCGCTGGCACAATCTGGATGACTTGATTCGAGAAGATCCGCTGCCCATCCTGGGCCGGATCGCCGTCGACCGTTTTGGGCCTCAATTGCCTTTTCTTTTCAAAGTATTGGCCGTGCAGCACCCTTTGTCCATCCAGGCCCATCCCGATAAAGCCACGGCGGAACAGGGGTTTGCCCGGGAGAACGAACACGGCATCGCCCTGACCGCCCCCCATCGCAATTACCGCGATGTCCAGCACAAACCGGAATGCGTGTGCGCCCTGACGCCATTTACCGCGCTTTGCGGTTTTCGCGATACAGCGGCCATTCTCGATCTGCTGAAACCGATCTGGCCTAAGCATCGGAAAAACGATCTCGATTCGCTCTATTCGAAAAATCAAGCTGCCGGCTTGCAGAATTTCTTCAACTACCTGATGACATTATCAAAAGATCGACAGCAAGAACTGGTCGGGAATTTGGTGTCCGCGGCCAACCGGAGCGGTTCCGCATCCCCGAGCTATCAGTGGATGGTGCGGCTCGATACCGCTTACCCGGGCGACATCGGCGTTTTGAGCCCTTGCTATTTGCATCTCGTCACCCTTGAGGCCGGGCAGGCCCTTTTTCTGAAGGCGGGGAGGCTGCACGCCTATCTCCAAGGGGTGGCCATCGAAGTGATGGCCAATTCCGACAATGTGCTTCGAGGTGGATTGACGCCTAAGCATGTGGATGTCGACGAACTGCTCAATGTCGTCGACTTTACGCCGGAACCCCTGGAAATCCTGATGCCGGATCCGACCGGTCCCGCGATCAAGCGTTACCCCAGCTTTGCCGATGAATTCGAGCTGGAAACCATGGATATCCGACCTTCAAATCCATACGACAGCGGCCCGCGCGTCGAGGCTCCCGAAATCGTGTTGTGCATCGAAGGCCAAGTCAAGATGCACTGGGGTGGGAACGGATACGAAATGACTCTGGCGCGTGGCGAGTCGGTTATCGTGCCCGCCCAGCCCGAGCGGTACAGGCTTGCGGGACATGGAAAATTATACAAAGCCGGAGTCCATCACCGGCTGTTTGGACAGCAATCATGATCCGCTACAATGGTATCAATCATCTGGCAATGGTCACCGGAGATATGACGGCAACGATTCGTTTCTGGCGTGATCTGCTCGAGATGCGCCTGGTGGCGGGCCTGGGACGTCCCGGGTATCGCCACTATTTTTTTGAAATATCCCCTAACGATATGATCTCTTTTTTTGAATGGTCCGACGCCCGCCCCATTCCCGAAAGAGATCATGGCGTGCCGGTAAAAGGCCCCGTGGCGTTCGATCATCTATCCATCGGCGTAGACACCGACGATGATCTGTGGACCCTCAAGGAGAAGCTGGAGGCCGCCGACATTTGGGTGTCGGAGGTGATCGATCATGGATTCATCCACTCGATCTATAGTTTCGACCCGAATAACATCCCCATTGAATTCAGCGCACCGGTGGCATCCGTGAATCTACGCCAAAAGCCGCAGATGAGGGACAAAGAGCCGTTGCCGGCCGCACGCGAGGGGGCGGATCCCCAAGCCGGACATTGGCCGGAACGACCTCAACCCACACCCCCGGATCAAAGAACGATGTATCCAGGGGAGGGCACCCTATTTGTCGTCCCCCCACATAAAGAGTAGTCGCTTGCCAAAGCGCGAATTCGGGCGATCGATTGTGATCACCGGCACCTATTCATCCTTCTGTTGGCCCTGAAGGATGATTCGGGCGTCGACGATCGTGGCGCCTTTCTCGTGCAGAATGATCGGGTTCAGATCCATCTCCTCGATTTCGGGATAAGATTCCACCATATCGGAGACCAGCAGCATCAGGTTTACCAGCGCTTTCTGATCGGATGGGGGCGTGCCGCGCACGCCGCGGAGGAGCGGGGCGGACTTGGTATCCTCAATCATGGATTTGGCGGTAAAACGTGAAATCGGTAGGACCCGGAACGACACATCCTTCAGGATTTCGACCATGATACCACCCAGACCGTACATGATCACCGGCCCGAATTGTTCGTCGATTTTGGTGCCGATGATGATTTCGATCCCCGTGGCCGCCATGGGCTCGATCAAAACGCCTTTGATTTCGGCGTTGGCATCGAAACGAGCGGCATTTTCCACGAGCCGGGCGAAGGCCTGGCGAACCTTGCCTTTGCCTTGGACATTGACGATGACGCCGCCGGCATCGCTTTTGTGCAGGATTTGCGGCGAAACGATCTTCATGGCAATCGGGGCGTCGATCTCGGCCGCCATGGCAGCTGCTTCATCCGCCGTGACGGCCAACCGGGCCTCAGCGACCGGCGCGCCGTGCAATTTAAAAAGCCGCTTGGCTTCGTGTTCCAACAGGCTTTGTCGCCCCTCATTGAGAGCGTTTGAAATGATCTTGCGGCCTTCGGGTTTAGCCTTTACACCCGTTTTAAATACGAAATTGGTCTTGGCGTGATAACTTTTCAGATAGTTGCCATATTCGGCCAAAACAGCGATGCATTTACTCGCCACGTCGAGCGAATCGTAAACCGGCAGGTTGTAATAACGACAAAGATTCAGCGAATGCGGTTTCTCGGAATTAAACAGGCTATGGATGACGATGGGTTTGTTTCGCTTGGCGGAGATCTTGCCCATCTGATGCGCGGCATCTTCCTCCTTGAGAGAGAGGGATTCGGCAAACCGTATGCCATATCCGCCAAAAAGACCGACCAGCAACAATCCGCCGACCTGGGGATCGTTGAGAATAATACGGGCACAATCGGCGAACAGGGAGGGGTCTGAATCGGTGCCGCCGGCCACGTCCACCGGATTGGTCACCGCGGCAGCAGCGGGAAGTATCTTGCGCAGGTTGCGCTGGGTCTTTTCCTCCAAGGTGGGAAGCTCGATGCCGAAATCGGTCAATATATCGGCGGCAATGGTGGCATGACCGCCGCCGTCGGCCAGAATGGCCACTTTGTTGTTGCGAATAGGGGGGCAACTGGAGAGCGTTTCAGCGGCAGGGAAGAGTTCGTCCGAATTTTCGATGACGATAATGCCGGCCCGTTTGAATGCGCCCATGGCCACTTCAGACATGCCCGCCAGGGAACCGGTATGAGAACCGGCCGACCGTTTCCCGGTCACAGAGCGTCCGCTTTTCAACAGGATGATCGGTTTTTCCTGGGTGGTCAGGTAGGCCTGTTGCAGAAAGGCACGCCCCTCGCGCATTCCTTCCACATACATGATAATGGCTCGGGTGTAGGGATCTTCACGGAAAAACTCCAGATACTCGTGAAAGCGAATATCCGCTTCGTTGCCGACGCCCACATAGTAGGAAAGCCCTTTGCGGCTTTTGAGTTTCGCCTCGGTGATGATGCTCAAGGCCATATTGCCGCTCTGGCTCAAGAGCGCGATGTCTCCCTTGGGGACATCGCGCATGCCGACCAGGTTAAGATTGTCGACCAGATTCATCATGCCGGACGTGTTGGGACCGATCAGGCGAATGTTGTGCCGTCTGGCCACCGCCACCATGGAATTTTCGAGCTGGCGGCCTGCGTGACCGGTTTCCCTGAAGCCACCGGCAAGAATGACAGCCCCGGCAACCCCTTTTTGCCCGCACTCCTCCAGAATTTTGGGGACCGTGGCGGCTGGTGTCGCGATCAACGCCACGTCCACCGGTTCCTGGATTTCTGAAATATCCTTATAACAATGAATCCCCAGGATGTTGGTCTCTTTGGGGTTGATGGGATAAATCTGTCCTTCGTATTTCTCGTTGAGCAAGGATCGAATCGTTTGATAGCCGCGCTTGGTTTCAAGTTTTGAGGCCCCCACCACGGCCACCGATCGGGGGCGCATGACCTTTTCAAGTCCCATTGCGTATCATTCCTTTTCTTTCCGCTTTTCAAACCGTTCCAGCGCCTCGCCGCGTGAGCTGGAAGAGACACACGCCAGGCAACCTTCCACTTCGAAATCCATCAACCCCTCAAGGCTGATTTCGCCCTGGGCCAGATGCAAACCGCGTTTGATCATTTTAAGCGAGAACGAGGCGTTTTGAGCGATCCGGCCTGCCATTTCATACGTTTTTTCCATCAATTGATCTGCTGGAACGGCCTTGTTGACCAACCCAATGCGTTCGGCTTCGCGACCGTCGATGGATTCGGCGGTGAATAACAACTCTTTTGCTTTTCCCGGCCCTATCAAGTCTTGAATTAAACGGAAAGCACCACCGGTGATCGATGATGCCACGCGCGCTTCGGGAGAACCGATCGAAGCTGTCTCGGCGGCAATCCGAATATCGCAGGCCAGGGCCAGTTCATAGCCAGAGCCGAGGGCATAGCCATTGATTGCGGCAATCGTGGGCTTGTCGAAGCGAATGATTTGTCTCGATACCTCTTGAAGCGCTTCCAGATAGTCCCGGTACTGCTCGATGGTCCGGTTTTTTGAATCTTTAAGATCGGCGCCGGTGGAAAAGGCCCGGCCCTCCCCGGTGATCACCACGACCTTGATGCCATTATCCTGGCGCGCATCATTTAAAGCGGCCTGCAAATCGATCCAAAGCTGCTTGTTCATGGCATTCAGCACTTTGGGTCGATTCAAAATGACGGTGGCGATACCCTCGGACTTCAGGTAGCGAACGGTTTCAAAATCCACGAGTCTCTCCTTATTGTCGACGGATTTGTCAGTGCCCATCCACAGTAATGACAGGGCACTAGTTCGTGACCATCCACAAATGGCCAATTTGCCCGATATCGGCGTTGCACGAAAAATTTAATCCTCGGAATATCAACCATATGCCTGCGGTTAAATTTTTCGTACGCTTTGATCTCGACCAAATTTTCCTATTTGTGGACAGACACTAGTTCGAATTTGCATTTGTATAATTATCCAAGTTGCTCACAAAACTATCAAAATCATGGGTTTCCAGAAAGCGTGTGACCATCTCGCTGACCTTGTCGGCCGTATCGATCTGGTAAGATCCATTTGCGGCCCTGGGGGCCAGGCGCTTTGCGTTGGCGACGATTGTCTTCAAAGCGGAGGAAGATATATCGATGTTGACATGAATACGAAGCGTTTCTTTTTCCTGGCTGGGCATGGTCATACTCCTTGATCAATTTGATCAATAGGCTTGATCAATTATGTAAAAAACCCCTTATTGTCGATGTATCTCAGCACGACAAGTAACGGCACTCTATCAAGCCGTGAAATTGAGGTCAAGAAGGGGCGGCCGCAGAAGGCCAATCATTCGCTGGCAGCATTCTTGAAACAAGTTCGCACATTTGCTACAAGACATGATCGATCCAATTTTCAGGTTGACATGTCATCCCAAGCCTAAAGAAAACGGCCGAAAGGCCGAAAAGTCCTTGTGAAGCATTGCATTTGCATTTTCATGAAAAGGCGCACCGATGGAGACCGCTTTTCCTATTCTGGTTGTCGACGACGACGTTGTATCGCGTTCCCTGGTCGAAAGATACCTTAAGAAGTCCGGATTTGATGTGTGCTGCGCGTCCAACGGCAAAGAGGCGCTTCATTTGCTCAGCAACCAGTTCTACCCGATCGTCGTAACGGATTGGATGATGCCGGAGATGGACGGCCCCGAACTCTGCCACATGATTCGGGACCAGAAAACCGAAGGATATGTGTATATCCTGATCGTCACCGCCCGTGGTTCAAAAAGCGATATCGTATCCGGGCTGGAAGCCGGAGCCGACGACTATTTGACCAAACCGATTCATTCGGCCGAATTGCTTGCCAGAATCAACACGGGTATTCGTATTCTCAATCTGGAACAATCGCTAAAAAGCGCCAATGAAGAGATCCGGCTGCTTTCGATTACCGATCCGTTGACTGGATGTTTCAACCGGGCTTATCTGAATGAGCGATTTCCACAGGAATTCATTCGAGCCCAGCGCTACAGGCACGCCTTATCCGTATTGATCGCCGACATCGATCACTTTAAGAAAATCAATGACTCTTACGGCCATCAGGTCGGTGATCTGGTTCTGAAAAGGGTGTCGCGATGTCTGATGGAGCAGGTCAGGGAAAGAATAGATTGGGTCGTCCGCTATGGCGGTGAGGAGTTTCTCTTCGTACTGCCCGAAACGGATTGCAACGGCATGCGGACCCTGTCCGAGCGACTGCGTGAATCTGTATCACAACTCAACATCCAACACGAAACCCACACCCTGCATGTCACGGCCAGTTTCGGAGGCGCTTGTAAACCTGTGTGCCCGCCGGGCAATGGGGGTGGTTTCCAGAACATCTCGATTGACCATCTGATCAATAAGGCCGACGCCCAACTCTACCGATCCAAAAGAGAAGGCCGCAATCGTGTCAGTGTCGAGGAAATCTCCCCGGAAAGGGTTTAGTCGGACGATAAGGCCTTCTTTGCCCTCAGTCACCCACCTGCCTGTCGAATATTTGCGTGACCGCTTGTGAAGAAAAGACCGCTGTGGAAGTCCAGCCTGTCCTTTCTAAAACGGGCAGATCCTTGATCTGCGAAAAGCATCGAGAGATGAAAATATTTCGTTGGCTTTCAGATCGGAAAATACCGAATCGAAGTTGCTCGAGATCCTTTTCCGGAAGGCGCTGAACGAACTTTTTCGTGGCCCATATCTGTCCGTCCGTGCCGATTTTTGAAAGTTGGCTGGCCACCTCGACCGTCTTTCCGAGCGCCAGGAGATGGTTTCCTGCCGCAGAAGCCACCGACGCCATGAATTCGGTCCCGAAATGAATCCCCATGTTGAGTGCGATATTGTGCAGCCAACCTTTTCGAATTTTCCACTCACGCCCCAGATGAGACATCCGTTGCTTCAATTCCAACGCACATCGAATGGCATTCGATGGCGCTTGGGCGCACGCGTCTTCGGCCAGAAAGTATCCAAGGAACATCATCGTGCCAAATTGGCCGATGAAACCACCGTTCTCATCTAACGTCTCCGAACTGATCTGCCAGACACGCAACACCAGTTCACCGAACTCTTCATCCAGCATCTCGGTGCGAAGGGTTTCGGCGTCGTCGAGCACTGCCGACAAAACGCAGACCGATCTTCTCGCGGGTTCAAGCAGGTGTGGCGCCACCTCCCGCATATTGCCGCATGAAGAAAATTTTAGAAGCGGTATGGATGTCACGGCCGCCTGGCCGCCATTCAATTCTTCTGCCGATTCATTCTGTTCAGGGATATCAAAAGCTTCACCCGACTCAGATTCGGTCGAACGGAATTGATCGGCAATGGCATTGAGGGGATGGATTGGAGTGTTGGCACGTTCATTCATGAGTTTCTCCCGAGGTCAAGGGCAGTATGAATTTTGAAAAACAGAGCGGGGCAGATCGGTTCCTTTTGAGACCCACCGCGTGACTCAATTGCGTCTCCAAGCGGCAAATATCAAAAGTGTCGGGAATGGGATCTTTGTAACAGGCCGACTTTGATTGTCAAGGGAAATCCAAGAGGAGGCAAAAACCCATTGAAAAGATGAAATATTTTTTCTATACGAGAAAAAATGACTCACAAGGGGCCGAACATATGAACGATTATCAGCAAGAACAGTGGGATGCCTTGCAAATGGCCGTCGAGCAACTGGGCTTGTTGAAAACAGGCGAACGCCAGGCGTTATTCCAGGAGCTGGCGCCATACCTTGCATTTCGATCAGAAGTGGATCGTTTTCTGGACCGCCATTTCAGTGCCCATTGCACCCGCAGCTGCTATTCCAATCAGCTCAGTGCGTGTTGCAGCAAAGATGGTATCGTCGCTTTTTGGGCAGATATGGTCGTCAATGTTTGTTGTTCGAGCGATGCGGCGGTTCAAAAGATGTTTGAGGCGTTGCGGTCTCCCTTCAATGATCACAAGTGCACCTATCTGCAGGCCGACGGCTGCTGTTGGCAGGTCAGGCCCCTGATGTGCGCCATGTTCCTCTGCGAACCGGCGCAGGAGAAGGTGTTCGCCCATGATGAGGAGTGTAAAGCCCAATGGGATGCTTTGAGAAGCAGGGCCAAGGGATTCCGATGGCCCACGCATCCCGTTTTGTTCGATCGGCTGGAAACCTTTTTTCTGGACCGCGGATGCCGATCGTCCCTGATGTTTATCAACACCAGTCCGGCGCTTTTGCGCATCAAACGGCAAGCCCGTAGCAAGGCATCTGAAAACCTCAGGCGGCCTTGACCCCAAAAGCCTTGAACAGATTCTGGTCCATGACCGCTTCGTAGCCGGTCATGCAAGCGATAACCTTTTTATCCTCATCCAGGAATGTAAAATCGGCCGTCAATTTTCGGTCGGTCGTCCTGACGACTTCCATGACCGCGGTGACCCCCTTAGAGGGGAAACGATCACGATACTGGCGATATGCCGCCGCATAACTCGGCAACGAAACCAATTGCTGATGCTCGTAGCACCAGATGATGGCCATTTGAAATGCACAATCCATTACCAGCGGGTCTGCGATCCAGCGACTGCGCATGGGATCCTGAAGCCACTGTTGCGGTGCCGGGGCGGAACGGACCCTTGCCGTCAATCCTTTGTCCGAAAAATGGATGATTTTTTCAATGCCCCGCAGGGCCTCTCCGTGAAACAGAATATGTTCATAGATCTCGCCGAGGCTTCGCTGGTACGCCGTGGCCTTGAAGTGCCCGTTCTCCTCGAATGAGGGCGGAGCCGGGAAGCGATCGGCCAACAGGGCGGTGGCACTCGAATGGATCTGGCAGGAACCGTTTTGCTTCCCGTCACGCACCTCAACATCCACGGTATACATTCCATCTTTACGTTTGGCGGCAGCAGCCATCAACCGGATGCTTCGGCTTTGGCCGTCCAGGACAATGCCTTTGAACAACCTCAGATTGTCGATCCCGTATAAACACAACCCCGGATTGGCGTGCAACGCACCATGGGCCAGCCACTCGGTCATGAGCGCAAACGGAACGACCGGTCGGCCGTCCAGGCGGTGCGCCTCCAAAATCGGATAACGATCGAGGTCGATATCCCGTTTGGCCGCCAGTGACATAGACTCGTCTGCTTCGCAGGTGGCCGCTGCATCTTGGCCATCATCCGGTTGTTTAGAGGTCGAAGGCAACGGTCCGCCGATGACAACCTCCACAGATGCGTCGAGCGGTTGGCCCATCTCGGCTACCATGGCCCTTGCACCGGCTTGGACGGGAATCAACGAAATGCCGGCGCCTTCGAATACCCGTTTCAAGGAGGGGGTGACCATACCACCGTCCCAAGGCCCCCAATTTATAGCAAGAACCTTGCATCCCGGCCTCTGGTAGGCTTGTTGTAACGCGATTTTGTTGAGCGCTTCGTTGGCCATGGCATAATCGGCCTGACCGGTGTTGCCCATTCTGGCGCTGATCGATGAAAAGAGCACCAGATATTTGAGTTCATCGTTTTCAGTGGCCTCCAACAGTGAATTCAAACCTTTCACTTTTGTGTCATAAACCACTGAGAATTGATTTAATTTTTTATCTACGATCAGCCGATCTTCGAGGATGCCGGCCCCATGAATGATGGCCCTGATCGTCCCGTGCTCCCGGCGCACTTTCGACATCACGTCACGGACGGCTTTGGCGTCACACACATCGACGCTGAAATAGAACACATCGATTCCGAGGCTACGTAAACGCTCGACCGTTGAGAGGACTTCCCGGTTGGCCATCCATTGACGATAGATTTTTTCCAGGTCCCGGGGAGCGAGCGGCTTGCCTGCGGTCGAATGGGCCAGGATCGCTTTTTTGATGGCAGACTCTTCGGAAATCCCCTGCAACCATTCAGGTTCGCGCGTCGGTTGCGGTGATCGTCCCAGCAGAACCAGACGACACGGCGCCTCCATCGCCAAGGCCGTTGCGGCCGCAGCCGTCACACCGCGTGCGCCACCGCTTACGACAACCACATCATCGCGATCCAGACTGAGCGTCTTACCCGAAACGGGCGCCTCGGCAACCATTTGGAGGCCTACCCGACGCTCGGGACCCAGTCCGATTTCGATTCCATCGGCCGGGTCTCGAAAAGTCACCTCTTGGATCACGGCTCCAGCGGCTGCGCCGCTACCGTGCCATTGTGGGTCGACATCCAAGGCCAAACAACGAATCTCGGGCCATTCGATGGCTGCGGTTTTCACCAAACCGGCCAAGGCACCTTGTTCAGGGTCGGACAATGGCTTTTGAGCGAACCCGAAGGCGCCATCCAGACGACTGATCGTGCAAAAAAAAGCGTTACAACCCGCCTTCACGGCCTCTTGCAAGGCGGGGTGGCAAATTTGTGCCCATCGGAAGGCGTCGCTCGCTTCCTGTGGGGCCGATAGGACGAGCCCTGCCAGTTTGGTTTCTGGTGTAATTTGCGTGTGTTCGGTCAGGCGAAGGATGGACCAACCGGCCGATGTCATGGCCTTTTCCAATGCATCCCCAAACTCGCCTTGCCGAGCCGCCAGGCCGATGGCAAATGGTGCGCCTGATCGAATCGGATGCGCACCGCGCACCCTATGGTTTGCGGGCAGATCCATCACATCGATCCGATACCGAGGGACGGATGGGGAAGCCTCCTCCTCGACTCGCGACCGGGCGCAGACCTGAGGCTGGGGCGGGTTCGATGCTGGCTCATCACCAGATAATGATGAGCCCGATAGCGGCGCTGCGTCCGCGCTGCCGTTGCCGCACAGATACTCGCAGATCTGTCCGAGTGTTTTCAAGGTACCGACCATATCGGGCGTCACCTTGGGAAGGTTGGGCATCTGATCTTCCATGGCCGATAGAATTTCAACGCGTTTGATCGAATCGATCCCCAGATCGGATTCGATATCCATATCCAGGCCCAACATCTCCTCCGGGTAGCCGGTTAAGGTCGCAACGACCTTCAACAGCGCTGTTTGCACCCCACCCTGATCCCCCCCTTTGGGTGTTGCCTGGAGTGGGGCAGCAGGAGTGGAAGATTGGACCGATGCCTGCAATTGGGGCATTCGTGAAACACCTGATCCCAGGTAGTCACAAATCTGGCCCAAGGTTTTCAAGGTTCCCATCATGTCAGGCGTCACCCTGGGCAGGTCCGGCATCTGCTCCTCGAGTGCGGACAATATTTCCACCCGTTTGATCGAGTCGATCCCCAGATCGGACTCGATGTCCATATCCATGGCCAGCATGTCATCAGGATATCCAGTCAGTTGACTGACGATGGCCACCAACGCCTTTTGGATCGCTTCAAGCTGTCCACCGGAATGGCTTTCGGTGGTCACGGGTGCTTTGACTTCCACCTGGCGGGATGCCGGCTGCACGGACGCGACCGGAACCGCCTGGCTTTGGTCGACGATGGTGCGGGTCGGGGGGGCAGGGGGCGACGAGCTGATAGTGGGCGCACTCTTGGACGGCTGCCTCTCCGGCATCGTGCCATCATCGCGGTGGTAGGTCCCAGCCGTGAACCCACCCATGCCGGCATCCACCAGTTGCTGTGTGCTGCGCAACATCTGTTGAAGCGTTCGACTGGCTTCGGCCTGGGCTTCCAGATATTTTTGATGCGTTTCCGAGGTCTGGGACTGAAGCGCCTGCATGGAAGCGAGTCCTTGTTGGACAGTAGTCAAGGCGTGACTCAAATACTCTTTTTTGGAAGGATCCATTGTCTTGATCTCGTGCTTTATTTCATTTTGGCGACCGCTTGGCATGTCGATCGCTTGTTGTCGTGAGGGTTCGGGCCGGGTGAGGGCCGGTCCAGTTTTTATGGGCACCGTGTTGACGGGGTGAGACGAGCTCGCCGGTGCCACCTTTCGATCCGTATCTTCCTGTTTTTCTCGTCGTGTTACCGGTGGCCTCGCGGGTCTCGGTGTTTTGTAGTTGGCTCCGGACAGAGGAATGCGCATGCGCTTGGGCATGGGTTCCGGAAGGGGTTTTTCCCACTGCTGCAACAAAACAGGGTACCCCAATGCGGCCAACCTGGCCAGTGAATGGGCCAGATCGCCAACGCCGGTTGAGCGACCGCCAGAACGATCCAGTGCCATTGCGTGGAAAAAACGGCCATCTAAAATTTTCTCGACCAACCGCGTCAAAACGGCCTTGGGCCCGACCTCAACAAAGGTACGCACACCATCTGCATAAAGATGCTCAATGTTGGCGATAAAATCCACCGGCAAGGCCAGTTGCTTGCCCAGCACCGCTTTGGCCTGGTCGCTGGCATCGGGATACGCGCCGCCCAGGGAGTTGCTCATGACTGCGATCGAACGGCCCGATCGCCAGTGCACCTGATCCACCATTTTTTGAAAGGGGATCTGGGCGTCGGAAACCAGCTTACTGTGGAACGCCGCGGCCACGGGCAATCTAATTGTTTGATATCCTTTTGATTTACAAATTTTTTCCGCGGCTTCGATGGCTGCGGCAGGTCCGGAAAGAACCCCTTGTTCAGGACTGTTTCGATTGGCCAGAACAACGCCTTCGGGCAGTTCCGTAGCGAGATGATCCAATTCCGCTATGGGGCCGCGAACCGCGAGCATGCTGCCCGGGTCCGCATCTTTACCATGGCTGCCGGCCGCGGCCATCAATCGGCCCCGTGCTTCCGATAGCTGCCACAAGGCCTCTCGATCCAGACGACCGGCGGCGTACAAGGCCACCAACTCGCCATAACTGTGACCACAGGTGCCATCCGGCACGATCCCGAAGGTGTTGAGTGCAGCCAGCATGGCGGCACTGATGGCGCCGATGGCCGGTTGTGCGATATCGGTACGTCTGAGCCGGTTTTCGGCTTCTGCAGGGTCGTCGAGCAACTTGGGATAAATCGAGTCGGAGAGGCGGATCTTACTGTTCATGGCCGCCTCGGCCTCTTGAAGGACTTGTATCGCCTCGGGAAAACAGCAGATTAAATCGCGACCCATGCCGACGTATTGACTGCCTTGTCCCGGAAAAAGAAAACCCAATTTGCCCGGTGGATCTCCAAAGCCTATGAAAATACCATCTGCAGCAGGCTGCGCATGATCGTGCCGGGTCGCCAGTTTCTGCTTGGCGGCATCGCAGCGTTGCATGACATGCGTGAGGTCGTTTGCCGAATCAAGGACCATCACGAGGCGATAAGGATCCTTCGAGTCGAATTTCTTCCGGCTTTGGGCCGCCCATCGCCCCACGTTGTTCTCTTCGCTGCTTTGGGCCACATTGGCGCGCCACGCTTCTATCACTTGGGCCAGCGATTCCTCGCTTTGTGCAGAAAATGCGGCGATTTCGACACTCCCGTCCCAGGAGGGTTCCTTTTTATGGGGGTCAAACTCTTCGAGAATCGCGTGGAAATTACTGCCCCCGAAACCAAAGGCGCTGACGCCGGCGCGACGCACGTGGTCTTTTCCGGGAATCCAGGGTTTCAAGTCCTGATTGATGTAAAACGGACTATTGGCAACATCCAGATTGGGATCCGGCGGATCTGCTTTCAAGGTCGGTATCAACACCTTGTGATAGAGGCAAAAGGCCGCTTTGATCAAACCTGCGGTCCCGGCTGCCGCTTTGGTGTGACCGATATTGGACTTCACCGAACCCAGGGCGCAACGCTCGCCTTTGGATGCGACCGAACCGAATACCTCGCAAAGGGCTTTGAACTCGACCTGGTCGCCGACGCGCGTGCCCGTGCCATGCGCTTCGACCAACCCGATATTGTCCGGCGCGATGCCTGCGCTCTGAAAAGCGCGCCTGAGGGCCGCGACTTGCCCGCTCTGACGCGGCGCGTAGATGCTTTGGGATTTGCCGTCGCTGGCTGCGCCCAAGCCTTTGATGACGGCGTAGATACGGTCGCCGTCACGCTGGGCGTCATCCAATCGCTTCAATACCAGCATGCCGACGCCTTCACCCAGGACCGTGCCATCTGCATTTTTTGAAAAGGGCCGTATATTCCCGCTCTTGGAAAGAATTTGAGTCCTGGAAAAGCACATGTGCATAAAGGCATCGCTGATGGTATCCACACCGCCCGTGATCGCCATATCCGACCGGCCGGTGGCCAATTCCATCAGCGCCAGGTGAATGGCGCTCATGGAGCTGGCGCAGGCCGCGTCCACGACACAATTTGTGCCTCCCAAATCCAATCGATTGGCAATACGACCGGCCACCACATTGCCCAAAAGACCGGGAAATGAACTTTCCTGCCAGGAGACGTAGCCCTCTGCAATCCTTTGGATAACATCATCTGCTGTCGTTTCGGTCACGCCGGCGTCGGTCAGGGCCCGCCGCCAAAGCGGGTGGCCGAGTCTGGCACCCAAGGGAATGACCAGTTCCTGAGTGCCGGTGACGCCGAGAATAACGCTGGTTCGCTCGCGATCGAAAGTGCGTCCGTTGTTTATGCCGTAGCCTGCGTCATCGAGGGCTTGCTTGGCTACGAGGAGCCCTAACAGCTGAGAGGTGTCGGTCGCCTCGAGAGCCGTAGGCGGAATTCCAAATTCGGAAGGGTCAAAATCAACCAGAGGCAGATAACCACCACGGTTGCAGTAGATGTGATCCGGTTTTTTAGGATCTGCATCAAAATAGTCATTTAGATAGCGGTGCGTTTCGGGGGGATCGGTGATGGCATCCACACCTCGCATCAACACTCTCAGGAAAGACTTTTGATCGGCTGATTTTGCAAACATGCAGCCGATGCCGATGATGGCCACCGGGACCTGAAAAGGGTCATTATTTTTCATATCGAATCAAACCACAGAATAATATGTTGTCGGCCTGGTCGGTCAAACACCCGAACTCGGCACATATCAAAAAACCAGCCATCGCGACCGATTGCCGGGGCACAAGCCCCTCGATGTCATGCAAAAACTATACATAATCCATCGGCTGTTAATTTGCAACACTTGACGAGTGATTCATAAGTTGTTAATCAGATACAACAACCAAACAACCTGGAGTTCAAATGATTTATTATAATAGCAGGTACTTGTCCAGTAAGTTACAGATTAGTTTGGCGAAATGGAAACGGTGGGCAAGGGAATTTTTACCTCCGGATCCACTAGGCGGCATTCAATCCGGGGTAACGCGTCAATTCAATGCCAAGGAAGCTTTCAAGGTTTACCTGGCTGGACATCTGGTGGGCGCACTAAAATTGACCATTCCGGATGCTGCTAAAATCCTTAATGATTTAAAGCCCTGGCTTAAATCGCAGGGATTTTTTAAAATTCATGCACGTCCCACATTGAATGGCGCCAGGAATATGCCGCAACATTATCTATTCATTCATCCAGGGAACGAACAACAATTCAGCTATTGCATTCGAACCGTGATCCAGACTGAAACCGTTGAAAATGACATATCGGTCAAACGAACCACCTTTTCGGAAACCCATATGGGACCATCGAAGTCCAACGGAGATGAGGGCCATCCCGTTTATGGTCACGTGATCGCGGTCACCCGACTCTACACTGATTTTCTAAATAGTGTCCGTCCACAAATAGGCAAATTGGGTCGAGATCAAGGCGCGCGAAAAATTTAACCGCAGGCATATGGCTGATATTCCGAGGATTAAATTTTTCGTGCAANNGCAGATATCGGGACAATTGGGCATTCGTGGATGGGCACTAAATAAAATCGAAGTGGTTTAGCAAGACGTTCGGCGTTGGATGTCCGCCGGTTCCATCGGTCGAAATAGAGCCGCCTGGGATGGGACGATGATCCCCTGACTGCGCAACCAATTGCATCGCATGAGGCCGGCCGCGCCGTAAAGCAGATTGATGCCGATGGTAGCCACATGACGGTTTTGGGGCGGCTCGAGAATGGACCCCTTGGCCCAGGCGTTGAACGCTCCCATGGCAGGTCCGCACCAGATTTGATAGTCGATCCGGCGTGCCGGATCACCGCTTTTGGCCCACAAAGACGCCCTGCCCAAGTAAGAACGAAAGACCAGGGCCATTTTGTGTTTCGGATCCCGTTCCGCACGGTCGATCTGCATTCTGTCGCGCTGTTCGAAAAATTGACGCGTCTGCCCCCAGGCCTCTTCAAAAGAGGCTTGAAGAAAATCTTTTTCGACTGTGGCGCGAACGGTTTCGGGGATCTGTTCGTAGCGGTCGTAAGTGCGATATAGTTCATAGAGGCGCGCCGCGCGCATGGCAAACATCGTCCCCCGTTTAAGCACCTGTACTTTCACCCCCATTTCGAACATATCGGCGGAAGGCGCCATGGTGACGTCGGCCTGCTGGGCCTGGGCGAGCATCTCGCGTACCGCATGGGAGGTGTCCGCTTCCACGCATGCCTGATTGATGGATCCGGTCAATACATAGGCCGCGCCCATGGCAAAAGCCGCGGCGGCGGATTCCGGCGTCGCGATGCCACCGCCTAGTCCGACCCTCAGTTGCGATGCGAACCGGTAACGTTGCATGGCCTCATCCCTCAGGGCCATAAACGTGGGTAACATGGTCAGGGCGGGCCGGTTATCCGTATGTCCGCCCGAGTCCGCTTCGGCGGTCATGTCCTGGGCCAGAGGGATACGCTCGGCCAGGTGTGCTTCCCGCTCGGTGATCCTGCCTTGCTCGACAAGCGTTTTTAGAAATTTTTCGGGTGGTGGTGCAAAAAATTTACTTGCCACCTCGATGCGCGACACCTTGGCGACGATATGGTTGGGACAAACAATACAGCCGTCTTGCGCCTGGTGAATTCCTTTGATGCGATAATAGACCAGGGGAAGGGTCAACCCCAGGTAGGCCGAAGCGCTGACCAGACGGATCTCTTTGCGCAGGTACAGGTCGACGACCGCCTCTTCCAGTTGGGGGTCGTTGGGGCTATGGATGAGATTGACGCCGAATGGAACGCCATCCCTTTCGGACGTGAGACGATCGATGGCGGATTCGATTTGTCCAAGGGAAAGCCCGCCTGCGCCGAAAAAACCGATCATTCCAGCTTCACCTGCCGCCCGGACCATCTCTACGGAGGTAATGCCGTTGGCCATGGCGCCGATCACATAGGCATAGCGGATGTTTAGATCCCGTTTGAAAAGAGGATCGCCAAGGTTCATCGGTTGGACAGGCGGCGCAAAACCCAACAGCGGCTTTCCTTGAGATCCGATGTCAGGAGCCGCCCCCCATAGCATCGTACCGTTATGGGTCACGGCGGGTGCGTCGGATGGTCCGACGACAAAAACAGGACGACCAATATTGGCCACAGCCTCTTTGAATGCCGTAATACCGGTGCGAAGCTCCTTGTCATTTCCGATCCAGAGGGACGACGAAGCGCTTGAGTTAGATTTTTCCACGATCGAGATCCTTTATGTCACTTTTTTCCAAGGTCATTACCGTTTCGGTACCATCACCAGCCAAGGCAAGAGATAGTATTGTACCATTCCCAAGGTGCGGTAGCACCCGTTTGAATGGCGCTTTTTAAACATTATGAAGATGACTGTCAAACGGGATATCTTTGGATACTGGTGTTCATCCCCGCGGATGGTAATGCCGGTGAATTTCGATCAGGCGCTGCTGGGCCACGTGCGTATAAATCTGCGTTGTGCCGATATCCACATGGCCGAGCATCATCTGCACCGCACGTAAATCGGCGCCACCTTCCAGTAAATGGCTTGCAAACGAGTGACGCAAACTGTGAGGCGTGACGCGTTTGGTAATACCGGCTTGAAGGGCGTAGCGACGGAGCAGCTTCCAGAAACCCTGACGGGTCATGGGCTTGCCGGCCCTGGCGACAAACAGAAAACGGCTGCTCATGTTTCTGAGCAACAAGGGACGCGCATGGTCCAAATAGTCATGAAGACACGTTATGGCTTTGCCGCCAATCGGCACGATACGCTCCTTGCTGCCCTTGCCCATGACGCGCACGAATCCAGCTTCCAGATTGACGGACCCCACCGGCAAGTCGATGAGTTCCGACACACGCAGGCCGGCGGCATAAATCATTTCCAACATGGCTGCATCACGCAGTCCCAAGGGTTTTTCACGATCCGGCGCCGCGATGAGATCGGTGACCTCTTCCTGACTGAGCACGTCGGGCAATTTGAGGCCGCTCTTGGGCAGCTCGACCATTTTGGCAATGTTTTCGGCTAAAAGGCCATTCTGGGTCAAAAAGTGGAAAAAGCCACGAATGGTAACGAGATGCCGGGCACGTGTCCGCGCACCCCGGCCGGTCTTCCTGAGATCGATGACATATTTCAAGATAGCGGTCGTATCCGCATCTTGGAGGCGTTCTATTTTTTCTGACTTGAGAAATTGCAGAAAAGAGGCCAGATCCGCGCTATAGGCCTCGATGGTTTTGGCCGCCAAACCCTTCTCGACAATCAGGTGATTGATGTATTGATCGACCCACCGGTCCAATGAGGGCTCAATTGGCTGCATAAATCGATATTGACCTCTATCAATTAAATCCGGTCGATTTGATATGTCGTGCTCAACCGGCTCAACACATCGGCACCGCCGGCGGTGACCGCCACCTGATTCTCGATGCGCACACCACCCCATTCGGGCAGATAAATGCCGGGCTCCACGGTGACGATCATGCCGCTACGCAAAACAGACTCTCTCAGCGGACTCAGACGCGGCGCTTCGTGAACGGCCAGTCCGGTGCCGTGGCCCAACCCATGACCGAATTTGCCTTCGAATCCCTTGGCGTGAATATGATTTCGGGCAACGGCATCCACCGCCTTGGTGCTGGCACCCTCCTTGATCGCCGCTATGGCCTTTTGTTGCGCTTCCAGCACGGTGTGAAATACGGCCAGAAAGGTGTCGTCCGGTTTTCCGAGAATCAGCGTGCGCGAGGAATCCGAACAGTAACCGTTCAACCTGGCACCCCAGTCGAACAGGATCGGCTCGCCGGCCTGGATGGGACGATCGGTGGGAATGGCGTGGGGCAGGGCGCTGTTGGGTCCGGCCGCCAAAATGACAGGGAAAGAGAGGCTATCGGCGCCCGCATGTCGCATGCCCGACTCCATGGCCCAGGCCACCGCCTTTTCACTCATGCCCGGCTTCAGGGTTTTGGCCACATGACGAAAAACATCTTCAGCCAGAAACAAGGCTTTCCGGGTCTTTTCGATTTCATCTCCGGACTTGATCTCGCGCAGGGCTTCGACAAACGTCTCCAATGGGATCATTTCCAGTCGGTTCTCGGTTTTATCTAATTCTTTTCTTATGTTCAGATGCTGCTGAACCGACACGCGATTGCTTTCGAACCCGAGGCGTTTGATGCCCAACGTTTGAGAAATATTTGCAAGTTCCTTGGCCAGCCCGTTCGGATAGATCAAGACCTGGTACGCCGGTGCTTCATGGTGCGCCTGAATCTCAAAGCGGGAGTCGGTTAGTAGGACCTGGGACCGATCGGTGATCAACAAGGCACCGGCGGACTCGTCAAATTGGTGGTCCTCTCCGGTGAACCCACTGAGATAACGGCGATTTTCCTCGACCAGGACGAGCACCCCATCGAGCTCCTGTTCATGCATCCGCCTGCGGATTTCCGCCAGGCGGTGCTGAATAAGATCTGTCATTTCCATATTTCTCCAGTTGTTCCTGTAATGGATCTTGTGCGAAGAAGGTTTCGTTTGAGATCTGTTTGACTTCTTCAAGGGCCTTTGCCTATAATCGCGGCTGACTATCCCGAGTGGTCTTTTACCACGGAATATATTGGTTTCCCATTAAATTCAAATCGTTTTCTCGAAGGTTGCCGTTTCAACAACAGGTTTTGTGGCCATCGTCCAGCATTGCCTTTAAAGAGAACCGGAAAGGATGCAAATGATGGATATCATCACCCACCAAGCCATTGACCCTGATCTTTGTGGACACCCCCTTGAAGTGAAGGAGGGTTACAGTCAGGTACGACTCGAGACCCTGTCGTCCATGGCGGCCGATAAAACCGGGTTGGTCCACGGCGGTTTTATTTTCGGGTTGGCCGATTATGCCGCCATGATCGCCGTCAACCATCCCAATGTCGTCTTAGGTGCAGCGGATGTCAAGTTCCTGAAGCCGGTTCGCGTCGGGGAACAGGTGGTTGCCACCGCACGGGTCGAAGAGATCCAGGGGAAAAAACATTGGGTGGCGGTATCTGTTTCATCGGGTGAAGAGACGCTGTTCCAAGGCATGTTTACGTGCTTTGTGCTCGACAAACACGTCTTGGAATAATCCTATTTAAATTAAATCGTTGAAAAAGGAGATTTCCCATGGCCAAAAAAATTGGTGTGCTCTTGTCCGGATGCGGCGTTTTCGATGGATCTGAAATTCACGAAGCCGTTTTGACGCTGCTCTTTCTGGATCAAGCCGGTGCAGAGATCGTTTGTATGGCACCCGACAGCGACCAAATGCACGTGATCGATCACACCGATCAGTCGGTCGCCGATCAGAAGAGAAATGTTCTGGTGGAGTCCGCGCGAATCGCCCGGGGAAATATCGTGGACCTTGGAACTGTTCGGGCCGATCAGATCGACGGCCTGATCCTGCCGGGGGGATTCGGGGCAGCCAAAAATCTGAGCGATTTCGCGGTGAAAGGTCCGGATGCCACCGTGCATCCACAGGTTCAAAGGATTCTCGATGAAATGGTAGCCGCTCAAAAACCCATCGGCGCCTTGTGCATTGCGCCGGCAACGGTCGCGCGCGCGCTGGGGCGTCTCAAGCCCGAAGTCACCATCGGTACGGATGTCGGTACGGCCGCCGCGATTGAAACCATGGGCGCGAAGCACATGAATTGCCAGGTCAATCAGATTCATGTGGATCAGAAGCATAAAATCGTCACCACACCGGCCTACATGCTGGGACCGGGCATCAAAGATATTGCCGTGGGCATTGAAAAACTCGTGAAAAAAGTCGTCGAATGGGCCTGATCCGTACGGCCGGTGGCGTTGCTTTGAAACGGTTGAAAAGGAAATAGGTTGCCGGGATGCCCAGCGAATTGCACATCATCTCCGGCAACCATATGGAAATGCTGGTCAGGGGGTTGGCCGAGGTACTGGCCGCACCCGTCGAAGCGAGTCCACACGCGGTGTTGCAGCCCGACGTGGTGCTGGTACAAAGCAGGGGCATGCAGCGCTGGATATCCCTGCAAGTTGCCAGCATCAACGGGATTTGCGCCAACATAGAATTTCCTTTTCCCAATGCCTTCATCGACCGGCTTTGCGGCCTCGTGGATGCCTCCTTTGGAATGACCGGGGCCTACGACAAATCGACCCTGGCCTTTCGCATCTACCGTCTATTGCCAGACCTCTTGGCGCACTCTGTTTTTGAGCCTTTACAGCACTATTTGGCCCAGGATACCAACCCCCTCAAACGATTTCTGTTAAGCCGCAAGATTGCAGACACCTTCGATCAATACGCCGTGTTCCGGCCGGATTGGCTTGTGGGTTGGGAGACGGGCAGGGCGGGCGCCGAACGACTGCCTACGTCGCACCAATGGCAAGCCTACTTGTGGCGGGCCCTCGAAGCGCAGCAACAAACCGGCTCACACCGTTCCGCTCTTCAAAAAGAGCTGGTGGAGAGACTTCGGCAAAACGACCTTGCATGGCGTGGATTACCCTCCAGGATCTCCGTCTTTGGCGTGTCCCACTTGCCGCCGTTCCACCTGGAGGTACTCGAGGCTCTTGCCCAGAGAATTCCGGTCTTTCTATTTTTGCTGAATCCCTGCCGTCACTATTGGGCCGATATCCTTTCGGATCAACAAATGGTCCGCCTTCGATCCCGCATTCCGGGCGCACCAGACAATGGCGCATTGTATTTTCAGAGCGGTAACCGTCTCCTGGCGTCATTGGGCGTGCAGGGGAAACAATTTTTCGACTTGATCCATCAATGCGAGGCCCATCACCTCGAATTGTTCCAGGACAACCGGAACGATCTGTTGTTGGGGCGGATCCAGCAGGATATTCTGGATCTGGTCGACCGCCGTCGGCCGGACGAGGTACCCACGGATGAGGTCGTGCATGCCGATGGAAGCTTGCGGGTGCATAGCTGCCACAGCCCCATGCGGGAAGTGGAGGTGCTGTACGACCAGTTGCTGGACATGCTGGATCATACCCCGGGTCTTGAACCCAGGGACATCCTGGTCATGGCACCGGATATCGCCGTTTATGCGCCGTTTATTCATGCCGTATTCGGGAATCCCGCTGAAGCAATGCCCCAAATTCCTTACAGCGTGGCCGATCAAAACCTCTTGGCGTCAAATTCGACGATCGATACCTTTATTCAGCTTCTGGATCTGGTCGACAGTCGGATGGAAGCCTCGCGAGTCTTGAGTCTTCTCGCATGTCCGAGTATCCAATCGCGCTTCGGATTGTTCGAATCCGATCTGCAACTGATTCACCGTTGGGTAAAAGAGGCCGGCATCCGCTGGGGATGGGACAGGGCTGATCGCAGCCGCCATGGATTGCCCGGATTCAGGGAGAACACCTGGCAGGAAGGCCTGGATCGATTGATCCTGGGATGGAGCATGGACAGCCGGGAATCCAGGCTCTTTAGTGAAGTTTTGCCATTCCAATCCATTACTTCCGGAGATGGGGACATCTTGGGACGCGTTATCGCCTATGCCGATGCCATCCACGAGAGCATCGCGCAACTCGATGCCTGCGTCGATTCCCTCGAGGGTTGGCAGGTCAGGCTCAACGCGCTTTTCGAGCGTTTTTTCCAGCTGGGACCTTCTGAGATATCCCATTCACAGCCGTTGAAGACCACGATTCATCGACTCAAGGAAATCGGATTGCAACTCGATGAAGAAGCCACCTTTTCCTTCGACATCATCCGGCAGTATCTGAAGGACACCCTCAGACAGACTTCCCGTGAGGCAGGTTTCATGACGGGCGGCATCACTTTCTGTGCCATGCTCCCCATGCGCAGCATCCCTT
>DHGT01000095.1 GCA_002402905.1 Desulfatitalea sp. UBA4791 | reverse complement strand
CTTTATAGGGTGTGGAAAGTCCGTCCTGGGACGAGGCCCTAGACCTTACGGCCGAAAAATTTCTCCAGATCATTCGGGATCACGGGCCCGACGCCCTGGCCGGCATCAGCTGCGCCCGCAGCATCAACGAAGATTCCTACAACATGCAGAAGCTTTTCCGGGCCGCCATCGGCACCAACAACATCGACCACTGCGCCCGCACCTGTCATGCCCCCACCGTGGCCGGGCTGGCCCAGTCCTTCGGCTCCGGCGCCATGACCAACTCCTTCAGGGAGTTCAAGCACGGCAAGCTTTTTTTCGTCATCGGCTCCAACATGACCGAGGCTCATCCCGTGGCCGCCACCTGGATCAAGCAGGCGGTGCGCAACGGCGCCTATCTCATCGTGGCCGACCCCCGGTTCAACGGCATCGCACGGCACGCCCATACCTATATGCAGATCAAGGTGGGATCGGATGTGGCTCTGATTAACGGGCTGATGCATGTGCTGATCACCGAGGATCTCTACGACCGCGACTATGTGGCGGCCCACACCACCGGGTTTGAGGCCATGAAGGAGGTGGTGATGAACTATCCGCCCGAGCGGGCCGCAGAGATCTCCGGCGTGAGTGCCGACACCATCCGGCAGGTGGCCCGTAAAATGGCCTCGGTCAAACCGGCCATGCTCATGTACACCCTGGGGATCACCGAGCACACCTGCGGGGTGAACAACGTAATGAGCACCGCCAACCTGCAGATGCTGCTGGGCAATGTGGGTTTTGAGTACGGCGGCGTCAACCCGCTGCGGGGCCAGAACAACGTCCAGGGGGCTTGCGACATGGGGGCACTGCCGGCGGACTATCCCGGATACCAGAAGGTGACCGACGGCGCAGCCTGGGCCAAGTTTGAAAAGGCGTGGGGAACCCCTTTGTCGGATAAACCCGGTTTGATGATCCCGGACATGATCGACGGTCTGGCCGACCGCAAGATCAAGGCCTTGTACGTTTTCGGTGAAAACATCGCCAACACCGAGCCGGACATCCATCATGTGGCGCATTGCCTGAAGTCCGCGGAATTTTTGGTTTGCAACGACATCTTCCCCACCGAGACCACCCGTTTCGCCCACGTGGTGTTTCCGGCCGCGGCCTGGAGCGAAGACGACGGCACCTTTACCAACAGCGAACGGCGGGTCAGCCGGGTACGCAAGGCCGTTGAACCGCCCGGCGAGGCCCGGCCCAACTGGTGGATCTTCCGGGAGATCGCCCGCCGCATGGGGCTCGAATGGGACTCTGCCAGTGGTCAGGAGATCTGGGACAAGGAGGTCGCGGAACTGTGCCCCGTCTTTGCCGGCATCAAGTATAGCCGCATCGAAGCCGACGGGCTCCAGTGGCCCGTTCCCACGATCGATCATCCCGGCACGCAGGTCCTGCACAGAGAAGGCAATTTTACCGCTGGCAAGGGAAAATTCGCCGCCCTGGAGTAGACCCCGCCGGCCGAACAGCCCGACGCGCAGTACCCCTTTGTGCTGAGCACCGGCCGGCGCCTTTACCACTACCACACCCGCACCCAGACCGGCCGCTGCGGCGGACTCAACGACCTGCTGGGTGAAGAGACCGCCGACATCTCGGCCGAGGATGCCCGCGCCCTTGGCATTTCCCAGGGAGAGAAAATCCGCGTGGCATCGCGCCGCGGCGAGGTGGAAGTTACGGCCAAGATCACGCCCGAAGTGCCGCCGGGCCTGGTGTGGATGGCCTTTCACTTCCGCGAGGGCTGCGCCAACTAGCTGACCAATCCGGCCTTCGACCCGGTGTCCAAAACCGCCGAGTTCAAAGCCTGCGCGGTACGGCTGGAAAAGATAGCGTAGCAAACCCATGCCGCCGCAAAATCGTCCGGGAGCGCGCATTGCCGTGGCCGTATGCCCGGACACCCATACACCTGAGGAGGTTCGATGATGAAAAAAACGAAGATCTTGATTTTGTTGGTCATTTTCCTTTGTACAGCAACGATTTCTTTTACGGAAACAAACAACCCGACCGCCGTCGACTCAATCAAAGATCAGGCCCAAGCCGGTACGCCCAAGGCGGTTGTGGCGCAAAACGCGTTCTCCTTCAGCGAAGTACTGGAAGGTGAAACGGTCACCCACGCCTTTCTTATCGAAAACCAGGGCACCGCGCCATTGAAAGTGCTCGATGTCCGCACCGGCTGTGGTTGCACCACCGCTCAACGGCCGGAAATCATCGCTCCCGGCGCGCAGGATCGAATCGTGGTCAAGGCCAACACCAATGGATACGGGGGCAGGGTGTTCGATAGAGCTATCACCGTCTTCACAAACGATCCGGTCCAGCCCCGGATTCAGCTGCAATTGAGCGGTTCGGTGATTCAATTCGCCCGTGTCGAACCCCGTCACATCGTTTTGAGCGGACGAAGAGACGAAACATTGCAGGCTAAAGCAACGATTACCCCAAACCAGAAATATCCATTTCATATTACTTCAACACAGATTGACAAACCGCTGGCGAAAATGATCGATGTTTAAACGCAACAGCGTGATGGGATCTATTACATCACCGTCAGCAATCGTAAGTCGGCTCCGGGAAAGTACCGGGGCAGTATCATTTTTAAAACGGATAGTGCTACCCAGCCGACGCTGGCCTTGTTTACCCGGGGGCACATCATGGAGTGAGGACAGCCCGAATCCGCGCCCCCCACCCAGGCGCTAAGGCCCATGGGTATTTACGGGCGCGGACAAGGCCGCGAACGCGTCGCCGGACCGCATGGCGCTGATTCGGTCCCGGAATTCCGATTTTAATACACGTCTTTTATTGGGTGATAGAGGGGCAATGGTGCTGGGCACCCCGCGCTCTTCAAAACCGTTGGCCTCGTCTGAACAACAAGGAGGAGGTTCGATTCCCCTTGCCCCTTCCATTATTTGAAGGATAATGGATGAATAATTGCTTTACCATCGGGGTCGACGGACATGCAGACCACGGCAAAACCTCACTGATCAAAGCGCTCACCGGTATCGACACGGATCGCAAGGCCGAAGAAAAAGCCCGGGGTCTGTCCATGGAGGCGGGCGTGGCTGAATTGATTCCGCCCGACGGGCGCAGCGTGGCCCTGATCGACGTCCCCGGCCACACCGATTTTCTCAAGAACACCATCCGCGGCCGGAACAGCGTCGATCTGGCTGTATTGGTGGTTGCGGCCGACGACGGCGTCATGCCCCAAACCCGCGAGCACCTGGAGATATTGAAATTTTTCAATGCCGCCTCGGGTCGCCGGCCTCGCTGCATCGCATGAAGGCGGCGGTGCGAGCATTCTTTTCGTGGACGGCCCGGGAGGGCATTACCGCGGACAACCCGGCGCGCACGATCCGGCTGCACCGCCTTAAGCGCAAGCCGCCCGGGTTCCTGACCGCTGCGGAAAAAAGGCGCCTGCTCAAGGCGCTCAAGGGCCACGCGGGTCCGGCCGTACTGCGCGACCGGGTGATGATCGAGGTGCTGCTGGGCACCGGCATCCGGCTGGGTGAGCTGGCCGCGCTGGATATCGACGACGTCGACTTGGACGCCAAGCATCTCAGGGTGCGGGCCAAGGGTAATGTGATCCAAGTCAAGTTCATAAAGACCGACCTGCGCATATTGCTGCGCCGCTACCTGGTTGAACGCCGGCGTCTTGGAACACCCGATGACGAGGCGCTCTTTTTGTCCAACCGCGGCACGCGTCTTTGCCAAAGGCAGATCGCCAACCGGTTCGCCCACTGGCTGAAAATGGCCGGCATCGACAAGCCCCTGACGCCGCACGGCCTTCGCCACACCTTTGCGACCCTGCTTTACAGCGCCACCAACGACCTGCTTCTTGTCCAACGCGCCCTGGGGCACCGGGACATCTCGACCACCCAGATCTATACCCACCTTGTGGACGGCCGACTGGAAGAAGCCCTCGAACGGCTTTAGCCCGACCTCCACCGGCGGATATTGCAGGCGACCCTTGACCGGGTCGCTTGCTTGTTGTATTTTTGTATCGACAATGTGTTAACGCAAGTGGGAGGTCCGAGCCATGATCAAGACCCTGACTAAGCACGGAAACAGCTTGGCACTGGTGATCGAAAAGCCGGTGCTGGAATTGATTGGTGCGGACGCCGATACGCCGTTCGATATTTCCACCGACGGCCAGGTCCTTAGCCTGAGCGAGGTCCTGGAAATTCACCAGGACCAGGTTGCCCGCTACGGTGGCGCCACCGGCATCCGGGATATCGAGCTGCTCAAATCCGCCCTCGGTATGCCGTCGGCTACTTATGGCGGCCAGTTCCTGCACACGGACGTTTACGAGATGGCCGCAGCCTACCTGTTTCACCTGGTAAAAAACCATCCCTTCATCGATGGCAACAAACGCGTCGGTGCTGTTACTGCGCTCATCTTTCTCTACCTGAACGGATTTGACTTCGGCGCCCCCGCGGATGACTTCGCCGAGATGGTGCTGGCCGTGGCTCGGGGCGACATTGACAAAGCCGACGTGGCTGTGTTTATCCGGCGCCACACTCGACCCGCCTGATCCTTTCACGGTTTCGAAAGAGAAATTTTTCTCAATCAAAATTTCCTGGAATAAGGAGTTCCTTGCACTTTCACTCATGCGGCCCCTCCGTAACTGCCCGTCTTTTCGAGGTCCGCTTTTTGGCCGCCGCGATGTTATCGGAACTTTTTTTCGGCTTTTCACTGGCGGCTTTTTGTGGATAGTTGACAGGATGGCTGTAAAAATTGCATTTATACGGACCATGGCTAAGAAAAAGAAAAAAAAGAGCGGCGGCTCCAAAGTTTTGTATCCCAAGACCCTTGAGCAGCAGGCCAAAAACCATCTTTCCGCCGGCCGGTTCCGGCAGGCTGTGGACCACTACAAGGCGCTGATAAAGCAAGACCCGGACGCTTACCTGCCAGGGCTGCGGGCGGCGTATGAAGGCCTGTACAAACAAAGGCTCGACAAGGGAATGCTGGTGGAGGCCGGCATGGTTCTCGACCAACTCGAGAAATTGCCAGGTGATGCGCATAGCGTCGAAAGTATTCGCCTGTGGCTTAAGAGCCGGGAGTTTGCCAAAGCAGCGGGGGTGGCAATTAAAGTGTTGGCCGGCGGCGTTCAAATCCCCCCGCAGGAAGGTGCTCTGGTTGCCGATGCCCTGGTTATGGCCTTTGAAGAGAGCCCCCCGCCACAAGCCCTGCCGGATGCTGTGGGCGATCATCTGCAGCGAATTCAGACGGCCCTTGCGGCCGTTGCCGGGCAAGCGTATCAGCGGGCCCTGTCCGCCGTCAGAGATATCGGGTTGCAATCCATCTTTTTCTCCTGGAAATGTCTGGTTAAAGGCTATTGCGCCTTTTACAGCCAGGAAGATGCCAAGGCCCTGGCGGCGTTTAAAATGATCGCTGCCGGAACCGTACCCGAAGCAGCCGCAGTTCCCTATGTGGAGCTGTTGGCCCATCCGGCAGGCGGTGGCGATGTTGCCAGGGACCCCGATTTGCTGGCATCGATGTGCGCCGTGGCCGGCTATCCGGAAATAGCCCCGGCCCTGGCTAGGGCCGAATATTTGTGGCAGGTGGGGCGCTTTCGCGATTCCCTGAACCACATGTTGAGCGCCCTGGATCATTTCCCCACGTTGTCGCCGGGGCTGGCGTATACCCTGACCGAGCTGTATTATAACGCCTGCTTCCAATTGCCCTCCGAGCCTGCCTGGAAATATTTCCGACAATTGGCCCGCTCGGCCAGGGCCAAGAGCAATGGCAATGTCCTGGCGCAATTCTGGGCCAGCCGATCCGCCGCTTTGTATTTTGAGCAGCAGGACTTCGATGAGCAGATTCTGATGCAATGGGAACATTTTCTGGAACTGGATGCGTCGCCTTATGCGGGGTCGCCCAAAGTGCGGGCCCTGGTTTACGGCCGAATGGGGGATCTTTTTTCAGAGGAGATCCCCGACGACAATCCGTTCGGCTTCTTTTTCAGCCGCCGGCGCCGGAATACCATCACCCTTAGAAACACCGGACTGGCCCGATACTGTTATGAAAAAAGCCTGGAGGCCGATCCCGATTCCCGGGACACGCGGCTGGCGCGGATCGGCTTTTTCGAAAAAATCAATGACAGCGCCAGTGTCAACAGGCATCTGGATCAGGTGATCAAACAATTTCCCGAGGAGAAAGACGTATTGTTCAAGGCCGGCGTCCGGTGCATGAATCGCAAGGCGCTGGTCAAGGCCATGAATTACCTGGATCAGGCATTGGCACTGGATCCTACAGATCGCGCCGTGCGTGAAATGTACAGTGTGGCCTGTATCCGGGCCGCACACAATTATGCGCTCAAGGACAGGGCCGATAAGTTCAGGGCGCTGCTGCCCAACGTGATCGCGGTCGCGGATGCGAATGCAGACCATTTCAACCTCGGCCGCGCGTATCTGTATGCACGCTGGGCGGCCTTTGAGCAGCTCGCCGGCAACGACGCCGAAGCCGACCGGATCTGGCGGCAGGCCCTGGCCGAACAACCGGCCGGTGAATTTAAAGTTCACGTATTCTACTGGATCGTCGCCCAATATTACGGCGTGCCGGACCGGCACCGACAAAGGAGCCTGGCGGCTGTCCGCAAGGCCTTGAAAGGCGCCGCCGACCCGATCACGGCCGCAGCGCTGGCCGACACCTTGCTCTATGCCCAGGATCTTCCCGAACCCGTTATGGGCCTGTGGGCGGAAACAGACCGCTTCGAACGGTATATGCTCCGGGCGGCCGGCATGGAAACGACCCGGGCCCAGGCCAAATCCATTCTGGCTTATGCCCTGAGCGATGAATGCGACCATCCGGAAATCGCCAAGCGGTGTGTCGACAACATGCTGCAACGCCATCCCGACGATGCCTTTTTCCGCTACCACCGTTTCCTTGCGCAGTATTCAGCGGCAGGCTCTTTTCAGGACCTTCCCAAACAGATCTGGGAATTGGAGACCATATTGCAGCTTGCCCGGGAGCAAAAGGAAGCGCGGGTGGCCGTTGCCGTGCAAAAGATGCGCAACGAACTGGAAGCGATCAAGAATCATGAAATCACCGATGATCCTGAAATGGATTTCCCGGATGATTTTGACGAGCAGGAGGTTGAGGCCATGACGGATCTGTTCGATGCGCTGAAAAGGTCATCGCGTAAAAACAAAAAGACACCGGAGAAAAAACCTAAACCCAAGGGACCGGAACAACTGGAACTCTTTTGAACAGGGGGCAGCCTGCAATGAATCCATTCGACCTGTTGGGCGTTACGCCCGATGCCGATGACGAAGCGGTACGAACCGCCTACCTGGAAGCTGTCAAACGCTTTCCGCCGGAGCACGCTCCTGAGCAGTTCTGTGCCGTAAACGAAGCGTATCAAGCCATTAAAGACGAAGACTGCCGTTTGCGCTACATCTTATTCAATACCCAATCCACGGTCGCATCTCCGATGGATGCCGTCCGGCAGCATTTCAGCCGGCAGCGCCGGCGTATACCGCCTGACCATAAAACCCTGATGCGTACACTGCAAGAATACGCCGCCCGGTGATAAAGCGGCGGCTGATCAAAAAGCCTGCGCTATTCAGCCCATGGCCGCCGGCAGCACGACAGAAAGGCATAAAACGCTTGTGAATGACTGGAAGCTTGAGATAACGGCAAACTATAACCAATGGCTCGATCAACTCGACACGCCCCCGGCGGTATCACCGCCGCAGGCCGAGTCCCGTCCCGATTTATATTCATTTTTCGAGGCCCTGTGCGTGCTGCGCAGTGACGTCAGCAAAAGTTCCCGGCGCAGCCACGAAACCTTTGCACGTTTCGGCGAGAGCCTGGATGGATTTGAACGCATGCTTCAGGAAATATCCCACCGCCTGGCCGCCGAACAACAGCAGCCCGGCGGGATGCCCCTGTCCGCCCAAAAGCGATTCCTGACACCCTTTGCGGAAATGCTGGAGCGCATGGACCGCCTGGACGGCAAACTGGCCGATCCGCCCAAGGCCGGCTTTTTAGCATTCCGTCGCCGATGGGTGGCGGACTGGACCGCGTTCAAACAGGGATTCGATCTGCTGCGGGAACATTTTCAGATGCTTTTGCGCGATGCCGGAGTGGTTCCCATGGATACGGTCGGCCGGCTTTTCGATCCGTCAAAGATGAAAGCCGTGGCGGTGGCGGCCAGCGACACCGTTGCCCATAACACCGTCATCGAAGAGCTGGCGGCAGGATACCTGCTCAAAGACGAAGTGTTGAAATTCGCCGAAGTGAAAATCGCCATCAACAAAGGGAGTCATTCATGAGCGTCATCGT
The DNA here is from genome assembly GCA_002402905.1 of Desulfatitalea sp. UBA4791. Taxonomy (GTDB): domain Bacteria; phylum Desulfobacterota; class Desulfobacteria; order Desulfobacterales; family Desulfosarcinaceae; genus Desulfatitalea. The sequence continues at coordinate 12,787 of DHGT01000095.1, read as the reverse complement.
AGGCATCGACCTGGGCACCACCAATTCGGAGATCGCCGTCATCCGGGACGGAAAACCCGAAATCATCCCTGTGGAAGGCGAGCCGATCATGCCGTCGTGCGTCGGCATCGATCCCGGCGGCAACATCCTGGTGGGCCGCACCGCCAAAAACCAGATGGTGGCGGCTCCCGAGGCAACGATTCTGTCTATCAAACGCAAGATGGGCGAGAATACGAGGATCTCTCTGGCGGATCGATCCTTCAGCCCGGAAGAGATTTCGGCGATGATTTTGACCAAACTCAAATCGGTCGCCGAAACACATTTGGGAGAAGCGGTGACCGAAGCGGTGATTACGGTACCGGCCTATTTCGACGATGCCCAGCGCAAAGCAACCCGCAGCGCCGGGGAACTGGCCGGGCTCAAGGTCCGGCGCATCATCAACGAACCCACGGCGGCGGCCCTGGCCTACGACCACGACCTGGGAACCGACCAGACCGTGCTGGTTTACGATCTGGGGGGCGGCACCTTCGACGCCTCTCTGGTCGTGGTGCAAAACGGCGTGGTGGAGGTCAAGGCCAGTCACGGCAACACCCACCTGGGCGGCGATGATTTCGACCGCCTGCTGATGGACTATGCCGACGATCTTTTTTTCGAACAGCAGGGCGTCCGCCTGAAGACCGATCTTAAAGCCGCCAACCGCTTGTGGGCGGCCGTCGAGAAAGCAAAGCGCGAATTGTCCGATGCCCCCTATGCGCGCATCCGCGAAGAGTTTATCCTGAGCGATCTGCATCTGGATCTGGAAATCGCGCGGACCGACTACGAGGAGATGATCCGGCCCCTGCTGGAAAAAACCATGGACAGCGTGCACCGCTGTTTCAAGGATGCCGCCATCCTGCCCGGGGCGGTGGACAAGGTCATCCTGGTGGGCGGGTCCTCGCGCACCCCCCTGGTATCAGAACTGGTGGGCAACGCCATCAGGACCGAAACCCACCAGGAGATCGATCCCGATCTCATTGTCGCCATGGGCGCCGCCATCCAGGCCGGTGTCATCAACGGGCAAAAAACCCACAGCATCCTGGTGGACATCACGCCGTACACCTTCGGCACCCGCGCCGTCGGGATGCTCGACGGCCAAATGAGAGAAGATATCTTCGTGCCCCTGATCCGGCGCGGCACGGCGTTGCCCGCCAAAAAAGGGGAAGCTTTCGCCACCATGTTCGATGGCCAGAAAGCCGTGGATGTGCGCATTTTCCAGGGTGAAGCGCCCCTGGCCGAAGACAATATTTTTATCGGCAATTTTCTGGTCGAAGGTCTCAGCGACTGCCCCGCGGGCAATGAAATCGTCCTCACCCTGGCCTTGGATCTTAATGGCCTGCTGCAGGTTACCGCAGTTGAAAAACGCACCGGCCTGTCCAAAACCGTAACCATGGAAACAGACAACGGTAAAGCACCGCTGGATTTGAACGCGGCACGGGAGAATCTGTCCGCGGCTCTCGGGCATGCTCCAGCAACCACCGCAGACGCTTCGCAAACGACCGATGCCAAACAGGCATTGATCAACGCCGCCAAGGACCTTCGAAAGCGCGCCGGGGTGCTTCTCGACAGCATCGACCCCACCGATGCCCAGGAGCTGCGCAGCCTGCTGGCGGACAGCCAGAAGGCCGTTTCCAATGGGGATGCCGATAGGCTGGCGCAGTTGAACGAATCGTTGTCGGATATGCTCTTTTATCTGGAGGATTGATATTCCGTGGATCTAACCTGTCCGGCCTGCCGAAAACACAACCCCGACGCCGACTGCTGCACGCGTTGCGGGGCCGACCTGGTGCCGCTGGTGCATATCCGCCAGGCCGCGCAGCAGGCCCTGGAAGAAGGCCGGCACTGTCTGCAACGCCGCCGAAGCAGCGATGCGCTCCGCGCTGCTGAACATTCCTGGCAGCTGAAACATACGCCTGAAGCAGCCGGCCTGGCATTTCTCGCCTGTTTGCACCAGCAACAATTCGATGCGGCCACCCGATGGTACCGGCGCGCACAGCTTGTAAAACCGGAAAATTCCGGCATTTTTTGATAATAGCTTGTTAGCTGTCCCTTTCCGTCTCCTATGGTCCGGGTGAAACGATATGGATTACGATGAGCTACTCCAAAAATTCAATCTCTTATCGGATGAAATTAATCGTCTGATTAAAGAAAACAGTCGATTGAGAACTCAACTCGGGCTTGGCGAGCCTGAGCTTAGCCGACACACAGACTCGGCAAACAGCACGGAAACAGATATACCTGACGACGAATCGGCATGCAGGAACTGTTTTTCAGGTGTGAACGGCAAGTCGGATCCGCTTGTGAAGATCCGTCTGTTCATGTCGCTATTCAGAGGCCGTGATGATGTCTACGCCAAGCGATGGGAGAATGGAAACAAAGGAACATCGGGATATTCGCCTGTTTGCCTCTATCAATGGCAACCCGGCATGTGCGGCAAGCCCAAAATCCCCTGCAGCAAATGCAAAAACAGACTGTATGCCCCTTTGGACGAGAATGTCATTGAAGATCATTTAAAGGGAAGGATCGTTGCCGGCATCTATCCGATGCTGCCCGATGAAACATGCCGTTTTCTGGCCATGGATTTTGACGAAGCAGGCTGGCGAAAAGATGTCTCTGTGGTCAGAAAGGCTTGCACGGCGTTCAACATCCCTGTTGCCGTGGAACGGTCACGATCCGGAAAAGGAGGTCATGTCTGGTTTTTCTTTGAAAATCGGCTGTCCGCCGCTTTGGCGCGCAAATTCGGCACCGCCCTGCTCACCTATTCCATGGGCCTGCGGCATGAAATCCGCTTTAAATCCTATGACCGGCTGTTTCCCAGCCAGGATACCATGCCCAAAGGCGGCCTTGGGAATTTGATCGCGTTGCCGCTGCAAAAAGCAGCCAGGGAGAACAAAAATAGTGAATTCATCGATGCACAATTTAATTCATACCGCGACCAATGGGCATGCTTATCCGCTATTCAAAAAATTTCCGAAGCCCGTCTTGAAGAGCTGACTTCAAAACTTTGCTCCGGCCATGAACTGGGCACACTGAAAGCAGATCCGGCAGAGGAGACGGGGAAACCCTGGGAAAGAAAAACATCCAAAACCGAACTGCAAAAATATGATTTCCCCGAGCGAATACACATCATCAGAGCGAATATGCTGTATATTCCAAAAACGGGGATTTCCCAAAGGGCGTTGAACCGGTTGAAGCGGCTCGCATCCTTTAAGAACCCGCTTTTTTACAGACAGCAGGCCATGCGACTGCCGACCCATGGGCACTCCCGGGTCATCTCCTGCGCCGATGAAACAAGGGCGTATCTATGCTTGCCAAGAGGGTGCGAGCCGGAACTGTCCCAAGAGCTTGAAGGACACGGGCTGGATATCCGGTTCATCGATAAAACCTACAGTGGAAAAAAGATCGACGTTGCGTTCAAGGGTCATCTGAGGGATGAACAGTCCCTGGCCCTGCAGCACCTGCAACGAAGCGATATCGGCATACTGTCAGGCACAACCGCCTTCGGCAAGACCATCGTGACGATTAAACTGATTGCCGAGAAAAAAGTGAATACGCTCATCCTGGTTGACAAGGTCAGTCTGCTGTCCCAATGGAAGGAAAAGCTGTCGGAATTCCTGGTGGTGAATGAACCCTTGCCGGAGCCGCCTGTCGCCGCAGGCAGGAAAAGGGGGCGCAAGAAGAAAATGAGCGCCATCGGCCAATTGGGCGCAGGCAAAAATACGTTAAACGGCATTGTGGATGTTGCCGTGATGCAATCGTTGAGCCGACAGGGAGAGGTAAAAAATTGCATAAAACATTACGGGATGATCATTGCCGATGAGTGCCATCATGCATCCGCATTCACCTATGAGCAAATCCTGAAAACCGCCCCGGCGAAATATGTCTATGGCCTGACCGCCACACCGACAAGAAAGGACGGACATCATCCGATCCTTTTCATGCACTGCGGCCCGATCCGATACCGGGACGACCCCAAAAAACAAGCCGAAAACAGGCCGTTCGACCACTATATCGTTCCGCGGTTTACCTCCTTGAGAATTCCCCTGGGCAGCGATGAAAAAGATCTGTCCATCCAGGAATTATATTCCGAGATCATGGACAGCGCCTTCAGGAATCAGCAGATTATCGACGATGTGCTTTCAAATTATTCTCAGGGAGGCAACTGCCTTGTTTTAACGTTGCGAACCGCCCATGTCGAATTGCTGGCTAAAAAATTAAAGGAACAGGTCCGGGACGTGATTGCATTGACAGGCGGAATGGGGAAAAAACCGATTCAAAAGGCCTTTCAGCGTATCGCCGAAACACCGGTTCATAAAAATATCATCCTAGTGGCCACCGGTCATTTGATCGGAGAAGGTTTTGACGAGCCGCGTCTTGACACTTTATTCTTGGCCATGCCCATATCCTGGAAAGGCACGTTGCAGCAATATGCCGGCAGGCTGCATCGGCTCTTCGAAACGAAAAAAGAGGTGCGGATTTATGACTATGTGGATATCCAAGTGAAGATGCTGGAGAGAATGTATCACAAAAGGCTGAACGGGTACGCCGCCATGGGCTACAAAGCCAAGGCCGAAGAGACCATGGAGGCGCCATTGGACATCATTTTCAGCAAAGATAATTTTTTACCCGTTTTCAACCAGGATATTGTTGCCGCGGAAAAGGAGATCGTCATCGTAAGCCCGTTTGTAAGGGAAAAACGCACGCATCAGATGGTGCAACACCTTAAAATCTCTACCGGGAAGAATCTCCGCGTTATTGTCGTCACCCGCCCGAAAGAGGATTTTCCTCCGAAAGATCACCCCGCGATGCAGAAAGCGTTGAACCTTTTGACGGATAGCGGCGTCAGAGTCGTTCTCAAATCCAATATCCACCAGAAATTTGCTGTCCTGGATCAAAAAGTTCTATGGTACGGCAGCATCAACCTGTTGAGCTACGGCAGTGCCCAGGAAAGCATGATGCGCATTGAATCTTCCCATATTGCGAATGAATTGATGAAGAGCATAGAAGAATAACCATAATCTGTAACGTCCCGGCCTACCCGAGAATTTCCTGATCCACGAAGCTCTGGTTCGCCTTCAGAAAGGATAGGACATAGTTGTCCAGCCAGAGGTCGCCGCTGGTGTCCAGGGGTTGCTGGCCGGTTTTGTCCGCCATCTCCAGGTTGTGGCAACATCCCTGTTCGGCGGCCCGCAGCATGCGTACATAGCCGGGTTTCCAGGGTGCCAGGTCGGGGAAGACGGCCTTGAGCGCCCGGAAGATGGCCAGGCCGGACCAGTCCAGGTCGCCGCAGAAGTAGACCGGGCCGGTGAAGGAGGCTTCTTGAAACCACGCTTTTCTGAAGTCGGCAAGATGGTAGCCCTCCGGTAGGGGCTGATCCGCGAAGTGCAGCCGCACGCAGGACGGATCGCGGATCCGGTCCGCCGCGCCCCGGAACCCCTGGGTGTAGATCTTAATCATATCCGGACAATCCTGCCAGTTGCCGTTGCAGGCCGAAAAGTAGCTGTCCAGGTTTTCGATTATGAGAATGCCCGCCGGCGTCCCCAGGGGAAAGGTGACCTCAACCGGCAGCATCCGGTCCACGACAGCTTCCCGGGGCAGCCCCAGCAGGTCGCGCAGCCACTGCTCCCTGCCTTTGAGCACCTTGGAGTGCCCCCAAAAGAGCCGGGCGCTGATCTGGTAAGCGCTCATGGGACGCTCCCGGACCAATTCGGGGATAACCGCCAGCCGGGAAAGGATTTCCTCCGGCGATTTTCCGGGGAGCATCAACACCGGTTTGGCCACAAGATCCGCGCGCTGGAAGGCATGCCCCCATTTGTCGAGCGCTGCCCACCAGGTTCCGGCCTCTGCAGGTTCCGGGCGATTCAACCGCAAGCGCAGGTTATCTTCGTGTTCAAGCCGAAAGATGATGCGGCGGTGGGCCCGGTTCTCTATGGCCACCCGCTGCCGCTGCCACAGTTCGGCCACGGTGTTTCGCCTGAGCAGGGTGGGGGTCACCATGACGCCGGTGTTCAGCTCGCCCCGGGGCGTCTCCTGTGCGAACTTGGTTACCTGCAGGACCTGGTCCACGTGGTCGTGCAGGGCGCCCGCGCTCTTGGTGGGCACGGCGAAGATCACCTGCAGCCCCATTGTGCCGGAAAGATAGTCCAGCACGGCCTTGCAGCGGGTTTCGTCCATCTTGCTGAAGGACTCGTCGATCATCACCGTGCGCATGTGGCTGGACCCCTCGCCGAAGTGAAGAGCCGAGGCCAGGCCGGCGCTGCGAATGACATAGGAGGGGGTCTCCATCTTGCCGCCCGACCCGGCGCCGTAAGTCTTCAGGGATATGGCGCGGACGGGCAGACACTTTTTGATGTCGTAGGTCCGGTAGTTGCGGTAGTCGGCGATGCGGCGCAAGTCCTTGACCGAGCGCTCGATGTCGTCGTCCAGCAGTTTGGCGCAGATGGCGTCGAAGATTTTCTGGCTCTCCGGGCTCAGAACCGTGCTGCCGAAGAGGCTCTGCTCGGTCTCCGGATTGATCAGGGCGGCTTCTTCGAAGAATTTGTAGTACTCCCGGAACTCCGGGATCCACTGGTACTCGAACTGGTAGTACTCCTCGCCGAAATAATGGTTCCTGAGCTTGCGGTTGAAAGCCTCCAGGCGGTCCTTGCCCTGGCGCACGGCGTTATGCAAGGTGCCGTGGATATGGAGCTGGGTGCGCTCCGACTCGCCCTGCGCCTCCAGCTCCCGCATCTCCCGCTGTTTGGCCGTAAGGGCGCGCCGGCGCGCCTGGGCCCCGAAGACCAGATCCCCTTCGGTGACGGCGGCCATGAAGACCCGGTAGTGAAGACAGGTCAGGCCGTTTTGCTTCAGCCCCCGCGGGACCATGGCCACATCGTCCTCCCCGGTGAGCAGGCGTACGGTGCCGTAACGCGCCTTGAAGTAGCTTTCAGCCAGGTGGTGGGTGAATCGCAGCAGGTGGACCATGGTATTTTCGGGCAGGGTCAATTGGGCAGCATCGGCCAGGGCCTTGCGTCCCTGCAGGATGGCGGTTTTCTGCACCCCGTGCTGTTCCAGCAACGCCATGACCCGCTCTTCGCATTCCGGGTCCACCAGGATCAGGAAGCGGTTGTCCCCCACCAGCCCCTCCACGGCCAGCTGCCAGGATGGATCGGCCAGCTCCACGTGATCGCAGAGAACACAGGGACGGGCGTCGGGGCATTGGCCGTTGATCAGGGCTAGGGCCCGCCGCACGGTCTGGGGGTAGGCCACCTGGTTGGCGTTTTCCAGGCGGTCGATCTCCCCCCCTGAGCCGGTTGATCCTGTCCTGGGTGCGTTCCACCTGCTCCTGGTATTGGAAGTGCCTGCGGTTCAGGGTTTCCGCCGCATCGGCAAAACGCTCCACCAGGGTGCGGTGGACCTTGTCGATGTCGGCCACATGGCCGGCGATGTCCGCCAGGGCCGGGTAGTTTTTCTCCGAGAGCAGCCGGCCGATGGCGAGCCGGTCCAGATCGTCCCGGGCCACCACGGCCTCCAGCGATTCCAGGAGTTCGGGTGGCGGCTCGGCCGAAGACGCCAGCCGGGCCTGGCCCAGAAGATGGCCCAAACGATCGGCCAGGTCGCGGTTGGTTTTGCGTGTGGCATTGGTGGTGATCAAAGCGCTGGAGCGGACAATCACCTCCTCGTCCAGGCGCGCCAGCTCGCGTTCGAGTTCATCCTTGAGCTTGAGCACCGGAACCCCCAGCCGCTGGGCCTCCAGGAGGCTGAGATCGACCACGCCGTTCAACGTGAAGTGCATGATGATCTCCCGGATACCGATCCATTGATCCGGGCCGGTGAGATCCGAATAAGCCACCAGGCGCAGCTGTTTGAGGGTTTGAAAAAGGGACCGGCGTTCGGCCTCGGCCGCCGGCATCTCCTTTTTAGTGATACTCGAATAGCGCGTGAAGACCGTTTCCAGGGGAACAAAGACACATCCCTGCTCGTCGATTTCGCCTTCGCGGATCTTCTCTTCGTACAAAAGCCGCAGGGGGATCAGCAGTCCGGCCTCGTCGGCATGAATGCGCCGCTGGAGCGCGGCCTGGCCGGGATCGCCGCACTCCACACCAGGGATATCGCTGCCCGGCGGGTCGGCGATAATGAAGTTGAGCTGGGGGTTCCAGAAAACGGTGATGCCCAGAACGCCCAGGAAGGCCTCCACGACATCCTGCGTGCGTACGAACAGATCGTACAGTTCGGCCTCCACCGAATCCCGGCTGAAACGCACGAACATGTCCGACATGAAGCGCTTCTCCATGAATTCGAAGAAGTTGTCTCCGGCCTGCTTGGCGGCCTGGATCTCGCGGTTCACCGAGGCGATCAGGGCCCGGCGCTGCTCCACGATCTCCTCGATAATCTCATTGAAATCGCCGATAATCTCACCGGAGAGCTTGGCGGCGATCATCAGGTTGCCCACCGATGCGGTCCCGGTCTGCAGCTTGGTGACAAAGCTCTGAAGATGGGACAAGGTGCTGCGGGTGTGTTGGGTGTTGGTGATGATCTCCGAGTGCCGCAGAGCAAAAGGTGTGGCGAACTAGCGGCCCTGGGCGGTGAAACGGTAGGCGGTCTGCATGGTGCCCGAATCCATGTAGGCTTCGATCCACCCGGTGTCGGTAAGCCTTTTGAGCATCCACGCCGCCCGGTCGGCCACCGACATTTTTGCCGCAGCCGCCATCGGCGCATCATCGTCCAGGGCCGGCGCCGAGCGGATACTGGATACGAAAATATCCAGTACATCCATCCGGGTGAGGTGGTAGCTGTAGTCAGCCTCGGGTCCGTTGAGGCGCAGGTAGAGGTTGCGGATGCACGCCACGGCCATCTCCAGGAAACGCCCGGTGAGAGGGCCGAAAAAGTGCAGGGTTTTGTCCTTGAAAAAAAGTTCGTGGGTATCCATAAACCTGGCGAAATTGTGTGTGTCCCCCTGCACGGCGCAGAGTGGCAACTCTTATAACATGAAATGGGACCGAGGCAAATGGACCACGCTCACAACTGAACATTTTCAGGGCAAATAATTCTTGCAGACAAAGCAGTTTGACAAATGACCTGTTTAAGGACTATATTTAGTCCCACACTACAAAAGGAGATCTCTTATGCCCCTTTCCCACCAAATCAAACCGATCAGTTATTTGAAGGCGCACGCCTCCGAGATCGTTCGCGACATAGGCAAAAAGCTGGCCCCCATGATCATCACCCAAAACGGAGAAGCCAAGGCGGTTTTACAGGATATCGAAAGTTACGAGCAAACGCAGGAAACAATGGCGCTTTTGAAAATCCTGGCGCTCGGCTCCGGCCAGATCGAAGAGGGTAAGGTTCAACCCGCTGCCGATGTCATCAAGCGCCTGCGAAACCGGCGCGAGTCCTGATGATGCTCTTCTCGGTACTGTTGACCGACGATGCTGCGCGTGATCTGGAGGATATTTACGACTACATTGAATTACACGACTCAAGAGGCAAAGCGGATCACGTTCTGGAGCGTATCGAAAAAGCATTCAACAGCCTGTCTGAAAATCCCGAGCGCGGGTCTTACCCGCGGGAATTGATTGCTTTAGGACTGCGGGAATTCCGTCAGGTCTTTTTTAAACCCTACCGTATCATTTACCGCGTGATGAAAAATAACGTCTATGTGCTCTTGATTGCCGATGGACGGCGCGACATGCAAAAACTCTTACAACGACGACTGCTGCAAGCATAATCAACACTCATTTTTCCTAAAATCAACTTTTTAATAAAACATACTTGACTTATTTTTGCATTTTAGTAAAAATCGCCCCATGAATATATCGCCTCAAGACATATTATCGGTCCTGCGCCAATACAACCCCTGGTGGTCCGGTACGCGGATCCAGGACCTTCCGCGGTGGCGCAGGGCGGCTTACAACGAAATCGATTGGTGGCTGCGGAACCCACCGACCCATCGTGCGCTGCTGGTCAGCGGTGCGCGCCAGGTCGGCAAGACCACCCTTTTGCTGCAGGCCTGCGAGTCGCTGATCGCAGATGGCACGCCGCCGCAGAATATCCTGTATGCAACATTCGACCATCCCTTGCTCAAACTGGCCGGCCTGGACCAGGTCCTCAAGCTTTGGCGCGAGTACGAGCCGGCCCATGAGGGAACAGAGTTTCTGTTTCTGGACGAGATCCAGTTCATTCGCGATTGGCAGGTCTGGCTCAAGCACCAGGTCGATTTTGAAAAAAAGCGCCGCATCACCGTAACCGGTTCGGCCATGCCGCTGGTGACCGCCGGTCAGGAATCCGGAGTGGGCCGTTGGCATACGATCAAGCTGGCGACCCTTTCTTTTTATGAGTTCCTGCAGATCAAACAGCTGAGGGTTCCGGATCTTCCGGAGGTCAATTCATTGCCCCACCTGTTTGCCTGGACGCCGGCCCAGTTCAGCCGGGTCGGTGAGCTCGCCCGGCCGTTAGTGGGCCATTTCCACGATTATCTGCTGCGCGGCGGCTTTCCGCAGAGCGCCCTCGTGCCGACAGTCGAAACGGCTCAGAAGCTTTTGCGGGAAGATATTGTGGACAAGGTCCTTAAGCGTGACATGACGGCCCTGTTCGGCGTGCGGCGGGTCCTGGAGCTGGAGCAGACCTTCCTTTACCTTTGCCTACATGACGGCGGCATGCTCGATATGCCCGACCTTTGCAAGAACCTGGAAGTCAAAAAGCCCACCGCCACGAACTTTATCAATCTCCTGGAGGCCACCCACCTGATTCATCGGCTGGCGCCGCACGGTTACGGCAAGGAGATCCTGCGCGCCCGGTACAAGATCTACATGGCGGATGCGGCCATTAGCGCCAGCGTATTGCTCAAAGGCAAATCGATGCTGGAAGACCAGACCGCCCTGGGAAGAGCGGTGGAGACCGCCTTTTTCAAGCACGTCTTCACGCGCTATTATAACGTCGGCATCGGGTTCAGCTATTGGCGGGGCAAAAAGGACGAAGAGGTCGACATCGTCGCCCAGGTGCAGGGACGCACCATTCCCTTTGAAGTCAAATACCGCTATCAGAACACGGGACTCGGCGAACTCAAAGGCCTCAGCTCTTTTTGCAGTCAAAAGAAGATCGAGCGGGGTTATGTCATCACCCGGGAGATGAACGACTTCAGTCTTTTGCCGGTGGACCCGTCACCGGTCAAGACAATGCTTTTGAAAATTCCGGCGCCGCTGGCGTGTTACTGGCTAGGCAAATCGGAATTGAAACCCATCGAGCCTTCCGAGGCGGCAGCGGTCGAATGAGCGGAGCACCATTTATCGCCAAGCCGCACTTCTTTAAGGTGCTTCCACATTTTGCGCTGGCGGGACCAATGGGCAGTGGCCGCGATGGGGCGCATGTCGGTTTCCCGGATTGAATCGCGGCCCTTTGTGGTCCTGGGCAAAAACAATAGATCCTCCTGGATGTCGGGGGCCAGATGCAGCAGATTCATGATCTGTGTGATCCTGGCCCGGGTGACCGAGACGAAACTCACCTTGTGCTGATCGAACAAGTCGATGATCTTTGCAAAATCCAGGATGGCGCGGCTCATGCGGTCGACCTTGTAGACCACCACGCAATCGATCCTGCCGGTTTCGATATCGGCGAACAGGCGCTTCAAGGCGGGCCGGTCCATGTTGCCGCCGGAAAATCCGCCGTCGTCGTAGCGCTCCGGCAGGCAGACCCAGCCCTCGTGGCGCTGGCTTTCGATGAAGGCTTGCGCCGACTCGCGCTGGGCATCCAGGCTGTTGAATTCCTGCTCCAGGCCCTCTTCGGTGGATTTGCGGGTGTAAATCGCGCAGCGGATCTTGGTTCTGACCCTCGAACCCGGTCCAGCGGGGTTTGCCTGCCGGCCGTCTGTGCTCCAGTTCATTGAATGCTCCTTTCAGGTTTGCTGTCGTTCCGCCTGGCGGCCGTGCTTTTGATGATCCCGGAAAAAAGAAATCCGTTCCACTTGGTGCCGGTGATCTCCCTGGCTATCGAAGACAATGATTTATATTGCCGGTTTTCGTACCTGAAGCCGCTGTCCAGGACCTTGACCGCAATGTTGCGCCCTTTGAACTCGCGGGTCAGAAACGTTCCCGGCGGGGGCAGCCTATGGTCGCGTACAATCGGAAGGTGGGTGACGGTGGATCTTTCCATGTCCGGCAACCTGCCGCACTTGACCGGGTCGCGCGGTGTGCGGACTCGCAGGTCGGCATCGTCGGCCAGCTCCTCGGCCCGGCGCCTGGCCCGCTCGGACAGGGTTCCTTCCGCCCGGGCCTGGATGCGCCAGGCGATCCGCTTGCGCAAAAAGTCCCTGTGAAACGAACGTGTCTCCTCGCCGAAGAGCTCAAGATAGGTTTCTCGCAGTTCTCCAACCGTCATCCGGGAAAGTACCTGGATCTGATGAAATGTCTTGGTATCCATACCGATCTCCTTGATTCAAGTTTTCTTCCGCCCAATGTCCTGCTTCCAGCGCCGGCTGGTTTTCTCCGCATGAACGCTCGAACGCGGAGAACTATCAAGACGTTTCTGGTGTAAACAGTCCGGACGCTTCGCTCGGAGTTCCATCCTCCGCATCCTCGCCGGATAACGGGTCAAGGCGCCGGCTTTTCTCGATGCGCAGATAGCCTTGGGCCAGGATCTTTGCTATATCGGTCATGGATTGGTGGAACCCACTGGGGGCATGTGTCATCGACTGCATCCAACTCTCCTTCCGGCAATGCATATTGCGCTGTCAGGTGATCTGCCAGTCGCCGGATCCTTTATCCGACTTTCGCTATTTAGGGGCTTGGAATTTACTAAA
>DHGT01000085.1 GCA_002402905.1 Desulfatitalea sp. UBA4791 | reverse complement strand
TTTCAATAGCCCACAACCCAACCAGTACCAGATATCCCTCAGCAGCGAGGTGGTGGATCTATCCAAGTACCGCGGAGAAGTCACCTTCGGCAATTCGCCCAATGCAGCGGATCCAGCTCCGGCCGCACAGTTGGTTTTCACACCCCAGGGGTTTGCCACCACCTTCGGTAACGTCTATCTGGATTCAGGTGTGGACAACACCTGGTATCGGGTTGAAACCACATACGCCGGCATATGCCGCGTCAACCGCTGGACCGGGGCGGGATGGAATTAAGGATACGACGATGGAGAGCAAACTGAATTTTTTCAGACGGAAAGTGTCAGGTTTTCGTTCCCAGGGGGGATTGACGCTGATCGAGTTGATGATCGCTCTCGCCGTGGGATCGATTGTCATGCTGGGCGCTTATTCCACCTACACCCTTCAATCCAAGGCCTATGTAACCCAGCGCGAGGTTTCCAAGATCCAGCAAAATCTGCGCGCCGCCAGCCATGTTCTGGCATGGGACATTCACAACTCCCAACGCGATACCAGCCCGATCCGTCGTTATGCTTTCGAGAATTTTGCCTGGGTCAACGGCCAGCCGACGCTGAATTATCAATCCCTGCGGCTCGATAACGACAATGACGGCATCGCCGATACGGTTCAGACGATCCAATACCAGATCGACGATCCGGACGGGAACGGGCGGATGGGGCTTTATCGCAACGCCAACCCTGCGGATCCTGGCGGCGTCGCCGGCTTTCAACTGGTGGCGGACGGGGTGGCCGCCTTTGGCCTGGCCTTCGCTTTCGACAGGGATGGCGACGGCATGCTGGAGCGTTACAACGGCGACCCGGACGGCCGGATCCTGTGGGCTGTGGACACCGACGGCAACGGCAACCTGGATGCCATTCTGGATACCAACGATGACGGCGTGATCGATGAAACTGACGACACGGACGGTGACAACTGGATCACGGCCGCCGATGACGGCACCGGTCAGTTGGCGGGGGCGGTGGATTTCGAGCGGGTGCGCGTGGTGCGCGTCTTTCTGCTGGCCATATCCGAACGGGAGTCGACGGAAAACATGGTCGATAACAACACCTATACGGTGGGAAACCGGGTGATCGTCCCGCCGAACCCGCCCGATCGCTTCAAGCGGCGGGTGCTGACCTTTGACGTGGCCCTGCGGAATTATTGATGGGGCCGGCGATCGTAACCTGCGTCGATCAGGAGTTTGAAAGCAATGAAACGCTACTTGAAATCAATAAAAAACATCAACAAGGACCAGCGCGGGTTCACTCTGCTCGAGACGGTCATCGGCGTGGCCATTTTCAGTATAGGCCTCCTGGGCATCTATGTGTTCCAGAGCGTGAGCATCGACAGCAATTCCCTGGCCCAGACCGCCACTGAAAACACCCACTTTGCCATGCAGACCGTCGAGGATATTTTTGCCATGGATTGGGATGCCAACGCCACCCAGCCGACGGCGGCCATTACCGAGCCGAGGGACGGAGGGGACTACCAGGTAACCTGGGAGATTACGGAAAATCCGGAGCCGGGCGTGGTGGCCATGGCGGATGATTCCAACCTGCCCAACGTCCGGTTGATCACGGTAACCTCCACGTACGTCGACAAAGGCGGAATGCCCCGTTCGGTCACCTTCAGGATGCTCAAACCGCGCATGTAGGCGCCGAAGGAGAAGAATATGAAGCTACATCCGAGTCCACACATCTACAGAAACCAGAACGGTTCGGTGATCCTGATCGTGATGCTGGTATTGATCGCCGTGAGCGCCCTGACGCTGACGATGATGAATTTCAGCTCCCAGGATGTCAACATGGCCGGCAACTACAAGTTCGACAAGGTCGCCTTTTACAGCGGCGACAGCGGCATTTACGCCACGCCCAAGTTCATCCGACTGGTCTATCCCCAGGGGGATCCGATCCAGGCGGAAGATCCGAACAGAGCCGGCTGCGTCCAGTTCCTCAATGCCGATGACGAAGCCGATCCTGCCCAGGCGATCCTCAACCGGATCTACGGGTTCGAGGGGCGCGATTCGACGGCGGATCTCAACGACGACGTGGATGAGGAGCAGAGCGCGGAAGCGGCCGACATCAGCATGGATGGCTGTGACGTTCCGGCCGATATCAACGTGATCAACCTGGGCGGTATCCAGATGTCCGGCGGCGGCGTGGAGTTCGGCGCCGGAGCGGAAGGCATCGGCAGCGGCGCCGACCGGGCCACCCATTTCCGTTTGGTCAGCACGGGCAGGGATGATTCAGGCAACACCCACACCATACGCGCCATATACAGATGGGTCGATGTTCCCGGAGGACTATAATCATGAAAAAGCATATGAATCTGATTGTTGCGATTGCGATCATGGCCTTTCTTCTGCCGCTGTTCACGACCCCGGCCGGTGCTCACACGGAACCGGTCATGGCCGACTACTCGGCCTTTCCCATCTTCAACTCACAGTCCGTGCCGCCCAACATCATGATCATCCTGGACAACTCGGGCAGTATGAACTTCAATGCCTATGGCACCTATCCCAGCAACGACGACGGTGATGTGACCGATGCGCTGTTTTCAGGGGAACCGTATAATAGGATCAATGAGATCACCAATACCTACCAGGTCATTTCCTATCAGGATGATGCCGAAGAACGGACATCCAGCGGCAGCGTGCTTTACTATAACAACGGCGATCTGGACCTGGCCGGCTTTGAGGTTGACGAAAATAACAGCATCGTCGGCATCCGTTTCCAGAATGTGAGCATTCCCCAGGGGGCAGCCATTGTCAGTGCCTACCTTGAATTCAGGGCTAACGCCGAAAACGTTCAAACCACCCATCTGCTGATCGAAGGCGAGGACAGCGACGATGCCAGCCCCTTCACTACCGTCGCCGATAACCTCAAACACCGCGACGGTACCGATGCAACGGTTGCCTGGAATAGTGTCGCCTCATGGTATGCCGGGAGTTCATACCCAACCCCGGACCTTAGCAGTATCGTCCAGGAAATTGTCGGCCGCGAGGGGTGGGTGTCCGGCAACAGCATGGTATTTCGCATCACCGGCACATTGGGAAAACGCGATATCCGGGCCTATGATGCCAACAGTGCTACGGCGCCGAGGCTCCACGTGATCTTTCGTGATGAAGCCAATCCCAAACGCTATTATGGTTATCTAAACCCGGACTATTTCTACAAAAGTGTCAGCAACGTTTTTTACCATGCCTATAAAAAGATCGACTACGACATGACCAACAGCCGCTGGGACGTAGAGACCCTTACCGGATCGGCCGCCACGCTGACTGACGCGGACATCGTCAATCAGCAGCTGTGGGACGGGAACTGGCTCAATTGGCTCAGCATGCGGCGCATCGACGTGCTGCGTAAGGTGTTGATGGGCGGCAAAGTCACCGCCCGCACGGGCGGCGGCAACGAAGTCGTTTATGGTGAGATTCCGGTTCAAACCTCCAGGAAATGGAGAAGGACTTTCAATACAGCTGCGAATCCAGCCGTATCACCTTACGACGGTAACTACTGGTATAAAATTGATGGAGGTTATATCAGGGTTTACAATAGCTCTAATTCACTAATCAAAAGTTTTCCAATCCGGGTTCAAAAGGATCGAAATTACGAACCCGATGATTTCATGGCCGACGGCAATCTCGTGGGCATCCTGCAGCGCATCGGCGACAAGGCCCGCTGGGGCAACGTCTGGTTCAATACGTATTCCGGCGGCGGGTACGTCGATCATGTCATCGGCACCAACATGACGACATTGATCACCGACCTGCAGAATACGGGCTGCGATACATCCACGCCCCTGGCCGAATCCTTTTACGTGGCCATGCAGTACTTCAAGCAGGAAGACCCCCAATCTGGGCTGGGTTACAAAAGCGGTGCAGTTCCCAATAACAACATCGGGGACGATCCGTGGCACAACGGAACCGAATACGTAGAGTGTGCCAAGAGCTTCGTCATCCTGCTCACCGACGGCGCCTCCAATGAAGATGTCAACGTGCCAAGTATGTACAAAGATTACGACGGGGACGGCAGTGATGGCTATGTCACGCCCACCGGCGGCAGCGATTACCTGGACGACCTGGCCTTTTATGCCCGCACCCAGGATCTGCGGGATGACTTGACAGATCCCCAGAACCTGATCCTGTATGCCATTTACGCTGCGTTCGACTCCAGCGGGGATGAAGACACTCGTGCCGCCGCATTGCTCCAGGATGCGGCCCGCAATGGTGGTTTCGAGGACAAGAACGAGAACAACCGGCCGGACCTGGACATCGAATGGGACGAGGACGGCAACGGCGTTCCGGACACCTACTTCGAGGCCAGAGACGGTTATAAATTGGAAAAAGACCTGCTGGCAGCGATCACCGATATCCTCAAGCGCGCCGCGTCCGGTACCTCGGCCTCGGTGTTGGCCACCAACAGCGAGGGGGAGGGGCACGTGGTGCAGGCCTATTTCCGTGGCACGGTCACCGAGGGTCTGGATGAGGCCAGGTGGCTGGGTTATCTGCAATCGCTATGGGTGGATGCCTACGGCGTGATGCACGAAGATACCAACCAGAATGCCACCCTGGACGAAAACGACCTGACCGTGGAATTCGTCACGGGCAGTGATGGGGACACCAAGGTCCTGCGCAACGGCCTGGAGGTGGCCCTGGAAGATATCCAGCCCATCTTCGAAGCCGGCAAGCGTCTGGCGACCCGAGACCCGGCTACGCGGCGAATTTTCACCTATGTGGACACGAACGTCGATTCGGCCGTGGATGAATCGACGGTGGATATGTTCGACACGGCGGGCGAGGCGATCACGTTCGACACCACGACCGCCGGACTCATCAAGCCCTATCTGGGGGTGATCGAAGACGACGACTGGGGAGACGGCGGCGCCCGATTGGGAATCACCCATGATGCACGCGTGACCAATATCATCCAGTGGGTGCGCGGCACCGACGTCAGCGGACTGCGCAATCGCACCCTGGACGGGGAAACGTGGCGATTGAGCGACATCGTCGACTCCACGCCGGTGACCGTGGCCCAACCGCCGGATCAATATCACACCATCTATTCCGACGAGTCCTATTTGACCTACTGGAATGCGGTGAAAAACCGGGAGACGGTCGTCTACGTCGGATCCAATGGCGGCATGCTGCATGCGTTTACCAGTTGGAAATATGACAGGTCGAGCCGGGAGTATCAGCGGCCGGACAGCACCACGGAGCGGATCGGAGACGAGCTGTGGGCCTTCATTCCCCAGAGCGTCCTGCCGCACCTGAAATGGATAGCCCATCAAGGTTACACCCACACCTACCTGGTCGACGGCAAGCCGAGGGTGTTCGATGCCAAGATTCTGCCGGACGATACCCACTATTCGGACAGCGATAGCGAACCCAACTGGGGCACCTTCCTGGTGATGGGGCTCAACATGGGGGCCAAGCATATTACCGTGGAGGAGGATTTCGGCAGCGGTTCGGTGGAGCTGCGCGACTTCTACCCCACCTATTTCATGATCGACATCACCGACCCGCGCAACCCGCGCCTGATGTGGGAGCGCACCTATGAGGATCTTTCCATGAGCCGCTCGCGTCCCGTGCCGTTGAAGGTCGGCGACAACTGGTACCTGTCGTTCGGATCCGGGCCGACGGACTACGACGGCACCAGCACCCAGGACGGCTATCTCTATGTGGTCGATATGGCCACCGGGCAGCAGCTCAAGCGTTTCGGCCCGCTGGACAGCAACGCCTTCTTCAACGAGCCCATATCCTTCGACAAGAACCTGAACTACAACGTCGATGCGATCTATGCCGGCGATGCCTTTTTCGCCAGCAATAAGTGGAAGGGCAGTGTTTACAAAATTGCCATACCGTGCAGCAACTGCCAATGGGACGACGATTTCGATCCCACAAAGCCGTATGGCTATGTAGAGGACCCCAACAACTGGGTGCTCTCCAAGATGTTCGATTCCGATCGCCCGATCACGGCCCCGTTGTCGGCCAGCGTGGAGGTATACCCGGATCTGAACGTCGACAATGTGTGGATCTATTTCGGCACGGGCCGGTACATCAACAATGCCGATATCGCCAACAGCGACCAGCAGTATCTCTATGGCGTCAAGGACCCCTTCTTCAACAGCAACGAGGACAATGAAAGCTATTACCATAGCTTCAGCAGCACCAAGACGGTGGATCGCGGCGATTTGTTCTACAGCAATTCGATCGTCACCACCACCAATGGCAGTGCATTGATAGGAGGCAGCCCATTTGGCTCCAGCGGCGGCTTCGATGAACTGGAATATCACATCCGCAATGAGTACGATGGCTGGTATCGGACTCTGGAAACCTATGGCACCGGCCCCTCGGAACGCATCGTCAGCAAACCGTCGGTATTGGGCGGTATGGTGTTCGTGGCGGCCTTCGTCCCCAACAACGACATCTGTGGTTTCGGCGGAGAGACGGGTTTCTATGCCGTTTACTACGCCACCGGTACGGGATATACGAGCCAGATCTTCGAAATCGACAACCCCACCTACATCAACGTGGGCGGCAGTTCCGAAGAGGTGGTGGAAGTCAAGATGCCCGGCAGTTTCATCGGCGTACCGCCACCGAGTGCCGGTATCCACGCCGGTCAGGAAGAAGGCGTTCGGGCCTTTATCCAGCTGAGTACCGGACGGATATTGGAAATCGACGCCAAGCCGCCATTTGACTTCAGAGGCCGGATTATCGACTGGTGGGACATGTAACATTTTCTCCCAGTCAGAACAGGGGTTCGACTGGAATTCACTCAAAAGGATGATAACCATGAAACGTATAGTTCGCATAGCAAAGCAGATGACCATCATGATAGTGGTTGTTGGCCTCTGTCTAACCGTGGCCGAGAGCTGGGCGGCCGAAAAGAAAATGCCAAGGCGTGCCATTGTCGCCGAAGAGGGAGGGCGTTCCGAGCCGATCCATCGGGTGAGCATCCAATCGAAGATCCGCGGCGCGGTGATCACGACCGGCGGTGAAGAATATTTCGTCGACAGGGGCACCATTGTCGTGGGCATGGACGGCAAGCAGGTGAACTTTCGCAAGATGCTGGTGCCTTGCGATGCCGAGGTCACGTACCGAGACGCAGATGGTATCCGGAAGGCGTGCCGCATCACGATTACCCGCATTCATAACAATGCCTCCTGGGAATGGAGCCCCGGCGGGACCGCCGAATAACGGAAAACTAATGGAATGAGGGAGTGACCCATGCAGGTACTGGCCATAAACGGAAGTCCACGTAAGAAAGGCAATACCTCAACCTTGATCCACGCCATGCTGGACGGCGCGCGGGAGGCCGGCGCCGAAACCACCGAGGCCCACCTGCACACCCTGGATATGAAGGGGTGCATGGGATGCCTGTCATGCCGCACCCGGCACGGGATCTGCGCCCAGAAGGACGGGCTCTCCCCCTATCTGGAAATGATGAAAACGTGCGATGCGGTGGTCATCGGTTGTCCGATCTACATGTACCGCATTTGCGGCCAGATGAAGCTCTTCGTGGACCGTCTCTATTCGCTCTATCCGCCCAAAGAGGGGGGCGGGTACCTCACGGCCGTGCCGCCGGGCAAGCGTTTCGCCCTGGTCATCTCCCAGGGTGCACCCGATGCGGAGCAATACCAACGCTCGATTCGGTGGCTGGCGGGCATGGCCGGGACCGGTTTGGGGATCGAGGAGGTGGGGCGGATCGTGCATACCGACAGCCATGTGCTTGCCGCCGGGAAAAACCGGGCCTTGCTCGAAGAGGCGCGCGCCATCGGGAGAAAACTGGTCGAGTGAGTCGTGATGTTCCGTAAGCGGGATTCAAATAGACACAAGGGCGGCCGAGGGGCCGCCCTTTTTTTGCGGCTGTGATTCGACGGGAGGGCTGGCACTACACGAACCGTTTCATCGCCTCCAGGTACTCGGGATAGCGGGAGAGGTAAAACGAGAGGGGCCGGGCGAAATCTTTGCCCACCACGCCGTCGATGAACATCTGGCTGATGTCGCGCTGGCGCAACAGCGTGAATTGAGAGGTGATCAGCAGGTGGCGCTCCTCTTCGCTGATGGTGTTCAACAGGCGGCGCAGTGCGCTGCGCGCCCGGGGCTGGTAGTTCCAGAAATAGAGCAGGTCCAGGGCATGAATGGAGATGATCGTCTCCAGGTCGCGGGCTTCCAGATTGATCCTGGGGATGACGTCCCGGGGTTTTTCCAGCAGCTCGAAGGCCTTGGCCTCCGGAAAAAGCAGTTCGAGCTGGGCGTAGATGTCGAACAGTTCGGCCAGCTTCTTCTTGTATTCCCTGTACCGGGTGCGGATATTGTTGAACCGGTCGGCACCGCCCTCGATGATGCCGGCCATGGTGTCCGAGGCGGCCTTGGAGATCACCGCGGCCCACTTCTGCAGGATGTCGTTGACATTGAGTGCGCCGCCCACCGTCAGCAGCTGGCCCGTCGCCAGGTTGAAGGCGATGGCCACCGGGATGGAGAGGGTGCTACGGAAGAAGTTGCCATAGACAGCGGCCCGGGGCAACCCCCGGAAGGCATTGTGGGTGGAGATATAGAGGCCGTTGACCAGCGCCATGATGGTGTAGAGCAGCATGGGATGGGTGGTGATGGTGACGCCGAAGGCGCGTTCCAGCAGCAGGGTTTTGGTCACGTAATCGAGCAGGGGGACCGAAAAGCCGGTGAACAGCAGTGAGTCGGAAATGCGATCCCAGCTCACAAAGGCGTTCCATCGAAGCAGGGGCGAACGCTTCAATCCACCGCCGCCGAGCACCGACTGGACGATGTTGCGTGCGCCGGTGATGCCGAACCAGATGAAGGCCCCTCCATAGGCCAGCAGCCACCACTCCTTGGTTAGATAAAAGGTGACGAAAGCCGGCATGAAGCCGATGAACACCTTGAACAGGTTCCGCAGGTGGGAGTTGACGTGCCGCCATCGGAATTTTCGCCGCTCTTTTTCCATGGCATTCGGGTCGAGCACGAGACGGTTGCTGATCCTTCGCTCCACGCCGCCCAGGGTGACCACGTTGCCCTGCCGCGCCATGCGGGTGAGATTGCCCTGGACCTCCCAATCCACTCTCTTTTTGGTCCCCAGGCGCCGGAGGAGCGGAAAGTCGGCCAGTCGTTTTTTCAGACGGCCGGACCTGGCATTCAGGTTGTCCCGCTGGATATAGGTATGCCGCTCATTGACGGTCATGTGGATGGGAATCCGCTCCCGTCCGAGGCCCACCAGGTCGCGATGAATCTGGCGACGCGCCCGCGGCGGCAGGGTATCGATGAGGGCCAGCCCCATGCCGTGGAAACGGGGCGAACGACCGGTCGAGTCACTGCCCATGCGCGCCTTGAGCGGCTTGACCTTGTACATGGCCTGCAGTGAGATGATATCGTGCAGGATCGTCCTGAGCTTGTCGAGTTGGTCCTGCTTGTCTGGTTTCTCCTTGGCCTCCGTCTTCTGGATGATCTCCAGGATGACCCGTTTGAGGGTGATGGGGTTCTGACCGTTGATGGCCTCCTGGAGGCGGCTGATTTCGGGAATGTGTTCGGTGTGGCCGTCGGCCCAATCCTTCAGGTTGAACAGCTCGAGGCGCGTGATCATGCCGTTGCAGTCATAGATCAATTCGAGCACATCCTCGGCGGCGAGGCCTGATAGGTTCAACGTGATCCGGTAGCCAGACTGCAAGGCTGCCAGGCGGCACAGCAGATCGGCCGGTTGAAGCCGCAACAGGGCCGGGACATCCGCATCGTCGGACGGGATCGAGTGGTCGGCGATATCGGGATTGCGTTGGGCCTTTAGGTATCCGGCCACGACGGTTTCCAGGTCCATGCGGTCCATCTGCGCGAACCATTCCGCGATGCGCTTTCGGTCGTCGGCATCGGCCGTACGACAGGTCTCCCGCATCTGTTCGGCCTTGTGTTGCAGGGCCAGGAGCATCTTCTGCTGAATGAATTTTTCAAGATGCAGCACCGATTTCTGGCCGATCCCCACAAAGGCGAGAAATTCGCCCGCTTCGATGGGCGCCAGCGCGATATCGAACCGTTCGTTCAAGTCCGCGAGATGGCGCCGGTTAAATGCCTCCAGCAGTTGCATGACATGGGCCTGCTGGTAGGCCGACGCGCGGCGCCCCTCCCTCATCAGCTCGGCCACGGCCGGTTCCTCCAGAAAGCAGAGAAAGGCCTGGGCGTCGGCAAAGCCCCGGGGAACCCAGATCAGGTTGATGTAGCGGTTGCGGAAGCGGGTGTAGAACTCGATGCCGATGCGCACATCGATCTGCATAATCCTGGCCGCTTCGAGCAGTTCGGCGGCAAACCGCGGCTCGATGTAGTTGTAATGGACGATGCGCAAGCGACGGATGCCCTTGATCCAGGCGTCCATGATCAGATGAGTGGAGGATTTGCGGCCCTTGGTGTTGGCATCGTGCACATGGTCGTCGAACGAGATCTGATTCCAGGCTTCGGGCATTTCCAGCAGGTGGTAGATGCGCAGCTGACGCCTCACCACACGAGGCTTGCCCGTGGCCGTGATACGGAAATCGTGGGCCAGTTCGATCTGGCGTCGGGGGTTTTCCCGGGCGCGCACCATCTCTTTCATGATCTGCATCAGCACCCGGGCCGTATTTTTGGGCATGGGCCCCTCGGCCGTGTCCAACACCTCGGCCCGCAGGGCGCGGAGCGCATCCAGGCGTTCGTCCACCCCCCCGATTTCCAGCGAGGCCAGCAGGTGCACCATGGCATAGGCGATGCGCAGACTGCGCGTTTCAGCCATCTCCTTGATGCCGTGGGGATGGAAATAGGTATAGTACTGCCGCCTCAGGTAGTCCAGGTCGCTCTGCCGGGAAGCCACCTCGTTGGTGATGCGCACCAGTTCATGATCGCGACGGTCAAAGAGAAACCAGGGGATGCCCAATCTGCATTTGGCGGCCCTGGTCTCGACCATTGCCGAATCGAGCGGGGGCAGTGGGTCGTATCGGCAAGTCGCTTTCATTTGCTCAATCCGTTCATCATGGCATCGGTTCGCAGCTGCCATCCATCTCTCCACCAATATATAGAAGGTATAGATGGATGCATAGATTGAGTATCGCCATAAATGCCCAAAAAATAAGACATTATGGATTATTCGGGGCAGATGTCGGCTTTCTATGCCTTTTTGTGCCGGACGATCAACTCACCGGTCCCGAATTCAATGAGGGCTATAATAGTCAAGTGCGCCTTTAATTTCAAGTGGTTAGATTTGATGTGGAATGCAGTTGCGCAAAGCTCCGGCCGCGGGCATGCCGGCCCCTGTGAAAATGGGCGCTGTCCCTTGATTCCGCGCGAACCATTCGTAACTTGCCTTTGCGGCGGCGGCTGGTGTATGTAAGGGCCAAAACGAACGCGGAACGACTGCTGAAGATGAGGATATGAGCGCCAGTTTAGAGATCGACATGAAGGTCGCCTTTCACGATCTGGATCCGCTTCAGATCGTGTGGCATGGCAACTATTTGAAATATTTCGATGTGGCCAGATTCGCGCTGTTTGCATCGGTGGGCATCGATCTGTATCAGTACATGCTGACCGAAAAGTATGTCTTTCCGGTCACCCGGTCGGCAGTCAAACACATCATGCCGTTGAGAGCGTTTGATGAATTCGTCTGCCGTGCCACGGTCACCGAGGCGCAATACAAGATCGCCATGAAATTCGAGATCCGCAAAAAAGATGCGGAGCGCACCATCTGTGCCAGGGGCACCAGCGAACAACTGGCGGTGCGGTTTCCCGAGATGGAGATGGAGTTCGCCATCCCCGACGACATCCGCACCGCCCTGGGCTTCTGATGATGCGCGGTGAACAATCGTCGACCAATATAAAATAGACAGAATACCATCACTTTAAACTTTACACTTTAAACTTAACACTTCTATCTTCCCATGGACCCAACCTGCAGCAGCGCCTTTATTCACGGTTACGAGCGAATGGCCGCCTGGTCCGATCTGCTCGATCAGATCAACGTCTTCCCGGTGGCCGACGCCGATACCGGGCGCAATTTGAAAATCAGCCTGGCCCCCCTGCGCCAGCTCGATGCCCAACCTCAGTCGGTGCCTGCCCATCTGGTGCGCATGGCCACCGGCAATTCGGGCAATATCGCGGCGGCCTTTTTCTACGAACTGCTCGGCGTCGAACGGGCCAGTCAACTGCCCGGTGCCATCCAGAGAGGCATGCGCAAGGCGCGCCAGGCCGTGACCGATCCCCAGCCGGGCACCATGCTGACCGTATTCGATGCCCTGGCCGAGGTAATGCCGCCCCATGATCTTGCCCCCGGCGAGTGGGACTTTGCCCGGATCATCGACCGCTTGCAGAAGACGGTGGCCGATTCGAGCGAGGCGCTGCCCCAGCTCAAGCATGCCGGCGTGGTCGATGCCGGTGCACTGGGCATGTTCATTTTCTGGGAAGCTTTTTTGAGCCACATCACCGGCCGGAAACAGAGCGAGCGATCGGTGATGGAATTATTCGTCGGGAAACTTGCCATCGCCGAGGACTGGGCGCCCGACGGGCAAGCGGGGGGGTATTGTGTCAGCGCAACGATCCGGCCGGACGGTGGTCGGGACGGCATTCGAGCTCAACTTCCCGACTGCGCCGAAAGCGTGGTCGTCACCGATGATGCGGAAAATATAAAAATCCATCTGCACACCGAAGACCGCGGGGCGCTGCGATCAGGGCTCGAGTCCCTCGGCGAGGTGGTCGGCTGGTCCGAGGAGCGCATCGTTTCGGCTGTACGCAAGGCACCGCCAAGTGGTCGCGCCGTGCACCTCATGACCGATGCGGCCGGGTCGATCACCACGGAGGATGCCCGGCAGCTGGGGATCACGCTGCTGAGCAGCTACCTCGTAGTGGGCGAACAGGCCTGGCCCGAGACCCTTTACGAGTCGGATCGACTCTACGCGGCCATGTCCGGCGGCGTCAAGGTTTCCACGGCCCAGGCCTCGGTTTTTGAGCGTCACCAGTCCTACTTGAGTGCCATCAGCCGGTTCGAACGGGTGCTCTACCTGTGTGTCGGTTCGGTGTATACGGGCAACTTCGAGACGGTGACCACCTGGAAGGCCGATCACGACCCCCACGACCGTCTGGCCGTCATCGATACCGGGGCGGCTTCCGGACGTCTGGGCATCGTCGTGCTGGCCACTGCACGTTTCGCGCTTGAAGCGGAAGATCCGGGCGCGGTGATGGCATATGCTCGTGCGGCCGTTGCCCACAGCCAGGAGTTCGTTTTTCTCGACCAGCTGAAATTCCTGGCCGCCGGCGGACGTATTTCCAAGACCAAGGGCTTTTTCGGGGACCTGCTGCACAAGAAACCGATCATCACCCCCATGGCCCATGGGGCAGCCAACGTGGGGATCGTGCGCAATCGAAAGGAGCAGCTCGATTTTGCCCTGGGGAAGATCGATGGCGATTTTTCTAGTGAGGATGCGCCCGACATTCTGCTTCAATACACGGACAACCGGCAGTGGGTAGAGGAGGTCGCCGCAGGGCAGATCCAGGCGCGTTTGCCATCCGCCCGAATCCAGTTTCGACCCCTTTCGTTGACGTCCGGTGCACACATGGGGCCCGGGACCTGGGGAATGGCCTATTTGCCCGCCTTTGACTGGAAAGCGTCGTCCGAAACACTTAGATCGTAAGCGCCATCCGCACATGCCGGATGGGACGGGGAGATCGTCATGAAGCGTCTGAGGATATGGAGTTGCTTGCTGGTCGTCGTCGCGGCCACGGTGTTGACGGGCTGTGCCTATATTCACACCAAAACGCCCTTCGATAGCGACTTGAACGAGACCGAACTGGGCACCAAAAGGGGCACTGCCGATGCCCATAGCGTCTTGTGGTTGGTCGCCTGGGGCGACGCCAGCTATGCGGCCGCCGCCCAAAACGGCGATATCAGGATTCTCAAGCATGCCGACCAGGAAACCCTCACCGTGCTGTTCGGTCTTTATACGCGCTGGCGGGTGATCGTCTACGGAGACTGAGACATGCGACAAACCAGCGGCCAAGACTCCCTGCGCTTGAGGTGGATACTGGTATGGGTATGGATGCTGCTCGGCCTGACCGGTTGCGTGGGGCTCCAGCCCACCGGTTGGATCTACACCCATGTCCGTTTTCCGCTGACCGAAAACCTGGATCGGACACCGGTGCCCACCGGTGAGCCACCGAGCGGCCGGGTGCTGGAGGTCAAGGAGCCGTTTTCAGGCTTCGGGATCTATGCCAGGGTGGATTCCAATGCCATTGGCGACATTGCCCGGGAAAACGGTATGCAAACCCTCTATTTCGCCGACCAGGAAATCTTCAGTATCCTGGGCGTCTGGACCACGACCCGCACCGTCCTCTATGGTGAATGATGTCCCCGGCCGGGTCCGAAAAAGAACGCTTTGCCGTCGTCATACCGGTATACAACCACGGCCGCACCGTCCGACGGGTGGTGCAGGCGGCTTTGGGCTTGAATTTGCCGATCTACGTGGTCGATGACGGTTCCACCGACGGCGGATGCGCTTCCCTCGAATCGACGCCCGGCGTTCATCTGCTGGTCCATCCGTCCAACCTGGGAAAGGGGGCTGCCCTGCTGACCGGTTTCCGGGCAGCGGCCGATTCGGCCGGCTGGGCCATCACCCTGGATGCGGACGGGCAGCACGATCCGGAAGATGCCCGGGTGCTCATGGCATCCATCGGGGATCGTGCCAGGCCCGTGGTGGTGGGATGCCGCAAGGCCATGCTCGCGGCCGGCGCGCCCTGGACCAGCCGTTTCGGCCGGGGTTTCTCCAATTTCTGGGTCCGCATGGCCGGAGGACCGCTCTTGATCGACAGCCAAAGCGGATTCAGGATCTATCCACTGCCCGAGGTGCTGGGTTGGGAGGTCCGGGCCAGGCGTTATCAGTTCGAGGTCGAGGTGCTGGTCAAGGCCGGCTGGCACGGCGTGCCGGTCGTCGAAGCGCCCATCGACGTCATTTACGCACCCGATGGCGAGCGGGTGTCCCATTTTCGGCCGTTTGTGGATTTTGTGCGCAATTCCAATGTGTTTACGCGATTGATCGTTCAGAATATTTTCATTCGGCAAATTCTTGGACGGCTGATCTTTGGGCGGCGGCGGTATCGGAACAGGTCAGATGAATGAGAGTTTAATGACGTCGCAGATGGGCAGGAACAGTGCGCGAACGCTTCTATAAATGGCTCACCGCCTGTTCCAGACGGTTGGGGCCCGGCTTTTTTTCTTGGATTGCCCAGGGTATCGCCGCCGGCTACTTTGTGCTGTTTCCGAACAGAACCCTGGTGAGTGTGCGTTTTTACAAGGCCTTGTATCCCGATCGGACGCGGTTGTATCACTATTGGTGTGCCTGGTGCCAGTTCCGCAACTTCACCTCGGTATTTTTGGACCGTTTTTTGCTGGGCAGCGGTGGTTCCATCCGCAATACCTTCGAAGGTCGTCATTATCTCAGGCAGGCCATCGAGGAGAAACGCGGTGGGATTTTGCTCATGAGCCATTTAGGAAATTGGGAGGTGGGCGCCCGTCTGCTGCGGCGCGCCATGCCCGAGTTGCGCCTGATGCTCTACGTGGGGCAACGGACCAAGGATCAGATCGAGCGGATGCAGAAGCAGGACCTGGCGGCCAGCGGCATTCGTATACTGGCCGTGGACCAGGAGGGTGGATCGGCTTTCGACCTGGTCGAGGGCGTTGCGTTTCTCAGGTCCGGCGGGTTTGTCTCCATGGCCGGCGATATGATCTGGCGACCCGATCAGCGGGCCGTAACAGCTCGTTTTTTAAACCATTGGGTGCAACTTCCCGAGGCACCCCACGTGTTGGCTCTGATTGCCCGGGTGCCGGTGTATGTCTTTTTCGCCTCGTCGCGGGGCCAAGGGAGCTACCACTTTTCGATTTGCCCCCCCATCGGCGTACAGGCCGCCAGCCGGGCGGATCGCGTCGACGCCATTCGCCGGTCGGTTCAGGCCTACGCCGATCTGGTCGAGGGCCATCTGAGGCGCCATCCGTTCGAGTGGTACCATTTTCAGGCTTTCCTCGGGGAGCCGGTCGAACCGTCGAAAAGTCTATGAATGAAGGGCGATTTATAGTAAGAATTTAAGAATTTCGATTGGATAAGGATTTCGATTGGATAAGGATATAGATCACCTATGACCCGAAGCGAGATAACGCAACGCATCCTGACCATTTTTTCCGAGCGGTTTGAAATCGACCATCCGGGACTGGATGACGACTTGCGTGAAGTGCACGAATTCGACAGTATCGACGCGATCGAATTGTTGCGTGAAATCGAGATCATGCTGGGATCTGAATTGACCCACGAGGAAAAGAGGCAATCCATGGACATTTCCACCATCAATGATATCGTGGATTATGTCCAGTCCCTGGCCGCTGTTCGATCCGCCCGTTGAACCCGCAGTTGTTGTCCAGGTAATGGCCCGGCAAATCTCGGGTATGTTGTGTTGAACACGTCTACATGGTGCCCGTCCTCAAACGGCCAATTGGCCGTTTGAGGACGGGCACCAAATGAGTACAGGCATCGTATGAACAGAAGGGTCGTCATCACCGGTTGCGCTGCTATCACGCCCATCGGAAACACCCGAGAGGAGATCCTGCGGCACTTGACCGAGGGGATATCGGGTGTTTCGGCCATGCGCTCGGACAATTTGCTCACCGACCACATCCACTCGGGCGTTTTCGGATCGGTGGATTACCCCATTGCCTATGACTTTAAACGGCAGCATCGCAAAACCATGGGACCGGTGGCCTATTATGCGTGCCAGACCGCCAAGGAGGCCATCGAAAAGGCCGGCTTGAGCGAGGCGTTCATCACTTCGGGCCGCATGGGGGTGGCCTTTGGTTCCACCCACGGCAGCCCCACCGTGCAGCGTGAGATCTACCGCACCTTCTTCGGCCAGTCGGATACCAAATTGGCGAGCATCGGCGCGGTCGACTACCTCAAGTCCATGGTACATACCACTGCGGTGAACATCACCAAGATGTTCGGCATCACCGGCCGGGTGATCTCCTCGTCCACGGCATGCACCACCAGCAGCCAATCCATCGGATTCGGATACGAAGCCGTGAAGTTCGGGCTGCAGGACGCCATGCTATGCGGGGGCGCCGACGAATACGACACCACCACGGTGGCGGTGTTCGACAACCTGCTGGCCTGTTCGACCGCGTTCAACGCCACGCCCCATTTGACGCCGCGGCCCTTCGACGTTCGCAGGGACGGCCTGGTGGTGGGCGAAGGATCGGGAACGGTGATTCTCGAAGACTACGAAACCGCTAAAAAACGCGGGGCTCCCATTCTGGCGGAAGTGGTCGGCTTCGCATGCAACAACAACGGCGGCGACTTGATTTTGCCCAACATCGACGGCATCATGCAGACCATCCGGTTGGGACTCGACTGCGCCCGGTTGAATCCCGAGCAGATCGATTTCGTCAGCGCCCATGCCACGGCGACCAAGATGGGCGATGTGATCGAATCCCAGGCCATCGGCCGGACTTACGGCCAACATCCGCTGGTTACCGGTTTGAAAAGCTACATGGGACACACCATGGGATCGTGCGGCGCGATCGAGACGATCCTGACGATCTACATGATGCACGCGGGCTTCGTGGCCCCGACCCTGAACCTGGACGAGGTGGATGAGCGTTGCAACATGGTCCGGCACACGCGGCAGTTGACCGAGCAGCAGATTCACCTTGCGGCAATTCAGAATTTTGCCTTTGGGGGTGTGAATACCTTCCTGATTTTAAAGAAGGTTTAGGTATGATTCCATCCGCCGGATCGGATGGGGCGGCCACGCGACCCAGCCCCAGGTGGCTGTTTGGTGTGGTCGACTTTGGCGTCACCATCGTTTTATGGGTCTATTTTACACTGGGTTTCGTGGTGTTCTTCGGGCCGTTCTATCTGCTGGCCATGATCATGGGGCCGGATCGCCATCTGCGCTTTCAGAAACTCAACCATCTCTTTTACCGGGGTTTTATCACGATCTGCCGGTTGCTCATGCCCCGGCAGCAGTGGCGTATCGACCCGCGTCTGGCCGGCGTTCGATCATCGGTGATCGTGTGCAACCACATCTCTTACATGGACCCGATTTTGCTGATTGCCCAGTATGCGCGTCACACGACCATCGCCAAGAATCGCCTGTTCGGTTTTCCGATCCTCGGCTGGCTGTTGCGCAATTCCGGCTATCTGCCTTCGGCTTCCCAGGGAAACCTGGCTGGCTTGACGAGCCGATGCCTGGCGGCCATGCCGGCCTTTCTGGCATCCGGCGGCAACCTGATCGTATTTCCGGAGGGCACCCGCAGCCGCGACGGCACGGTCGGCGCCTTCAATGCCGGTGCGTTTAAAATCGCCCGGCTTTGCCGCGCCCCGTTGGCCGTGGTTCGCATTCGCAATACCAATCGGCTGTTTATGCCCGGAAAGTTTCTTTTCAATACGTGTAGTGCCAACACCCATGCGCTCGAGTTGCTGGCCCAGCTCACGCCGGATTACGGCGGCACGAATTTTTCATTGACCGATCTGATGGCACAGGTCAGGGCAATCTTAGAGGAGTCCCATGAAAGTCGTTTTGATCTCCATGCCGGACGTGGTTCCCTTGGTGATTCATGAATCCGCCGTTCACACCCCCAGCCACGGGATCGCCTGCATCGGCGGCAATATCGATTCTGAACACGACGTCTACCTGATCGATCTGGTGCGCAAGCGCCGCTCGATCCGCAAATATCTCACCCGCACTATGAATCGGATTCAGCCGGATCTGGTCGGTCTGTCGGCCATGGCCTGGCAATACGATACCTGCGTGAAAGTGGCGCGTCTGGTCCGATCATTGTGCCCCCGGGCCAAGATCGTCCTCGGCGGATACCACGCGACACTCATGGCCGAGGAGATCGCCGTTTCACTCGAGGCCGAGGTGATCGACTTTATCGTGCGGGGGGAAGGGGAGGAGGCCTGCCGGCGCCTGGTGAACGCCCTGGCCGGCAAGGATCGGTTTGAAGCTATTCTCTCCCTCAGCTACAAGCGCAACGGAAAGTTTGTCCACAACGAGCGCAGCGCGCCCCTGGATTTGAGCCTTCTGAAACCGCCTATCCGGGACAAACGGCGCCTTACCTGGGGGTATCACATGATGTACTCCAGGATCGAATTGCTCGAGACCTCCCGCGGCTGTACCCGGACCTGCAACTTCTGCAGCATGAAGCACATGTACGGCCGGACCTTCCGCGCCTTTCCCATCGAGCGTGTCCTGGCCGATCTGGACGAAATCTACTACACGTGCAGGACCCGCTGGGTGTTTGTCATCGACGACAATATGGTGCTCGATCCCGACCGGGTGATTCGCCTGTGTGACGCCATCATTGCCCGCAACTACCGCAACCTGCATCTGATCGTGCAGGCCGATTGCGTCTCCATGTCCCGCAACCCGGAAATGGTGCGCAAGATGGCCCAGGCCGGATTCCGTATCGTTTTTCTCGGCATCGAAAACGTCTCCCAGAAGAACCTGATCGCCGCCCACAAAGGCGACATCGTCAGCGCCTCCGAAGAGGCCGTGGCCTTGTGCCACCGTTACGGCATCATGGTCATCGCCGGAATGATCTTCGGCTTTCCCGAGGACGACGAGCAGGCCATCATCGACAATTACCAATTTCTCAATACCGTCGAGGCCGATGCCAACATCTGCCAGATCCTGACCCCCTACCTGAAGACCGGCATGCGTGAGGACCTGATCAAAAAGGGGCTGGTGGTCAATCACACCGACTACAAGAAGTACAATGGCCAGTGGGCCAACGTGCGCACCCATCATCTGACAGCGGATCGGTTGCAGTATCTCTTCTGGTACCATCGTCAGAAGGTGTTGGGGTGGTGGAACCCATCTAAACGGGTCCGCAGCCAGGGACGTGGGTGGACGGCGATCTGGAATTACGTTTTCAAACCGGTGCTCAAGCTTTACTACGACCATGTGCTGAGAAAGTACGGCTGGGAAGGGCGCCATAAACGCGAGATGGAGCGGCTCAGCCGCATGAACAGGTTTCCGGATCTGGAGACGTTCTGACCCCTTGGGGAATGGGGGTGGCGCATGTCCCCCCTTGCTGGTGAAGTGAAACCATGACCCGTTTTGAATATCAACTGAACCACCGCTATTTCGCCCAGGTGGCTGCCGGCGTGGAAGCGGCGGCCGCAACTGAACTCGATGCCCTGGGAGCCGTCGAAGTCGAAGCGGCCCTTCGGGGGCTCCACTTTTCGGCGGAACCGGAAAACCTCTATCGGATTCACTACCAGTCGCGCCTGCTCACACGATTGCTGGCGCCCCTCATATCCTTTCGCTGCCGGCATCGCGAAGATCTCTATCGTGCCGCGCGAGGCGTCGCCTGGGCCACGATCTTTTCTCCGGCCCAGACGTTCGGGGTCCTTGCCAATGTCTCCGGCAACCGCAACTTGAAACATTCCAAATTCGCGGCGCTGTGCGTCAAAGATGCCGTGGCCGACGCCTTCAGGGAAGAACACGGCGAGCGACCCGACGTGGATCGCCGCAATCCCGACATCTGGATCCATTTGCATATCGCCGATGAACGGGCCACCATCAGCCTGGACACATCGGGCGGTTCGCTGCACCGGAGGGGGTATCGGCGCCAGAGCGTCGAGGCGCCCATGCAGGAGACGTTGGCGGCGGCCATCTTGGCCCTCTCCGGTTGGCAGGGGGAACAGCCGCTCTACGATCCCATGTGCGGCAGCGGCACCCTGCTGTGCGAGGCCCTGATGCATCTGTGCCGCATACCGGCCGGTTACCTGCGGGAGAGATTCGGCTTGCGGCCGGCCTGGAAGAAGCCGCTGCGCAATGCCGATCTGGACGGACGTCTGGCCAAGTTCGAGCTCTATTGAATCTTACGGCGCCGTCCGGCAACGAATTTTTACATGTTCATCAATTTCTGCCTCATCCCGCCTTTCGTCCAAATGCCATGTCACGCAGCTCGGGCTTTCGCGGCCGGTAGGTATTGTCTTCCATCTCTTTTCGAATCACCTGGGTAAAGAGCTTGGACATCTTTATCTCCTGGGGTTCGTCATGGTAGAAGGTGTCCCATGCATAGGCCAGCAACTCCTGCAATCTTTCCGCACTCATGTGCTTGGGGTGATAGACTACCTTGTCGGCCGAATATTCATCCCAATCATAGGTGAAAATGCGTTTTTGACCGTGCAGCTCATCCCAGGCCTTGGTGTGGGGAAATGGCGTCAGGACGGTGAACTCGGCCAGGTCCAGTTCGATGTCCAGAAGAAAATCGATCAACCGTTTGATGTAATCTTCGGTGTGCCGGTCGAGACCGAGGAGAATCGTGCCTTCGACCCCGATACCGTTGTCATGGTATCGCTTGATGCGGTCGCGGATGTAATCGGATGTGTCGAATACGGCCTGGTAGACATACCAGGCACCGGCCTGGGCAGCCAGGTCAAGCACTTCGGGATGGTCTTCGATGGGATGGCAGCACCATTTCTTCTTTAAAGGAATCATCTCCTTGAAAAGGTCCAATTCCCACTGGGTGTCCTGGGCCAGGGAGTTGTCCACCAGGAAGAGGCGATTGTTGTCAATGGCCTCTATTTCGGCGATGGTCTTGTCGATGGGGCGCGGTCGAAACTTGCGGCCGCCCAGGTAGGCCACGGCGCAGGGATAGCAGTGGTAACGGCAGCCGCGCGAGGCGTGCACCAGGTCCACCATCTGGACCCCTTTGTAGTTGTAAAGATTGCGCTGAAGAATATCGCGTCGGGCGGTGCCGACGATTTCGATGGGAGGCTGTTGATTCAGGTAGTCGTAGACGGGCTTCAGTTTCCCGCTGCGAAGATCGGAAAACACCTCTTCCATGCGGCCTTCGGCCTCTCCCAGAAAGACCGCGTCGGCATGCGTCATGGTCTCTTCGGCATGCAGCATGGTGGCGATGCCGCCGAAAATGACGGGAATTCCCATTTGTCGGTATCGATCGGCAATTTCCCAACCGCGTTTGACCTGGATGGTGAGCATCATGGAGATGCCGACCACCTCGGGCTTGTCGTTAAAATCGATGGATTGCAGATTCTCGTCGATGAAGTCCACCTCGACGTCTTCGGGCAGCGCGGCTGCGAAGACCACCGGACCGTGGGGCGGCAGATGGAATTCGGTCTGGCGCATGAGTTTGGACCATTTGGGGTAGATCAGTTTGAGTCGCATAAATTAACCTTTTTTGAGCTTGGGTTGATACGTCAAGGGTTGGGCCTCGACCAGGGACATCCGCAACTGGTAGCCGACGAGGCCGTGGGCTTCTAACAGGATCTGGTTGGGCATCCCCTGTTCGGACCGGCCCTGATCGGGCTCGGGCCGCACGGTGCGGACCAGACGATGGCGCCGGTCGTACCGATGGATGACCCAATGGGTTTGGTCTTGTGTTTCGATGTCCTGGGTACCGCCGTCGAGTAGCTGGTAGCGGTATACCCGCGTGCCGTCGGGCAACCGCCCGGTCTGGATATACGGCCGGTCGGGGATGAAAAAAATCATGCGCAGATCGTCGACAATACCTTCGGCCATTCCGGGTCGGTCGAATGGGGCCACGGCCCGTTGGACGGACAGGGTGCCGTCATCGAAAGACGCCTGGAAGAGCACCATGCCCTCCAGGGTCATCATCACACAATGCGCGGAGCGCGTGTGGGATGAGATCTGGCTCAGCCCCAGGAGGGTCTGTTTCCCGCCGCCGGGTCCGGCGGCTTCGATGGCATGCAACAGCTGCCAGTCTCCCTGGGGAAAAATAGATGCCGGGCAACTGCCGGTGGGCGCGGCATCGGGTGGCGTCGATGGGATGTCGGGCAGGTGCGAACAAGCGATCGGCAGACACATCAAAAGCAACATGAGTCGTGACAGGTGGATCATGGCACCGCCCGGAAGATCGATGCGTCGATGGGCGCGTTGAGCGCCGTATCGGAGAACAGCATGTGCGTGTAAGCCTCCGGGCTCTCGAAGATGAATACATCCCTGATCATGCCCGGTTCTTCCGCCAGGTGGATTTCAATCCGCTGGATGATGGCCTTGAATCCCTCTTCTTTGGGCGTCAGCACGATGCGCCCGGCGTCTTCCAGTTGCGCGGCGAACATCTCGCTCTCATCGAAACGGCCCTGGAGCCATCGGGTGATCTCGTCGAGCACCACCTGCATGGCGTCCAGACCGGCGCTGCGCTCCATCTCCATCCCCGATGCGGTTTGGACATAGCGCTTGACGCTGCCGTCGTGCATGAGCAAAATACTTTGAACCGGATGGGTGTATTCCCAACGCAGCGATCTTGGCGCCTGGTAGTAGAACACCCCTTCGGAGATCAACGGCCTGGCCAGGATCTTCAGGTGCTTTTCCTGACGGAACGCGGCCTTTACCGATGTGACCGTGCCGGCCGTGGACTTGAGTTCATCCCAACTGCCGGCCCAGCCGATGCATAAAACAGCGATCAGCGGGAGCAGGAGATACGTTGTGTTTCGTTTTTTGTGCAGGTTGTTCATCGATCGCCTGTCTCACAAGGGCCGTGTTAAAAAAAAATCAGAACATGCCGCCGTTGACGCTGATCACCTGTCCGGTCACGTACGAGGCATCCGGGGAACAGAGAAAACGGACCACCCGGGCCGCCTCTTCGGCCGAACCCAATCGGGCCATGGGAATCATCCCCTTGATCTTTTGCACCGGGGCATCGTGGATCATTTCGGTCTGGATCAACCCCGGAGCCACGACATTGACGCGGATGCCCAGCCGGGCCACCTCCGACGCCACGGAACGGCTGGCGCCGATCAGGCCCGCTTTGGCCGCGGCGTAATTGGACTGCCCACGGTTACCCATGATCCCGGCCACCGAAGCGATGGATACCACGGCACCGCGCTTCTGAACCACCATTTTTTCCAGTATCGGCCGGGTCACATTGTAAAACCCCTGCAACGTGATGTCGATGACGCTGCGCCATTTGTCCGGCGTCATCATGATGAACAATTCATCGGCGATGCGGCCGGCATTGTTGATCAGGGCGTCCACCGTCGGGTAGGTGTTGAATATGGTTTCCAGACCCTTCTGGGTGGCGTCTGCGTCGGCCACGTCGAACGGCACGCACATACCGCTGCTGCCGGCCGCTTCGACCTGCCTGAGGGTTTCACGGGCACCATCGGCGTCGGAAAAATAGTTGATGATCACCTGGTAGCCATTGGCCGCCATCTCCACACAGATGGCCCTGCCGATTCCCTTGCTTCCCCCGGTGACCAGGGCAACCGGCTGATTGACAATATCGTTCATCTTCTAAGCTCCGTTCGATGATTTTAAATGATGCAGAAATTGGACTCTTTACGGTGTCGCCAACGGTTCGGCCTGCACCAACTGCAGCGTAACCTCCGCCACCGGTTTCCCCTCGATTCTTGCAATGCCCCGAATCTCCCTGAAATTGTCATATGCAAATTGGTTGACCGATTCAACCACGATTGTCGTATCGGCGGCAATGGCTCGGACCTGGAATCGGGCCGATTTTATCCCAACGATCCACCCGCGGCGGTCGGTACCAGGCCCGTCGCGTTTGAACAGTTTCCAACCGTTGTTGATGGCCGCTGTCTGAGCGACCAGTTCGATCAATATCAGTGCATTGACCCCATCCGGCCCCATCAGCGGCCAATCGTGCCCGACGACCGATCGCGTGGCAGCCGACTGGTCGTCGAAGGCGATGATCTCCGAGAT
Source organism: Desulfatitalea sp. UBA4791 (assembly GCA_002402905.1). GTDB lineage: Bacteria > Desulfobacterota > Desulfobacteria > Desulfobacterales > Desulfosarcinaceae > Desulfatitalea. The sequence goes on along the minus strand of DHGT01000085.1, from coordinate 7,264 downwards.
CAGCAGCATGGGCCGGCGGTGGGGAACGAGTGCTTCCAGGTCGATTCGTGGCGTCGTCATGGTGTCGTGTTATGCAGCTCGAAAAAACATTGAAAAGATGGCGTTAAGCATATAAATTAATAAATTTGCAAAAACCGGATGGTACTATATCACACGCCGTGTGTCCATCCACACGTTAATCTTAATGATGTTTTAATGGACAGGTTCATGGACCAACTTATTGCGGAACTGAAAACTAAGATCGTCGACATTTTGAATTTGCCGGATGTCAACCCCGAGGACATCCAAGAGGACGCCCATCTGGTCGGCGGGGAGCTTGGCATCGACTCCATCGATGTGCTGGAGATGGTCATCATGATCGAGAAAGATTATGGCGTGGCCATCAACAACAAAGAGTTGGGTGCCAAGGTGTTTGCCACGCTGCGGACACTGGCCGCCTACATCCAGGAGAAAGCGCCGGAGCTTCCCAATTGACAGGTGGTGCCGTCTACATTGTCGGCATGGGTATCGTCAGCTCGCTCGGCCTTGGTCTGGACGAGACCATGGATGCATTGATCAACGCCAGGCGGGCGCTCACAACGGCAAGCCCGTTTCCGATAGCGTTGCCGCGTTATTTGCCGGTCGGCGCGGTCTCATTGGCAGATGCGGGGCAAAGTCCGCCACGGACCCACCGGTTGGCCCGTCTGGCCGCAGATCAAGCCCTGGCGGGTTGTGACATCCCACCCGATGCCATCGTGCTTGGCACTACCACCGGGGGAATTCTGACCACCGAGTCCCTGTTTGAACAACAGATCGACGATCCAAAGCGTTATGGGTTGCACGCCCTGGGTTCGGTCGCCGAGGATCTCGCCCGCCGCAGCGGTTGCACCGGGCCGGTGATAACGGTTTCCACGGCCTGCTCTTCGGGTGCGGTGGCCATCAAGCTGGCAATGGGCATGCTGCGTTGCGGTCTGGCCCGCCGCGTGTTGGCCGGCGGTGCGGATTCGCTTTGCCGGCTGACCTACTTCGGTTTCAATGCCCTGCAGCTGATCGATCCCGACGGGGCCCGTCCGCTCGACCGGGATCGCCGCGGGATGTCGGTGGCCGAAGGTTCCGCCATGCTGTTGCTGTCACTGGCACCGGGGGATGCCGCCTGTCCGCAGATCATCGGTGCAGGGCTGTCGTGCGATGCCTATCATGCCACCACCCCGCATCCCGAAGGCGCCGGTGCCATGGCGGCCATGCGGGCGGCATTGGACGATGCCGGGATCTCTGTTTCAGATATCGATTATATCAATCTGCACGGCACCGGCACGATCGATAACGATCTCTCCGAGGCCAGGGCCGTGAAAACCCTTTTTGGACCAGGGCTTCCGCCGGCCTCATCCATCAAGGGGGCCACCGGGCATCCGTTGGCCGCGGCGGGCGCCATCGAGGCTGTCGTCGGCGCCTTGTCCATCGATCGTGGGTTGATCCCGGCCAACGTGGGTCATCGTACGATCGATCCGGCCCTTGGTATCGCGCCGGTGACATCGCCGCTGAGAAGGTCGGTCAGCACGGTCTTGAGCAACTCGTTCGGTTTTGGCGGCAACAACGCTGCGATGATCGTCTCCAGGACCGCGCGGCCTCTCGAAACCTCCCCGTCAGCGTCCGACCGCCCGGGCCTGACCATCGTGGGGCGGGCCTGCCTCACCGGTGCCGGGTTGACCGATGAGACGCGCCGCGCTTTTTTTGCCGGCCATGCGTGCCGGGGAGTGCTTGCCGGCGGGGCGTTGGCCCAGGGACTGGCACCTCGATTGATCCGGCGTTTGAAGCGCCTGCCTCAAATGGCCCTGTCGCTCGCCGTGCACGCCTGTGATGGCGTCGATGCGGAACGGATGCCGGTCATGGTCAGTTTTGGCACGGCCTGGGGGGCATTGTCCGAAACCCACGATTTTCTCGAACGGTTGATCGAAACCGATCAACAATACCCTTCTCCCACGGATTTCATCGGCTCGGTGCACAATGCGCCGGCCGGGCAGATCGCCATGCTGTTGGGAGCCAAAGGGGCCAACGTCACGACTTCGGGGGGCGATTATTCCTTCGAGCAGGCCCTGCTCGCGGCCGATCTGTTGACCCGGCAAACGGCCGATCCGATATTCGTCGCCGCTGCCGACGAACATCATCCGGTGTTCTCGCCCTTATTCGATGCGTCGGTCCGTCTGGCCGCTCAGCCCGCCGACGGCGGTGGCGGGTTGCTGCTGCAACGCCGGCAGGCAAAGGGCGCGAGTTGCATCGCCCTGGCCCACTATGGATCCGGCGAACCAGCCGACGGCGTGAAGACGCTGGTCCAGGCGCTGGGTGGAGCGGCGGGCATGGATCGCCGGTTCGGCGCAGTGATGGTCGGTCTGCCGGCTGCCCGGCGCAAGCAGGCCCAACGGCAATTGGATTCATTCCTGGAGCTGAGCCGATTCCAGGGCGCGGTGATCGACTATCGCCGCCTGACCGGGGAGTTTGGCGGCGCTTCCGCAGTGGCGTCGGTGCTCGCGACCGAGATGCTGGGCCGCGGCAGCGTTCCCGGTCCGCTCGTCGGCGGCACCGACCAGGCGCTGAACGGCAAAGGTGTGCTGGTGTTGGGGTTGGGTGATTTCATTACAGCGATCAGGATTGTCCCATCGTGAAGGTATTGCTGATTTCCGCCAATACGGTTCTTGAACCCTATCCGGTCTACCCGTTGGGATTGGATTTTGTGGCCGGCGCCATCGCCCCCGATCACGAGTTGCGGCGTCTGGACATGAATTGCCTTTCCGATGGGCAAGGGCTCTCTGCGGTGCTGGAAGGCTTTGCGCCTGATGTGATCGGCATTTCCCTGCGCAACATCGATAACACCGATGCCTTGCATCCCATGAGCTACATCCCGGAATACCAGCGACTGGTCGAGCGGATCCGGCAAATCAGTTCCGCGTCCATTGTCCTGGGCGGCAGTGGCTTCACCATTTTTCCCGAAGAGTTGATGGCCCTTCTGGCGGCCGACTACGGCGTGGTGGGTGAAGGCGAACGCATGGCCCCGCTGCTGAGGGCTCTGGAATCGGGAGAAGATCCGATCCGCATAGACGGTGTCATCGGTCGTGACGGTCTGGCCGCCAAACCACAGCTCTGGACCGGGCAATCGGTCAGGCAAATGCCCGCCCAGCCGAGCGACCTCGCTTTTTATCTGAAAAACGGCGGGATGCTCAACCTGCAGACCAAACGGGGTTGTCCGTTCAGATGCGTCTATTGCAGTTACCCACATCTCGAAGGTCGAGCCATGCGCTACCGGCCGCCTCACGAGATCGCCGCCGATGCCGTGGCGCTCCAACAGGCCGGGGCCAAGTATCTGTTCATCACCGATTCGGCCTTCAATGCCCATCCTGAACAGAGCCTGTCGGTGGCCAAAGCCTTCAAGGCCGCTGGACTCGCCATACCCTGGGGGGGATTCTTCGCCCCGAACCGGATGCCGGACGGCTATTTCGACACCATGGCCGATTGCGGCCTCAAACATGTGGAGTTCGGGACCGAGGCGCTATGCGATCCGGTGTTGCGGGCTTATGGCAAGCCTTTCGATGTCGCCCAGGTCTTTGCGACCCATCGGGCGGCCAACGCAGCCGGTCTCCACGTGGCGCACTATTTTCTGTTCACCGGTCCCGGCGAAAGCGAACACACCTTGTCTGAGACACTGGCCAATATTGATAAATTGCAAAAAGCCGTTATGTTCCTCTTTTGCGGTATGCGAATCTATCCCCACACCGCTTTGTATGCGTTGGCCAGGGAGCAGGGTCAGATCGACGCGTCCGAAAGCATCCTGGCACCGGTCTTTTACCAGCCACCGGAGATCAGCATCGCGCGTGCCGCCGAGATGATCGCCGGTCATGCGAAGGGACGGGATAATTGGGTGCAGGGGGCGGGCGCCGAAGAGACGGGTGATATTTTAAAACGAATGTACCGAAAAGGATTCACCGGCCCCTTGTGGGAATATCTCATCCGTTGAGTCGCCTTTGGTTTGCGAACGGGCCTCAACTATGGGATTTACAGGGAAAAGCACTATGTGGTACGACCTCACCGTTCGGCATCCGATCGATGCCGCAAAACTGAGTGCCGAAGTCTATGTGCCGGCCGATTCGACCTGGTTCGACGGCCATTTTCCCGGCAACCCGGTGTTACCTGGAATCGCCCAGCTCGGTATGGTTTTCGATCTGATCGGTTACGGGTTTTCAGGCGTGGTTCGTGTACGGGAAGTGAGCCGGGTGCGATTCAAGCAGATGATTCTACCAGGGGACCGCATCACCGTAACGGCCGAACCCAAGGCGGGGAGAGCGGGCACCTACACCTTTCGTATTGCGAAAGGGGATGAACTGGTGTGCAGCGGCAATATGGCCGTTGAGCCCATTACGTAATGAATGAAAGATCCCAAAGGAGAGAGTTACGCATGGATGTGGCGACTGAACTGGACAAGATGATGCACCGCGTTGCGGAAATCATGATCAATGAGCTGAAGCTGGAAGATGTCACTCCGGAAACCTTCGATCCGGACATCGACCTGGTGGACGAAGTCGGCATCGACAGCATGGACCTGGCGACCGTTGCGTTGGTCCTGCGTGATGAATACGCGGTGCGTATCGACGAGGACGATTACCCCAAGCTGACGACCGTCCGTTTGATTTCGGAATATTTGTTGAAGAAGATCGAGGCAAAGGTTTGAGCCGGAAGCGTCGGCGTATGAAAGTCGGAAAGTATGAACGTAAAAAAGTTAAGGCCATCCGCCGATTTGATATATGTTGGCCTCCGTGTGTGAGGGTACATATTTCTATTTGAATCTTATGCCGAATTTACCGAGGGGACACATTCATCTCAGGCGGTTCAGGGAGTTTAGCAGTGGAAGCCAAACATTTAACCCATTCGACGCCGAAACCGGACACAGGGGCCGGCGAATGGAAATTTTCCGATCTGATCGCGGAACCGCATGTGCGGGAGCGATGGGATCGTGTACGCCGCTATTTTTTTCTGCGGGAGTCCACCTACGACATGACCAACCGGTGCAACATCCGGTGCGAAGGATGCTACTACTACGAAGGCGAAAAACAGCATGCCCATGAAGTCGGCGATCCCGAAAAATGGCGATCGCTGATGAAATCGGAAAAGGCGCGCGGGATCACCTACGTGGTGCTGGCCGGTGCGGAGCCCTCTCTGGTTCCGGAACTTCTGACGGTTTGTCACGAAGAGATGCCATTGGGCGCGATCGCCACCAACGGTCTCAAATGGATTCCCGGATCGATCGGCTACAAGATTCATATTTCCGTCTGGGGGAATGACGATACCAGTCAGCGGGTTCGCGGCGCCAAGCAGATGCTGCAACGGCAGATCGAAAACTACCGTGGCGATGCGCGGGCCGTCTTCGTCTACACCTTCACGCCGCACAACATTGCCGAAGCCGATCAGGTGACCCGCATCCTGGCCAGGGAGGGGTGCAAGATCACCTTCAACGTCTTCTCTTCGCCGGTGGGTTATACCGGAGCCCTGCGCCACACGGAATCATCGCTTCGGCAGACCCGCCAGGCCATGCTCAATTTGCTCCAGCGTTATCCCGAAACCGTGCTCTATTCGCACTACAATGCCGTGGCCCACACCCATCACCTGGGACTCCATGCGCTTTTCGGCTGCTCCTATCCGCGCTGCAATCCGTCGACCGACATCGGCCTGGGGCGTTCGTTTCGCCAATACCGCACCGACCTGAATTGGGACCGCGATGCCGCCTGCTGCGTGCCGGATACCGATTGCCGGGATTGCCGCCATTACGCCGCCGGAAGCGCCGTGGTCACCGCCCGCCTGTTCCGGCATGCCAGCGAACCCGATGTGTTCGCCTCCTGGCTGGACTACGTCGATACCTACCTCGCGGTGTGGGTCACCGGGTACGACAAGGGTGTCAACTTGTGTCAGCGATGGGTGGCGCCGCCGGGGCACGATCTGTTTTAGCCTGTTTCCATGGGCCGCAAAAGCCCTGTCAGTTGAGGAGTCGTGGATGAAGACCGTCAGTTCACTGCTGGATGACCACTGGTACGAACGCTACAAGAGGATTTCCAAACTCAATATCCGCAGTTCGATTTACGATGTGACCAACCGTTGCAACTTGAGATGCAAGGGGTGTTTTTTCTTTTCTTCGGGCGAACACAAGGTGGCTGTCGAAGAGATGGATCTCCACAAATGGGAGGCGTTCATCGACAAGGAGATGGCCCGCGGGGTCAACCTGGCCATCCTGATCGGCGGCGAGCCGACCCTCTGCCTGGATCGGGTCGAAGCCTTCTACAAGCGGCTGCCCACGTTCTGCGCCACCAACGGTTTGATCAAGGTGCCCAGGGACCGTTTTCCCGACATGATGGTGGGGATTTCCCTGTGGGGTGATGAGGAGGATGAGCGGCTGCTCAGGGGTAAGGACGCCTTTTCCATTTCCAGCAAGCACTACTATGGCGATCCTCATGCCTATTATCTTTACACCATCACCCCCAAGCAGATCGGAAAAACCGAACGGATCGTGCGCAAGATCGCGGATGCGGGCCTCAAGGTTCACATGCAGCTGCTCTCCAACGACGAAGGGGTGGAGGGGTTTTCCTGGCAGCCGGAAGAGCTTGCCGCGATTCGGGCGGAGATGGATGCCATGCTGGATGCCTACCCGCAAACCGTCATCTCATCCAAGTACTACCATGAGATCATCACCACCGGGAAAATGCTCGGTTGTTCGTTTGGCTGGCGGGAATGCCCATCGGTCACCCAGCCGCTGGACACGCGCCGTCCGCAGCCCAAGCGGCTGACCAATTTCATCCGCTGGGCATCGGATTTGAAGACCATGCACCGCTGTTGCACTTCGGAAACCCGGGACTGTTCGACCTGCAAGGATGGCGCGGCCCACATGAGCTGGGTCATGGTCAACAAAAGGGCGCACATGCGATCGGCCAAGGACCTGCAGAACTGGATCGAGGTGTACGAAATGTTCGCCAAGCTCTACCAGTTCATCCCCTGGTAAGTCTGGGGCGGATCGGCATAGCCGCAATTGTGAAGTCGTAAGTCCTAACTCAATGTCGTTTGCTTAAGGCATTCAGGATTCCATACGGGCGGGGATAAACCCCATAAGCGCTAAGATAATTCTGGGCCCGATAAGTCCACGTCGTACTCGTACTCAGCGCTGCGGTACCCGTACTCGTCATCGAAAAATACCTGCCGAAGCTTGCATTTTCAAGCCTCGAAAGCAAAACCATCGAGTACGAGTACGAGTACG
>DHGT01000109.1 GCA_002402905.1 Desulfatitalea sp. UBA4791 | reverse complement strand
GGGCCGGGTTTAATGAATGACATTCGGTTAGAATCCCTGGGGTCGCGCATTTGGGCTTGACAAGCCGAATGTGGGTTCGTAGGTTGCCCGCATGAAGGTCGATGGTTTATAATTCATTCATTATTACAAATGGTTATACAAATGTCCCAAAAGGAGTTACCCGCTGGCCGGCCGGAACCCGAAACGCATCGCAAGCGCTTCTCGTTCAAGGACCTGGCCTATACACCGCTCTGGAATGTCGTCCTGATCGTCGCCGGTTCGGCGCTGTACGCCTTTGGCGCCAAATCGGTGGTGTTGGCCCATGGCTTCATCACCGGCGGTATTTTCGGCGCCAGTCTGCTGCTGTATTACCTCACCGATTTTCTGAGTGCCGGTACCTGGAGTTTGTTGTTGAACCTGCCGCTTTTTGCCGCGGCCTGGGTGTTTCTCAGCCGCAGATTTTTGCTCTACAGCTTGCTTTCCATGTTCAGTCAGCGCAAGTTGACCTACATCATCAGCAAAGACAATCCCCAGATCGCCCAGGCCCTGCTCGAGCGCGGTTGGCAAGCGACGATCATCAAGGCCAAGGGCGCTTACAGCGGCAAGGATCAGGATATCCTGATGACCATCACCAACAACATCTACCTCAAGCAGTTGGAGGAGATGGTGTTCACCGTCGATCAGAACGCCATCTTCGTGGTGGAAAACACCTTCAATGTGCTGGGGTCGGTATTCGGCCGGCGCAAACAGTATTGACGGCGCCGTTAGAAGCCCAATATCTGCGTTGCCCGCACCCCGTGCTCCTTGCGGGGTGCGGGCAAGTACGCCTCAGGACACGGACTTTCGCATTTTACGTCATCCCGGTGAAAGCCGGGATCAATCTTTTGTTGAACCGCGGTTTGCCATCCACGTATCGAACAGGTCGTCGAAGGGATCGATGCGGCGCGTCCAGGCAAATCGGCTCATGGTCGACGACAGGTCCGCGCGCAGCCGTTCGAAGCGGTGGTAGTCGGTCAGAAGTGCGATGAGTTTTTCATGCAGCGCGGCCGGGGTGTCGTAGAGCACTTGGGCGTGATGGACGGCAGGGATGATTTCCGGATAGGAGAGGCGCGCCGGCAGCAGCGGAATGCAGCCGAAGCGGACGGCTTCGACCACGGAGATGCCGAAATTCTCCTGAATCGCCGTGCTGACCACGATGTGCCCCTGCCGGAGCCAATTCAAGTACGCTTCACGCGATGGTAAATAGCCGTACTGCGCGATGCGCCGGCCGTAGCGTTGCCGGGCCGCGGCAAAACAGGGCGGTGCCGCGCGGCCGCTTTCGCCGAGCAGGGCCAGCCGGAAGTCGTGTCCGTGCGCCAACACGACATCCAGTGCCTGGAAAAACGTTTCGGGATCCTTGTCGAATTCCCAGCGGTGGTTCCAGATGATCAGGGGCGGCTGGTGCGCATCGGGAGGCGTGAGGGCGACCGGATCGGCGGGAATCCGGCAGCCGGGATACAGTACGCCGCTCTTGGCGCGGATTTTTTCGACAACCCATTTGGGTGCATGGTCCGGCATCATTTTCAAAAAGCGCGGCAAACTCTCTTGGAAGGTCTTCAGGTGGGCGTGTGAGTTGAACAGCACGTGGTCAGCGGCCAGGGCCGTGGTGATATCCGTAAAACCATACTGAAAATCCATCTGCTCGCCGGGCGCCAAGGGGTAGCTCAGCTGGTTTTCGTGGAAATAGACCAGGGCCGGCGGGCAACCGGGACCGGCGAGGGCTTTGAAATCGGACAGGCTCATCAGATCGGTAGTGATGAGCCCGTCGTAGTCGGCCAGGTCCGGCACCCTGCGGATGAAATGAAGCGCCGCCCCGCGCATGCGCCATTTCCAGAAGCTCGCCGGCAGGGTTTGCAGATCGATCTGATGCCGGGAGTGGGCGATCCAACCCTCTGCGAATTCCCGGTGCGATCCGCCGAAAAAGGGTTCCAGGAAGAGCAATTTCAATCGAGTCGCCATGGGTGTCGTCGCCTTCGGGCCTTAAGCGGTTCGTCATTTCAACGACCGAACCATATCACCATTCATCGCTCATGTTCCAAGGCCGTGCTTTACGCTGGGCAGGGAAGCATGTAAAATGATTTTTATCATTCGCGGGCCGGACGGTCCGCCAGGGAGGTGCGTATGGATCCGAAGATCATCGATGAACTGCCCAGGTTTCTCGAACGCCTGGGGCTCGACGAAAACCCCATGGGTCTATTCTACACCGATGAAAAGCCGGACGAGGGTTTCGCGCCCAAGCCGGGCGATCTGCCCACCGTGGAAAAGGAGCGGGCCAATGCCGTCGACTGGCCGGTCGTTTTTGGCAACTTCTCGTGCGCCCTGGGCCACATCTGGCGGGCGCGCAAGAAACAGACCGCCGCCTATTTTTCGGCCGAGCAGTTCGGCTGCCTTGGCGCGGCCTTCTGGCTGGGATTCAACAAGCCCCAGGTGGAAACCATCATCCACTATGTGTCCTCGGGCATGCCCGGGCACATGGCCGGCGAGTATTACTGCGAGAGTCCGGATGCCCTGCGCCGGATCTTCGATTTTATCGATCCGCGACCCGCGCCGCACACATACTGCGTGATCAAGCCGCTGCCTCTTTTCGGGGAAACGGAGACGCCTGAAATGGTGCTCTTTTTCGCCCGGCCCGAGTCCATGTGCGGTCTGCATCAGTTGGCCGCCTTCGTCACCAACGATCCGGAGGTGGTGGTCTCTCCCTGGAGCGCGGCCTGCGGCAGCCTGGTGATCTGGCCGGCCCGCTACCAGGCGCGCGGTCTGCGCAAGGCCGCCCTGGGCGGCTGGGATCCGTCGGCGCGCAAGTTCTTCAAGACCGACGAGCTGTCGTTTTCGGTGCCGTTCGACATGTTCGCCGACATGCTGCGGCGTTACGATGCCTCGTTTCTGGGCACCGACACCTGGCAGGTCGTCCTCAAAAAGATCGCTCGAAGCAAAAAGGCCTGGGGAGAGGTGCCCTGATGAGCCGGAACGTCATTCGCGTCCATCCGCAAGACAATGTGGCCGTGGCCGTGGTGCCCATCGCCAGGGGCGAGTCAGTGACCGGTACCGATATGGCAGTTCTGCCTGCCGTCACCGACATTCCGCGCCACCACAAGGTGGCGCTGGCGGACATCGCCCCCGATGCGCCGATCGTCAAGTACGGCGAGGCCATCGCCCGGGCCATGACGGCCATCCGGGCCGGCGAGTGGGTGCACACGCACAACATCATTGCGTAAGGACAAGACTGGTATGGATTTTTGGGGCTACAGGCGAAAGAGCGGTGCCGTAGGCACCCGCAACCATGTGCTGGTCATGAGCTCGGTGAGTTGCGCCAACGGCGTGGTCCAAGCCATCGGCCGCGAATTGCCGGAAGTCAAAATCATCACCCACACCGAAGGGTGCGGCCGGGCCACCGCGGATGTGCTTATCGCCAAGCGCATCCTGGCCGGTTTGGGCCGTAACCCCAATGTGGCCGCGGTGCTGCTGGTGGGCCTGGGCTGCGAGTCGATCAAGGCCGACGGCCTGGCCGAAGCCATCGGAGAGGTGGACAAACCGGTAGAGACACTCGTGATCCAGGAGGCCGGCGGGTCGGTCAAGGCCACGGCCGCCGGCATCGGCATTGCCCGGCAGATGCTGGACCAAGCCGGGCAACAGCGGCGCGAGGCGTGCCCGCTCTCCGAGCTGACTGTCGGCATGGAGTGCGGCGGATCGGATGCCTTGTCCGGACTGACGGCCAACTGCCTGGTGGGCGCGGTGGCCGATTGGTTGGTCGCCGAAGGGGCCACCGTGATCCTTTCGGAAACCACGGAGATGATCGGTACCGAAACGATCCTGGCCAAGCGATCGGCCGATCCGCGTCTGGCATCGGAGATCGTCGATTTGATCCAAGGCCAGAGACGGCGTACCGAAGAACTGTTCGGAGAACGGGCCGGCATGGTGATCTCGCCGGGCAACATGGCGGGCGGACTCTCCACGATCACCGAAAAATCCATGGGGTGCATCGTCAAGGGCGGCGCCACACCTATTCAGGAACTGGTGGCCTATGGCCAGACCCCTTCCAAAAAGGGACTCGTGCTCATGGACACCCCGGGATCGGATATCTTCTCCCTGACCGGCATGGCTGCCGGCGGGTCCCAGCTCATGCTCTTTACGACCGGGCGCGGCACCCCGGCCGGATTTCCAACGGTGCCGGTGGTCAAAATCGCCTCCAACAGCCGTCTCTACGCGAACATGACCGACGACATGGATCTCGACGCCGGGACGCTGATCGAAGGCAGGGCCCTGGCCGATGCCCGTGAAGAACTGATCGGGGTCGTCCTGGCCGTAGCCGCGGGGGAGCCCACCAAAGCCGAACGCAACCGGCAGGAGATGGTGGCCATTCATACCACCGGCCCGGCCTTTTGATTCAAACAACACGATAAAAATACTTCCAGCTCGAATGTTGACGAACCACCTTTGCATCTTTATTTTCTGCCATCTGATTCATGCGACGGTTTTCGTATAAAACGCATCGCATCTTGCAGGTCATAAGCGGGAGAAAATAGCATCGCACGCAGCGCCGCTGCTGGCCGTTCGTCTTCGATGCCACGTACATCTCTTCAGCTCATTTCAGCGCCCTTCCTTCTGCCATCGGTCCAGAGCCTCTGCAGGCGTGAAGTTGTCCATTCAAGGACATCCGTCTCCATTTCACGAGGGGGCACCATGATCTTGCAGAAGATCAAAAACAGCACCGGCCGCCGGAGCAAACCCACCATTTTTGCCAAAGAGGTGGACGATCTGCGTCGCTACGATTGGACCGATCCCCTTTTTGACGAGTGGTGCGCTTCGGCAACCCAGCAATTGACATCCGATGCCGAGGCTGCCCAAGAGGGCGCCTATTGTCAATTGGTGTCCAGGATCTGCGTCTAGCCGGGCGTTACAATCGGGCATAACAGGTGTCCCTGGTTTGTCGCGTCGAATCAAAATCCCCTTCACATCTTCCCGATTCAAACCGGTTTCAATGAATATCGTGCAGGCAGAATTGCTGGTTGCCTGACGCCAAGCGACATACTATACAAAGGCGTATTGCTGATAATTGAGAAACAGGAAAACAACCACTGCCGGGGGTAACGATGAATGTGACGGAAGCGATTCGCAAAAGAAAAAGCATTCGCGGTTTTAAGACGGATCCGGTCCCTGCGGGCGTGATCGAATCCATTCTCCAGACGGCGGCAAATGCCCCGTCTGCCCTGAACTCCCAGCCATGGGAATTTACGGTCGTGTCAGGCCGGGTGTTGGACAAAATCCGCAGTGAAAATATCGAAAACCTTCGGTCCGGAGAGTCGGGCAGTCCCGAACACATGACCGGCCAGTGGCCGCGGGACAGCGTCTTCCGGCAACGGCAGGTGGCCCTGGCAAAGCAGTTGTTCAGCCTGATGGGCATCGAGCGGCAGGACGCGGAAAAGCGGCAGCAGTGGGTGGAACGGGGGTTTCGGTTTTTCGATGCCCCGGCCGCCATCATCATCTGCACCGACCGAGTGCTGGGGGAAGCCGGCCCCTTGCTCGATATCGGGGCGGTCATGCAAAACATCTGTCTGCTCGCACTCGAGCACGGTCTGGGGACCTGTATCGAAGATCAGGGGATCTTTTTTCCGGATGTCATCCGGCGGCACGCCAATATTGATCACAATAAGACCATCGTCATCGCCATTGCCGTGGGCTATCCGGATCCGGAATACCCAGCCAACCGGGTTGAAACCCATCGGGCGGCATTATCTGAAAACACTACCTGGTGCGGGTTTCGTTAGCGCCCATCCACAAATGGCCAATTGGCCCGATATCGGCGTTCTGATCCAATCATAGGCACAGCGGAATTCATGCTGCCTTCCTCTTGGCTCCAGAAATGAGCAACTTTTCTACAAGTACCTTTGCGTAGACAAATCTCAAAAACGGTTGCAGGCGCATGGCGCGGGTCAGCCGCTCTTCATGCAAATTCGTGTCAGTACCGGTAAAGTAAGAGGCCATTGATTTTTTTCTTGACAATGGCAAAGAACGCCATTAAGTACCATATATGGTATTTGAAAAACCATATATGGGAAAACCGAAGCCATCAATGGGACACACAATGGGCCAAAATGACAACCAGAACACTGTACCGGCGATTCACCGTGCAATCGATGTGATTGAATTCATTTCGTCTTCCCAACGGGAGCTGTCGTTTTCCGAGATCATGGACAACGTCGATATCCCACGCCAATCCTTGATTCGCATTCTCAATACCCTGTGCATTCGGGGTTTTTTAGACAAATCCAGCCAGAGGGGACTCTACAGAATCGGTCTCAAATTTCTATATCTCGGCCACGGGTTGCCCGACAAGTTCGAGCTTCGCACCGCTGCGTGGAAATCGATGAAAGCCTTGTCCCAAAAAACGGGCAAGACCATCGAGTTGTCAAGCCTCGACCGGGATCAACTGATATTGCTCGAACAGATTCGCGGCAGCGAGGAAATGTCCCTGTATTCCCGAGTTGGCAGCGTGATTCCATATCTGCACGCGGTCAGCGTTGGAAAGGTTTATCTGGCTTTGATGGAGCCGGATAAGCGGCGACGGGTTCTGAAAAAAATCGGACTGCCGGCAATGACCAGACATACGATCACGGACATGGCGCGTCTCGAACAAGAGATCCAGGAAACGCAAGCGCGCGGCTATGGTTTCGAAGATCAGGAGTTGCGGGAAGGCGTGCGCCGGGTTGCTGCACCGATTTTTAATTCAAATGGCAAGCACGTGGGCTGTATCGGGCTGTCGGCAGCGGTTTTCAGTTTTGAACTCGACGATCTGGACCAGTATGGCCGGATGGTGCGTGAGGCGGCGGAAAAGACTTCCGCGGAACTGGGATATGTATCCAACTCATGATTTTACAATAAGGAGGGGCAAATGTTCGAACTAACCAACAAAACAGCATTGGTTACCGGAGGCGCCCAGGGGATCGGGAGAGCCATTTCTGTTGCATTGGCCAGGCAGGGCGCCAATGTCGCCATTGCCGATCTCGACGAGACCATTGCCCGGCAGACAGCCGATCTCATCAATAAGGAATTTGGGAGGGCGATGGCCGTGCAAGCCGACATCACGGACGTCGAAAAGGTCAAAAAAGCGGTTGCTGCGATCAAGGAACAGTTCGGCCCAGTGGATATCCTGGTCAACAACGCCGGCTGGGACCGCATGATCCCCTTTGTCAAAACAACGCCCGAGTTCTGGGATAAGGTGATCGACATCAATTACAAAGGGGTGCTCAATTGTGTCTATTCGGTGATCCCTGACATGATCGAAAGGAATCATGGCAAAATCATCAACATCGGATCCGATGCCGCCCGGGTCGGGAGCAGCGGCGAAGCGGTGTATGCCGGTGCCAAGGGCGCCATCATCGCTTTTAGCAAATCCTTGGCCAGGGAGGTTGCCAGGAACCAGATTACGGTCAACGTCATATGTCCCGGACCTACGGATACCCCGCTGACTCAGCAGATGAAGCAGGAAAGCGAGTTTGCGACAAAAGTATTATCCAAAATGGATAAGATCATTCCACTGGGCCGGACCGGAACGCCGGAGGAGATTGGCGCCGCAACGGTTTTTCTGGCTTCAAAAGAGGCGGATTTTATCACCGGTCAGACCCTGAGCGTCAGCGGCGGCTTGACCATGAGCTAGTGTCCATCCACGCATAGAGAGGCCTGTCATGGATTTTGATTTCAGCAAAGAGCAAAAATTGATTCAAAAGGAAGTCCGGCGGTTCGCCCAGGAAGAACTTGCGCCAAGGTACAGCCAGTGGGACAGGGAGATAAAATATCCCCGTGAACTGGTCAAGAAAATGGGTGAACTCGGTTATATCGGCGTTTCGGTCAGTCAAGAATTGGGGGGGCTTGGCGAATCCTACCTCACCGAGGGAATTGTGTGTGAAGAGCTTTCCCGGGGAGATTGCAGCCTCCCCATGTCGACCCAGGTGGCCGGCCACCTGTGCGCCGGTCTTTTGGAACAAGGAAGCTCGGAAGTGCAAAAAAAGTTTCTCGACCCCTTTCTGGCCGGTGAGCAGATCTGTGCTTTCTGTTTGACCGAACCGGGAAGCGGGACAGACGCCGGCGCGCTTCAGACCAGCGCGGAAAGAAAAGGCGACGCCTATGTTTTGAACGGAGAGAAATCCGGCATCACAGCGATTATGGATGCCGATTTCGCGCTGGTGTTTGCCCGGACCGCGCCCGGCCATGATGCCAGGGGGGTCAGTTGTTTCGTCGTGCCCTGCAAGCTTCCCGGCGTGTCCATGCAAGCCTACGAAGATCTCGGATGCAATGCCATCGTGCGGGGTTCGCTGTTCTTGCAAAATGTGGAGATACCGGAAAGTTATCGGATCGGCGAGGAGGGCAAGGGGTTTCGGCTGGCCATGCGCGGATTTGACATCAGCCGCATTTTCCTATGTCTGGAAGCCATTGCGCCGGCCCTCGTATCGCTGCAGGAAACCATGGCGCATGTCAAGGGGCGGATCGCGTTCGGGCGACCCCTGGCCTCTTTCGAAGGGGTGTCTTTCCCGATCATCGAGCACTTCAGCCTCCTGGAAGCGGTGCGACTGCTCTGTTACAAAGCATTATGGCTGCGCGATCAGGGACAATCGAGCACCAAGGAGGCCGGCATGGTCAAATGGATGGCCCCGCGGTTTTCCACCAACGCCATCCGGGACTGCATCACGCTGCATGGGCATTACGGGTATACGAGGGAATATCCCCTCGAGCAGCGCCTGAGAGATGTGCTCGCCATCGAAATCGCGGACGGCACCTCGCAGGTTTCCAAACTGGTGGTGCAGCGTGAATTGATGGGCCGGGAATTTCTGCCCTACAACTATCGATAGACCGGGCGTTTGGCGCAAATCGAAAAATCCGGACCACTGCGGTTCGACAAGGAGGGCAACATGAATTTCGAAGAAGTCATTTATGAAAAAAAAGACGGCGTGGCCACGATCATGATCAACCGACCCCAAAAATACAATGCCTGCACTTCTCTGACTCTCCTGGAGCTGAATCAGGCCCTAACGGATGCCTGGGTGGACAACACCGTGGGGGTGGTGGTGTTCACCGGTGCCGGCGAGAAGGCCTTTTGCACGGGCGGCGATCAGTCGATCCGGAACAAAAGCGGCTATGCGGGCACCCTGGCGGCATTACCGGTGGAAGTCGGCTGGCAGACCGTTTCCAGCCTGATCCGGACCATCCCCAAGCCGGTCATTGCCAGGGTGAACGGATTTGCCATCGGCGGCGGACACGTCTTCCAGGTGGTTTGCGATCTTTCCATCGCGGCCGAAACGGCCAAGCTGGGCCAGGCCGGACCCAAGGTCGGCAGTTTCGACCCGGGTTACGGTACCGGCGATCTGGTCCGGTGTGTGGGCCTGAAGAAGGCAAAAGAGATCTGGTACATGTGCCGGCTCTACACGGCCAAAGAGGCGCTCGATATGGGGTTGGTCAATGCCGTGGTTCCCTATGAACAGCTGGACGAGGAGGTCGATAAGTGGTGTGCGGACCTGCTTGAAAAAAGTCCCACGGCCCTCAAAATGCTCAAGTATGCTTTTCACGCGGAAACAGACGGTGTCGCAGGCATCACCCATCTGGGCGTTGGCGGCCTGAGCATGTTTTACGGCACCGACGAGTCGGTGGAAGGTAAAAACGCTTTCATGGAAAAGCGGAAGCCGGATTATGCCAAGTACCGGAAATAAAACTTTTATGGAAGATTTTCGGAAAGCATGTGCGACGCTGGAAAGCGTTTGAACTTCCTGTCGCTTAAAAACAAGCGGCGCGCTGCCCGAAAGCAGTGCGCCGCTGTGTTTAACAGGTACTCCGCCAACGGGTCGGTGTTATTTCACACGACCTTCCCGCCAGGCTTGGATGAGTTTGTCGTAGTCGACCGTCTCGCCCTTGGGCTTCTCGTTGACCTTGGCCTTGGGTGATCCGGGCTGGTTCAGCCAATAGGCTTCGTCTTTTTCGGGGTTGAGTTTGGGACCGCATTCGCCCTGGGTCTTGGAGCGGGCGATGCGCTCGAGCACGCGGTCCATCTCCTTGGCCAGGTTGTCCATGGCCGTATCCACCGTCACTTCACCGGAAACGGCCTCGCCGATGTTCTGCCACCACAGCTGGGCCAATTTCGGATAGTCGGGCACGTTGACGCCCGTCGGGCTCCACGCCACGCGGGCCGGGCTGCGGTAGAACTCCACCAGGCCGCCGAGTTTGGGGGCGCGCTCGGTGAACGAGGCATGGCGGATGTCGCTGTCGCGGATGGGAGTCAGACCCACATGGGCCTTTTTAAGCGAGGTGGTCTTGGCCACGCAGAACTGGGCAAAGAGCCAGGCGGCCTTGCGGCGTTCCAGCGGCGTGCTCTTCATGAAGGTCCAGGAACCGCAATCCTGGTAGCCCAGCTTCATCCCCTCTTCCCAGTAGGGGCCATGGGGCGAGGGGGCCATGCGCCATTTGGGGGTGCCGTCCGCATTGACCGTCGGTCCCGGTTCGACCATGCTGGGCAGGAAGGCGGTGTACCAGAAGATCTGCTGGGCCACGCTGCCGTTGGCCAGGAAGGGCAGGTAGGTGTAAAAATCCATGCCGAGACTGCCCGGAGGGGCGTATTTTCTCAGCCACTCCATATATTTGCGCAGGGAGTACTTGGCCGCCGGTCCGTTGGCCGCACCGCCGCGGGCAACCGTGGCGCCCACCGGACGGCAGCCTTCCATGCGGATGCCCCATTCGTCCACCGGCAACCCGTTGGGAATGCCCTTGTCGCCGGCGCCGGCCATGGAGAGCCAGGCGTCGGTAAAGCGCCAACCCAGGTCCGGCGCTTTTTTGCCGTAGTCGTTGTGGCCGAAGACGGCCTTGCCGTCGATTTCACGCACGTGCTCGGTAAAGAATTCGGCGATGTCTTCATAGGCCGACCAGTTGACCGGCACGCCCAGGTCATAGCCGTAAATCTCCTTGAACTGCTTTCTGAAATCGTCGCGTTTGAACCAGTCGTAGCGGAACCAGTAGAGGTTGGCGAATTGCTGGTCGGGCAGCTGGTAGAGTTTGCCGTCCGGTCCGGTGGTGAAGGACTTGCCCATGAAGTCGTCCACGTCCAGCGTCGGCAGGGTCACATCCTTGCCTTCGCCTTTCATGAAGTCGGACAACGGCACCACGTAGCCGTAGCGGGCGTGGGTCCCGATCAGGTCGGAATCGTTGATCCACGCATCGTAGATGTTTTGTCCCGACGCCCACTGGGTCTGGAGTTTTTCGATCACGTCGCCTTCCTGGATCAGATCGAACGAAACCTTGATGCCGGTGATCTCTTCGAAGGCCTTGGCCAGCGTCTTGGCTTCATACTCATGGGTGGGGATGGTTTCGGAGACGACCTTGATGTTCATGCCTTTGAACGGCTTGGCCGCTTTCATGAACCATTCCATCTCCTTGAGCTGCTGCTCCTTGGTCAGGGTCGAGGGCTGGAACTCCGAATCAACCCACTTCTTGGCGGCAGCCATATCCGCACAGGCCGGACCAGCGGCCAGGGCGAGCATGACGGCCAGCGCGACGCCAATGAACGTCGACTTCTTCAATTTGCCTTTCATGAGCCTCCTCCTTTTTGCCTTCAGGGGTGGGGTTTGGGTTCTGGACGTTATCCGGGGCGTGAAGGCTTTGGTCGCCCCATGATAGAAACACGTCCGGGTTGGGTCAAGGGATTGTCTGGCTTTGGTTTCTCATGCGTCGATTATCCCCAGCGCATCACGATAAATACCCACACGGCCGCAACGGGCAGGGCCAGCCACAAAGGCCAGTCCGTCAGCCCCAGCCAGGCCAGGTGAACATAGGCGGTGCCCAGCAGGCCGATGAAAAAGCGCGTTCCGCGCGTCGTGGGCACCCTGAGAAAGCCGCGCCGTTCGATGGTGGGCGACACCAACTCCCAGACCAGCATGCCGGCGATCATCAGAAAGATGGTGATGAAGAAGATTGCCGTCGGAACGGTCCAGTACATCCACTCGAGATTCATGATGCGCCTCCTTTACACGCGGCCCAGGGCGAAGCCCTTGGCCAGGTGGTTGCGCACGAACCAGATCACCAGGGCACCGGGCACGATGGTGAGGATGCCATTGGCCGCCAGCAGTCCCCAGTCCAGGCCGGTGGCGCTGATGGTGCGGGTCATGGTCGCAACGATCGGCTTGGCTTCGGTTACCGTCAAGGTGCGCGCAAACAGCAGCTCGACCCAGCTGAACATGAAGCAGAAAAAGGCGGTGACGCCCACGCCGGCCCGGATCAATGGAATGAAGATGGTGATGAAAAAGCGCGGGAAACTGTAGCCGTCGATGAAGGCCGTTTCGTCGATCTCTTTGGGAATGCCGGACATGAAGCCTTCCAGGATCCACACGGCCAGGGGCACGTTGAACAGGCAGTGGGCCAGGGCCACGGCGATGTGGGTGTCGATCAGATTGACGGTGGAGTAGAGTTGAAAGTACGGCAGCAGGAAGACGGCCGGCGGCGCCATGCGGTTGGTGAGCAACCAGAAGAACATCTGGCCGTCGCCGAGGAATTTGAAACGCGAAAAAGCATAAGCGGCCGGCAAAGCGAAGGCCAGGGACATCAAGGTGTTCAGGGTGACGTAGATCATGGCGTTGATATAGCCCGAATACCAGCTTTCGTCCGTGAAGATCTTGATGTAGTTCTCGAAGGTGATGTCGGCCGGATAGAGCGAGAAGGTGCTCAGGATGTCGGCGTTGCTGCGCAGGGACATGTTGAGCATCCAGTAGATGGGCACCACCAGCAGGACGAAATAGAAGATCAGGCCGAGCGTTCGCTTTTGGATTCTCATGCGATTTTTTCTCCTTTGCCGACGTTGAGCAGGGCCTGGTAGAAGATGAAGCTGAACAGCAGGACGATGAGAAAATAGATCAGGGAAAAGGCGGCCGCCGGCCCGAGGTCGAACTGGCCGGTGGCCAGCTTGACGAGATAGATGGACAAAAAGGTGGTCGAGTTGCCCGGGCCGCCGCCGGTCAGCGCGAACGGCTCGGCATAGATGAGAAAGCTGTCCATCCATCTAAGCAGCACGGCGATGGTGAGCACGCCGCGCATCTTGGGCAGCTGGATGTAGCGGAACACCGACCAGGCCGAGGCACCGTCGATCTTGGCGGCCTGGTAGTAGGCTTCGGGAATGGCGCGCAGGCCGGCATAGCAGAGCAGGGCCACCAGTGGGGTCCAGTGCCACACCTCCATGGCCATCAGGGTGATCCAGGCGAACGACGGCCGGGCCGTGTGATCGAAGGGCACGTCGAGAAGATTCAGGCTGTTGATCCCCACCCCGAACAGGCCGATGTCCGGCCGGGTGAAGATGATCCAGATGGTACCGATGACGTTCCAGGGGATGAGCAGGGGGATGGCCAGGGTGATCAGGCTGGCCGATACGCCCCAGCCTTTCTTGGGCATGGCCAGGGCAATGAGAATGCCCAGGGGGATTTCGATGAGCAGCACCAGGCCCGAGAAGATGAACTGGCGCCCCAGGGCATCGTGCAGGCGGCTGTCGGTCAGCATCTCTTCGAACCACTCGGTGCCCACGAAGACCGCATTGCCGGGGCCGAAAATATCCTGGATCGAGTAGTTGACCACGGTCATCAGGGGAATGATGGCGCTGAAGGCCACCACCACGAAGACCGGCAACACCAGAAACCAGGCCCGGTTGTTTTCCCATTTTTCCATCGAATCACTCCCTTGCCTATGCTACCAGCCGTTCATCGGCGAACAGCCGGGTCCACTGGGGTGGAAAACGCAGCCATGCCTTGTCGCCGGGCACGGTTTGCCCTTCGGGGATCCTGGCGCGCAGGGTCTGGCCGTCCAGGGCCAGGGTGACGATCCGGCAGTTGCCGTGATCTTCAACGAAAGTGACTGCGGCCGGAACGGCATCGGCCATCGGGGTGTCGTGCACCTCCAGGTGCATGGGGCGGATGCCGATCTCGAGTTTACCAGAGGCCTTGCGGGCCGCTTCGGCCAGCGCCGCATCCAGGGCGATGGCGGCACCGTTGACATGGGCGATGGCGCCTTCCGCCTTGCAGGCCATGAAATTCATGCCAGGGCTCCCGATAAAGTATCCGACGAACTTGTGCTGGGGCCGCTCGTAGAGGGCTTCGGGGCTCCCGATCTGGACCACTTCACCCTCGTACATCACCACGATCTGGTCGGCGAAGGTCATGGCTTCCACCTGGTCGTGGGTCACGTAGATCATGGTCATGCGGGCCTGTTCGTGAATCTCTTTGAGCTTGCGTCGCAGCTGCCATTTCAGGTGCGGATCGATGACGGTCAAAGGCTCGTCGAACAGGATGGCCGCCACGTCGCTGCGAACCAGGCCGCGCCCGAGTGATATCTTCTGCTTGGCATCGGCGGTGAGGCCGGCCGCCTTTTTGTTCAAGACCGTACCGAGATCCAGCATGTCGGCCACTTCCAGTACCCGCTCGCGGACGGCATCGGGCGCCACGCCCCGGTTGCGCAAGGGAAAGGCGAGGTTGTCGGCCACGGTCATGGTGTCGTAGAGGACAGGAAACTGGAAGACCTGCGCGATGTTGCGTTTTTCCGGGGGCAGGGCGGTGACATCTTTACCATTATATAAGACCGCGCCCTGACTCGGGGCGAGCAGTCCCGAAATGATGTTGAGCAAGGTGGTCTTGCCGCATCCCGACGGCCCCAGGAGGGCATAGGCGCCGCCATCTTCCCAGGTCATGTGGATTCGTTTGAGGGCATAGTCTTCCAGGTTTTGACTATTGCCATGATAGCTATGGGCGACCTCCTGCATCTCGATGCGCGCCATGGCGGAAAGCTCCTGGCCCGGCTTCCCCGGGGAGTTTAAAGATTAGAGTGGCAGGCCTGATCCGGTGCGGCGGCCAGTCGGCCCTGTTCGTCGAAAACGAAAAAGTGGCAGGGATTGACGTAGACCGGAATCTCCCTGCCCAACTTCAGCTGGTGAATCCCGTCGTCCTGGACCACCAGTTTTTGATCGTCATAGCTCACATGGATAAAGGTCTCCGAGCCGTTGATCTCACTCAACTCCACGGAGGCCCTGATTTCGATGTCTTCCGGACTCGAAGCCTTGAGGAAAAGATGGTTGCAGCGCACGCCGAAAGTGTATTCCCCTTCGGCCAGGCCGGCCAGCTGCCCGGTCAATGGCAGGGAGATGCCGCGGCCGAACCAGGCCTGGCGGTCGCGAACATGGCCGTGCACGAAATTGATCGGCGGGTCGGAAAAAATCTCCGCCACCCGGGCGTTGGACGGATGCCGATAGACTTGGGCCGTCGGGCCGGCCTGCAGGATGCGCCCTTCGTCCATGACGACGATGTTGCCGCCCAGCATCAGCGCTTCGGCAGGCTCGGTGGTGGTGTATACCACGATGGCGTCGCGTTGTTTGAAAATCTGCTGCAGTTCGACCCGCAGTTCCTCGCGCAGCTTGTAGTCGAGATTCACCAGGGGTTCATCGAGCAAGAGCAGTTGGGTCTCTTTCACCAGGGCCCGGGCGATGGCCGTGCGTTGCTGCTGACCGCCCGACAATTCGGCGGGCATTCGGTCGAGCAGATTGTCGATATGCAGCATGGCGGCCGTACGGCGCACGCGGGCGTCGATCTCTTGCTTGGAGATCCCGGCCAACTTGAGGGGTGAGGCGATGTTGTCGAAAACCGTCAGGGACGGGTAGTTGATGAACTGTTGATAGACCATGGCCACGCTGCGTTTGCGGACCGATACCCCTGTGAGGTCCCGGCCGTCCACCAGGATGCGGCCATGGGTGGGCTTGTCCAGGCCCGCGAGAATGCGCAACAACGTTGTTTTGCCGGCCAGGGTTCGACCCAGGATCACGTGGCGTGACCCTGACGCCAGATCGAGCCGGATATCTTTCAGGTAAATTTCCCGGCCGACCAGTTTGTCGAGGTTTTCAAGCTGCAGCCCCATTGCCAGCTCCAAGATATGTTTAGGCCTTCATCCGGTGCTTCCTTGTTTCTATGCTGACCCTAGGCCACCGAACAATGGCGATGATGATTGGGGTGGGATTTAAACTGTATAGCAATGGCGTTTATGTTTCGCAAGTGAAAAAATTAGTTTTGCAATAGCAAATCATTATGAATTCGATGATCAGTTGCGAATATTGTCACGTTTCTCGCCGACCCGGCCGGCCGTGCGGCAGGATTGGGCCAATTAGGTCACAAACAAGCGCACTTCGCCCTGGTTCATGATTTCCACCAGGCTCGGGGGCGGTGCTTGATCGGTGAACAGGCTGTCGATTTCCGAAATATTGCCCAGACGGACCATGGCATTGCGCCCGAACTTGGTGTGGTCGGTGGCCAGATAGACTTTGCGGGAATTGTCGATGATGGCGCGCGCCACGCGCACCTCGCGGTAATCGAAGTCGAGCAGCGTGCCGTCCAGGTCGATGCCGCTGATGCCGATGATGCCGAAATCCACCTTGAATTGTTGGATAAAATCGATGGTGGCCTCGCCGATCAGGCCGCCATCGCGGTGGCGGACCAATCCACCGGTCACGATCACTTCGAAATTTTCGTTCGACGACAGGATGGTGGCCACATTCAGGTTGTTGGTGATGATGCGCAGGCGTTTGTGATGAATCAGGGCCTGGGCCACCGCCTCGGTGGTGGTGCCGATGTTGATGAAGAGCGAGGCGTGGTCCGGGATTTGCTCGGCCACCATGGCGGCGATTTTGCGCTTTTCCTGGAAACAGATGATCTTGCGTTCGTTGTAGGCCACGTTCTCGGTGCTCGAGGCGATTCCGGCGCCGCCATGAAAACGCTGAATCGCCCCGGATTTGCTCAGCACATTGATGTCTCGTCGGATGGTCTGGGGGGTGACGCCGAATTCCCGGGCCAATTGCTCGATGGTGACAAAGCCCTTGGTCTGGACGATTTGTTTGATCTGGGCGTGGCGGTCTCCCAGGTTCATGCGGTCGCCGGAGGCTTCCTCCGGCTGGGGAGTTTCGGGGCTGAACGGCATGACGCCGGCTTGGCGATCGTTTGTCGATAGTGCCATGGAACCTCTGCTTGCGGTTAAATTTTTCGTGCGCCTTGATTTCGACCCAATTGGCCTGTTTGTGGACGAACGTTAATGTAATAAATGGAACAATATATTTTCAAAAACGAAAATTATGAGGTGACATTAAATATTTTTTTTGGTAATTGTTCACCATCAGATCATCGACGGCGAATGATGTAAGACAATGAAAAGAACCTAACATTCGCACCGGGCTTTCACAAGCAAAAACCCTGAGCGTGACCGCCCGACCTCATTGCTTCAGACCTCAGGCGCCGGAAAGGCAGGCCTCTGATGCAAACCCAAGTACTCATCATCGGTGCCGGTGTCACCGGAACGGGGCTGGCCCGCGACCTGGCGTTGCGAGGCCTTTCCGTCGTCGTCGTCGAAAAGCGCGACGTCAATGCCGGCGCCTCGGGCGGCAACCACGGCCTGCTGCACAGCGGCGCGCGCTACATCGCTTCGGATCCGGCCGCCGCCGCCGAGTGCCACATCGAAAATCAACGCCTCAAACAGCTGGCGCCGCATTGTATCGAAAATACCGGCGGTTTGTTCGTGGCCGTGGCCGGTGATGACGAGCGTTACGTCGCCGATTTTCCGGAGATGTGCCGTCGTTGCAATATCCCGGTGCGCCAGGTCGATCCGAAAGAGGCCCGGGAGATGGAGCCCACGCTTTCGGATTCGCTCATCGCGGCATATCTGGTCGATGACGCCACCGTCGATCCCTTCAAGCTCTCCCTGGACAATATGGCCGATGCCCGTCGGCATGGTGCCATATTGAGGCGCCACTCCCGGGTGACCGGCTTCCAGATGGCCCAGGGACGTATTTGCCGGACGGCGATTTTAGATGAGGTAACGGGCAAATCCGAGACGATCGATGCCGATGTGGTGGTCAATGCCGCCGGGGCCTGGGCCGGTGTGGTGGCCGGTCTGGCCGGAGCCACCATCGAGATGCGTTACTCCAAGGGCAGCCTGCTCGTCACCCAGAGCCGATTGTGCGAGCGGGTCGTCAATCGGCTGCGCATGCCCACCGATGGGGATATTCTCGTGCCCGGTGGCACGGTCTCCATTTTGGGCACGACGTCGGTGCGGGTGGATTCGCCGGACGTGATCTATCCGGAAGTGCAAGAGGTGGATGCCATCATCGACCAGGGTGCGGCCATGATTCCCCAACTGGCCGTCACCCGCTATATCCGTGCCTATTGCGGCGTGCGTCCCCTGATTGGCGCCGACGATCCCCAAACATCCGAGGATGACGACGACCGTGCGGTGAGCCGCGGCTTCGCCCTGATCGATCACACCCGGGAACCCGGCGCTCCGTCCAATTTGATCACCATTTCCGGCGGCAAGTTGACCACCTATCGCCTCATGGCCGAAAAGACGGCCGATCTGGTGTGCAGCCGCCTGGGTGTTACGGCCGGGTGCCGCACCGGCGTGGCGGCGTTGCCCGATACCGTGGAGGCCCGTTGGACGGAACCGGGATTGGCACCCAATGTGTGGCTGCGCCAAAAAGCGCCCGATGACATGCTGCTGTGTGAGTGCGAGATGGTCTCCCAGAGCGTGGTGGATGAGATCGTGGCCGGCCTGCAGGCGTTGGACGGGCGACCGCACCTCAAGGCGATCGGATTGCGCAGCCGCATCGGCAAGGGCCCCTGCCAGGGGACGTTTTGCAGTCAGCGGCTGGCGGCCTATCTTTACGACCAGGGGCATCTTCAGGGTACAGATGGCCTTGCCCAGTTGCGTGTGTTTTTGCGAGAGCGCTGGCGGGGCCAGCAACCCTTGCTGTGGGACATGAACCTGGCCCAGGCCGAGTTGCTCGAGGCCATGCATTGCGGGCTTTTCGGTTTGGAGTTGGAGAAATCTCCATGAACGTATCTGGGAAACAGCCCTCTTGCGATCTCTCCTGCGACCTGATGATCATCGGCACCGGCATGGCCGGCATGGCCGCGGCGCTTTTCGCCGCACGCCAGGGCCTCGACACGATCCAGGTGGGTCTTACCGGTGAGATCGGTTTTGCCAGTGGATTGATCGATCTGCTCGGGGTCCATCCGGTGGCCCAGGGTGCGCCGGTGGACGATCCCTGGGAGGGTATTGCCCGCCTTTGCCGGGACGAGCCGCACCACCCCTATGCCCGCCTCGATATCGAAACGATTCGTACGGCCGTTCAAACCCTGCTGGATTTTTTCGAGACCAGCGGTTACCCCCATGCGGTTTCTGAACGCGGCAACCAGAGGGTCATGACCCCCGTCGGCACCCTGAAGACCACCTATGCCGTGCCCCATACCATGCAGGCCGGGGCATGGGCCCTGGCCCGACAGGCCCCCTGCCTGCTGGTGGATTTCGAAGGCCTGAAGGGCTACAGTGCCCGCCAGATCGCAGCGGGCCTGGCCGACCGCTGGCCGGCACTCACGCCGGTGCGGCTCGTTTTTCCCGGCGGCAGGGGCGAACTGTACGTCGAGCATATGGCGCGTGCCCTGGATGCGCCCGCCGTCCGCCAACAGTTGGTCGATGCCCTCCGCCCGCATCTCTGTGGCATGGCGGCGGTGGGCCTGCCGGCCGTTCTGGGCATGTACCGCACCCGGGAGGTCCAGGCGGACCTTCAAAGCAGCTTGGGGCTTCCGGTCTTCGAGATCCCCACCATGGTGCCGGGCGTCACCGGCCTTCGTCTTCGCGAGCTCTTCGAGCAGCGCCTGCCGGCCATGGGCGTCCGCCCGCTGTTTCAACACCGGGTCCTGGCGGCCCGGAGGTCGAAGGACGGCGGCATGGCCTTTACCATCGCGCCGGAGGACGCGCCTCGCCGGATCCAGGCGCGGGCCGCGGTCCTGTGCACCGGACGCTTTTTCGGCAAAGGGTTGCAGGCCGACCGCGGTGGTATCCGTGAAACCCTCTTCGGCCTGCCGGTCGCCCAGCCCAAGGATCGCGCGAGCTGGCACCACAAGGACCTTCTCGATGTCCAAGGACATCCGATCAACCGAGCCGGCGTCGAAGTGGACGCAGATTTCCGCCCCGTGGATGCCCAGGGCCGGCCGGTGCACGACAACTTGTTCGCAGCCGGCTCGATTCTCGCCCACCAGGATTGGATCCGGCAGAAATGCGGCAGTGGGTTGGCCATTGCCACGGCCTACGGCGCCGTGAAGTCGGCTGCGCGGTTTTTACAAAAGCTTTATTCATAAAAAATTGCGCATCGCAACGGGCATGGCAGGCGTGGGTGGGGCGTGTGGCATCGGCCACCTGCTCCACCCTCTCCTAGTTTAATGAATGGCATTCAATTAGAATAGCTGATGCTCGACCAGGCGCCTGGACAACGTTTGCCGGTTCGGGCTAAGCTTGTTTAGTCTGCAATCGTTTTCGAGGGCGAAAGGAGAAAACCCATGGGCAACTATATCGGTGCATTGGATCTGGGGACCACCAGCAACCGTTTCATCATCTTCGACGAGCGCGGTCGGATCATGGGGCTGGACCAGAAGGAGCATGCCCAGATTTTTCCCCAACCCGGCTGGGTCGAGCATGACCCCATGGAGATCTGGCACAACACCGGCGAGGTGATCCGCGGTGCCCTGGCCAAGACCGGGCTGACCGGCAAGGATATCGCGGCCATCGGCATCACCAACCAGCGGGAGACCACGGTCGTCTGGAACAGAAAGACGGGAAAGCCCGTATTCAACGCGATTGTCTGGCAGGACAGACGCACCGCTGATTTCTGCGATACACTCAAAGAGCAGGGGTACGGCAATCAAGTACTTCAGAAAACCGGCCTGGTCATCGACGCCTATTTCTCAGCCACCAAGATAAAATGGATCCTCGACCATGTGAGAAACGCCCGCCGGCAGGCCGAAAAAGGGGAGCTTGCCTTCGGAACGATAGACTCCTGGCTTGTCTGGAATCTCACCCGGCGCAGGCTCCACGTCACGGATGCGTCCAATGCCTCCCGGACGATGCTCTTCAACATCCACACCCTTCAGTGGGACTCCGAGCTTCTCGATCTTTTCGGAATCCCCGCGTCGATGCTTCCTGAGGTGCGTTCTTCCAGCGAGGTGTACGGCGAATCGGCCGGGCTTTTTTCGGCGTCGGTTCCGATCGCGGGAATCGCCGGCGATCAGCAGGCCTCCCTGTTCGGGCAGATGTGCACGGAACCGGGGATGGTGAAAAACACTTACGGTACAGGCTGCTTCATCATGATGAATATCGGGGATAAACCGGTTGAATCGCAGAACCGGCTTCTGACCACCGTTGCGTGGCAAATCGGTAAAAAGACCTTGTACGCCCTCGAAGGGAGCGTTTTCATCGGCGGCGCGGTTGTCCAGTGGCTGCGCGACGAGCTGGGAATAATCAGCAAATCGGAAGATGTTGAAAAACTTGCCGCCGAAGCCGCGGACAGCGGCGGCGTCTATTTTGTCCCCGCCTTTGCCGGGCTGGGCGCGCCGCACTGGAATCAGCACGCCCGGGGCGCCATCTTCGGCATGACGAGGGGCTCCTCGTCCGCTCAGATTGCCCGCGCCTCGCTGGAGAGCATCGCCTACCAGACGCTTGATGTTGTCCGGGCGATGCAGAAAGACGCGGGCATCGCAATCCGGGAGTTGCGCGTGGATGGAGGGGCGACGGTCAATAACCTGCTGATGCAGTTTCAGGCCAACCTGCTTCAGGCAAAAGTGATCCGTCCGAAGGTGACGGAAACCACGGCCCTCGGCGCAGCCTACCTGGCAGGCCTTGCCGTCGGTTTCTGGAGCGGAATGAACGCGATAAAAAGGCAGCGGCAGATAGACAGGATTTTTTCTCCCCGAATCAAAGGGAATGATGTTCTTCCGCATATCCATGGGTGGGAGCGTGCGGTTCGCGCTGTCCGGTTCTGGGCGTCAACCCCATAAAACGCCTCCGCTCCGGGGGATCTGAAAAGGTTTTTCATTGACAACCGCAACCGTTGAAGATTATACATAGAAACAGGTTCGTTAATGTCCGGTGGATTGAAGCTGTGTTGCGACATCGGGCCCCTGAAGCAATATCAAATCCGACGTATTCAATTTTGGGTTCAGTTTTGGATGCATTGAGGGGTGAAGCGGCTTATGACACCGACGAATCGACCATTTCATTTCCGGCTTTTCTCGCCCGTTTTTCTGCCTTTTTTTCTGTTTGCCTTCATTTTCGCGGGGATTCCTCCGGCTGACGTCTATGCAAGGGATGTGACAGTCGGCGTCTATGAAAACGCCCCCAAAGTTTTTACCGATGAGAATGGCAAACCCGCCGGAATCTTTATCGACATTATTCAGTTCATCGCCGAGGAAGAGGGGTGGAATCTGCACTACAAGGCCGGAACTTGGGCCGAGGGGCTCGACCGTCTCAGGGACGGGGAAATCGATCTGATGCCGGATGTCGCCTATACGGCGGCCAGAAATGATATCTTTGATTTTCATGAGGAGCCGCTGCTGTCATCCTGGTTTCAGGTGTATGCCAGAAAAGGGAGCGGGATTCGATCCATTGTCGATATGCATGGAAAGCGTGTGGTTGTTCTCGAGGGTTCTGTGCAAAAGGAGGCTTTCGAGCAGTTTACCGGTGGTTTTGGATTCGATATCACTCTCATGTCTCGGCCTGATTACAAAGCCATGTTCGAAATGGTCGCTTCCGGGAAGGCCGATGCGGTCGTCTCCAACAATTTTTACGGCATGATGCACACGCAGAAACACGGTTTGGAAGATACGGCCGTGATTTTTAATCCCAGCCTCCTTTTTTTTGCGGCGCCGAAGGGGAAAAACCGGGAGCTGCTGGAGGGAATCGATCGTCATCTTGCCGAAATTAAAAAAGATACCCAGTCGATATACTATAAGTCTGTGGCCCGATGGACCTCCGAAAAGATAGCCTACAAGCTGCCCTTCTGGGTGGCGATGGTCGGGATTGCACTGGCGGCGCTGATGATCATCGGCGCTGTGGGAAGTCTCGTGCTGAAGAAACAGGTGAACCTCCGCACGCAGGAATTACGGAAGATAAACAGTGAAATAGAAGAGCGGATTCGGCTTCGCACCGCCGAGCTGGCGGAGGCGACCCAGCGGGCCCAGGCGGCCGATCGGATCAAATCGGCCTTTCTTGCCACGATGAGTCATGAACTGCGGACCCCATTGAATTCGATCATCGGTTTTACCGGCATTCTGCTCCAGCAGCTTGCCGGCCCTCTCAACGACGAACAGAAAAAACAGTTGGGCATGGTGCAGAACAGTTCCCGCCACCTGCTTTCCCTGATAAACGACATTCTCGACATTTCCAAGATCGAGGCGGGAGAAATTAAACTTTCCTTCTCGCCATACGACCTCGCGCCCTCCCTTGAAAAAACGGTTCAACTGGTCAAACCGCTTGCCGACAAAAAAGGGCTGAAGCTGACAACAGAGATCGATGCATCCGTAGGAGTGGTGATTTCAGATCAGAGACGTCTGGAGCAGATTGTCATCAACCTGCTCAATAATGCAGTCAAATTTACCGAACAGGGGAGCGTCGGGGTTTCCTGCCGCCGTAAGGACGATGTCTATATTCTGACGGTCTCCGATACGGGGCCCGGCATAAAAGAAGAGGATATTCAGGGACTTTTCCAGCCTTTCCACCAGATAGACACGGGCATTTCCCGAAAGTACGAGGGGAGCGGTCTGGGTCTTTCCATCTGTAAAAAATTGATTGAACTGATGGGCGGAACCATTGCCGTCGAGAGCCGCTGGAATGAGGGCAGTGCATTTACGATCCGGTTTCCGGCGGAGCAGGGAGAAAAGATATGAACAACCGGTTGCTTATCATCGAGGATAATCCACAGAACATCTACATGATGCATTTTCTGCTTGAGAAGAACGGATTTGAGGTTATCGAGGCCATGACGGGTCCAGACGGCATCGAAAAGGCCGTCCGTTACCAGCCGCGGGCTATTCTTTTAGACATTCAACTTCCCGAAATGGACGGCTATGCGATCGCCGCGGAATTGCTCCGGCGGCCGGAGACGGCAGGCATCCCCATTATAGCGGTCACCTCGTACGCGATGTCGGGAGATCGGGAGAAGATTCTCGCTGCCGGCGCAACCGGCTACATAGAAAAACCGATCAATCCGGATACGTTTGTCCAGGAGATGATGCAGTATCTGCCCGGGCTGCCCAATGACGAAAAGGAGCAGACGTGATGAACATCCTTGCTGTCGATGACCATGAAGAGAACCTCTATTTTCTGGAGAGTCTGTTAAAGCCCGGGGGAAACAGGGTTCTGGGCGCCGCTAATGGCGCCGAAGCGCTTGAAATTCTGAAATCTGAAAAAATCGGGCTGGTCATCAGCGACATCCTGATGCCGGTCATGGACGGTTTTCAGTTGTGCCTTGAAATGAAAAAGGACGACACGCTGCGCGCCATTCCGTTTATCTTCTACACCGCCACCTATACCGGCCCCCAGGACGAGGCCTTTGCCCGGAAAATCGGCGCGGATCTTTTTCTTGTCAAGCCCTGTGAACCGGATACATTTCTCGATGCGGTGGAAGAGGTGATGGCCGGCGCAAGCAGCCCAAGCCAGCCGTCCGCGCCGGGCGAACAAGATGAGGTCGAGGTGTTCAAACTTTACAATGAGCGGCTGATCCGCAAACTCGAACAGAAAATGATAGAGGTGGAGCGCGAGTTGGAGGCGCGCAAGGCCGCGGAAGAAGAGCTGAAAAGAAGCGAAGAGCGCTACCGGACGCTTGTCGAAAATGCGGGCGAGGTGATTGTGGTTGCTCAGGAAGGGAAGATACGCTTTGCCAACCGAAGAGTTTTCGATCTGCTCGGTGTTCAGCCGGAGGAGTTGAAGGATCGCCCTTTCACCCAATACATTCATCCCGAGGACAGGCAAATCTTGTTCGAAAGACGTGCCGACATGTTACAGGGCAAGTTTTTGCCGAGCGACTACTGTTTCCGGGTTTTAGACAGGGCAGGTCGGCCCAGATGGGTGGAGATCAACGCCGTTGTGATCGACTGGGAGGGACGACCGGCAACACTCAATTTTCTGGAGGATATCACCGAGCGAAAAAGGGTCCAGGACGAACAGGATGCGTTGCGCGAACAACTGGCGCAGTCGCAGAAGGTGGAGGCGATCGGTCGGCTTGCCGGGGGAGTGGCCCACGATTTCAACAACATGTTAAGCATCATCCTTGGCTACGGCGATATGCTGCTTGGTAAAATCGGCGCGGATGATCCGCTCCGGGATTTTGTTCTGCAAATTGTGGAAGCCGCGAAGCGTTCGGCGGCGCTGACCCGGCAGCTTCTCGCTTTCAGCCGCAAGCAGACCTTGAAGCCCGAGGCGCTGGACTTGAATGACACTCTGAGCAACCTTGAAAAAATGCTGCGTCGTCTGATTGGTGAAGATATTGAGCTGAAGGTTGTGCCGGGAGAACCTCTTGCGCCGGTTATGGCCGATCCCGGACAGATCGAACAGGTGATCCTGAATCTGGCGATCAACGCCAGGGATGCCATGCCCGGCGGCGGGAAACTGATCATGGAGACATCCAACGTGGATGCGGATGAGGATTGCGTGAAATTACACGAGGATTTGACGCCCGGATCGTATGTATTGCTTAGTGTTTCGGATAGCGGATGCGGAATGGATGATGATGTCAAGAACAAGATATTCGAGCCGTTTTTTACTACGAAAGACAAAGGAAAAGGGACGGGGCTGGGCCTTGCCACGGTTTACGGGATAGTCAAGCAGTCCGGCGGGAATATCTCCGTTTTTTCAACGCCGGGCAAAGGCGCTTCATTCAAAATTTACCTCCCCCGGACGGAAACGGCGCCTGCGGAGGCAAAGGCCGTACCGGCAGCCGGGGAAAAATGGGCGGGGGAAAACAGCGGGGGGAATATTCTGATCGTGGAGGATGAAGAAGGGTTGCGGAAGTTAATGCAGGATATTCTCTCAAGACAGGGATTCACGGTAACTCTTGCCGCCGACGGAAGCGACGCCCTGCGGTTTATCGAGGAAAAGTCGCTCGCGCCGGATTTACTGATCACGGATGTGGTGATGCCGGGGATCAGCGGTTTTGCCCTTGTGGAGAAATTCCGTACGGCATTTCCCGATATCCGGGTTCTTTACATGTCCGGATATACCGATCAAGAGGTTTATAAGATGAGCGAACAGGACAGGGGAGCTCCTTTTATGCATAAGCCTTTCAGCATCGTCGAGCTTACGGCGAAGGTAAAAGAGGCCATGAGAGGCGGCATTGCAGGCAATATTTGAGAGCTGCCTTTTACAGCCTCTTCCAGTAACAGATCTTTCTATCCAGGATGTCGATGGCCAGATAAAGCGCATAGCCGAGAACGCCCATAGCGATGATTCCGGCGAACATCTCCGGATAGGCGTAGCGGGACCAGGCATCCATCAGGTAATACCCCAGCCCTTCGCTGCTGGCGATGGATTCTGCGAAAAATAATACGGCGATTGCCGTCCCGGAGCCGATTCGGAGTGCGGTGAAGATATCCGGGATAATCGCCGGCCAGATCACATGACGGTAAAGATCGCGTCTTTTTGCCCCCAGCGAGACAACCGACAGGATCATCGCCTGACTGACATTGCGGGCTGCGTCCCTTGTTGTGACAAGAATCTGGAAGAAAACCACCAGTGTAATCAGGAAAATCTTGGAGAAATTGCCGAGGCCGAACAGCACCATCACCAGCGGCAGGAAGACGATTTTCGGAATCGGGTAGATCAGATAAAGCATGGGCGCAAAAAAACGGTCGTATTTTTCTTCCCTGCCCAGCCAGAGACCCAGCGGAACCCCGGCCAGCAGCGATAGCAGGATGCTTGCCAGAACCCTCCAGCCGCTGATCAAAAAATGGTTCCAAAGTCCGGCGGGAATCTCTCGGAAAAAGACCATAAAAGCGTTGCCCGGCGTGGGCAGGGCGGGGTTTGCAACCAGTATCGCAAGGAACTGCCATGCCGCGAAAAGGGCGGCGATGGAGACAATTTGCCGGAAGATGTTTTTTTTCACAAAATTTTACCTGTGGTTTGGTTCCATTCCATGGCGCCTCTGAGTTCTGTGCACAAATGAAAGAAGGAGTCATTTTTTCGGTATTCAGCAGAGCCGACCAGAGGATTGTCGAAAATACGATAGACCGAACCGGGGTGCCCCGCAAAGACGATGATTTTACGTCCCAGGAAGGCCGCTTCCTCGATTCCGTGGGTGACCATGATGACGGTCAGTCCCCGCTTGCGCTGAATTTCCTGTAAAAATTCCTGCATGGACTCTCTCGAATAGGCGTCAAGTGAGGAAAAAGGCTCGTCCATAAGCAGCAGATCCGGCTCTGTTGCCAGCGAGCGGGCGATGGCGACGCGCTGCTGCTGTCCACCGCTGAGTTCCGCCGGATAGCGCTTTGCCGCCCCTGCGATTCCCATTTCGTTGAGGATTTTCTCCCCCCGGGCACGTATTTCCGGGGAGGGAAGACGTCTGATCTCCATTCCCAGCACTACGTTCTGCCAGACCGTTTTCCAGGGGAGAAGGCCGTAATTTTGAAGGATGAGCGATGTGGCGCGTCTTCCGGGCTGTGGTCTTTCTCCGTTGATCAGGGCTTCCCCCGAAGCAAACGGCAGCAGGCCGGCCAGGATGTAGAGAAGGGTCGATTTCCCGGAGGCGGAGGGGCCGATGATCGTGTAGATATCGCCTCTTTCTATGGAAAATGTGATTTCTTGAATCGCCTCGACACGGCGTTCAGCGCTTGCGTAGGAAAAGGACAAATCACGGACCGCCACGGAGGCGCCTTCAGAGGACATAATGGACCTGCTCAGTTAGGGGCCGTTTCGGCGACAATGTCTTCATAGCGAAGCTGTTTCTTCAAGAGCTTGCGATCGCTCATCCAGGAGAGGACATCCATGACTTCTTCCCTGGAGGGGGGCCGCGGAGGGGAAAAGTTCAACGGCATTTTTACCGCCGAACTGTTGAGAACTTCCCGGGGAACACGCGCCTCTTTTGCCAGAAGCTCTTTGAACCCGGCGGGATTTGCCTTGATATCGGCGATGGCTCTGCGATAGATGGAGAGAATTTTTTGCGATGCGGCAGGATTGTTTTCCGCAAAGTTCTGCTGCACCATGATGACCGTTTTGGACACATTGTCCGTCATCGTATCGGCGATAATGTGGGCCCCCTTCATGATCGCAAGCGTTGCCAACGGATCGGGAAGAGTGGCCGCCGGGATTTTCCCCTGCAGCAGAAGCTCCAGTCTCAACGGCATCTTGGGTATGGATAGCTTCTTGATTTCGGATTGTTTCATGCCTTTGTGCTGGAGAAGCCGATCAGTAGTGTATTCAATGATGGAGTTCAGCGATACGGCAATTCCGACGTTCCTGAGTTGTTCCGGCGTGCGGATTTTCGAGGCGGGCGAGGAGAGAACGGCAAATCTGCTTTCTCCGGGTCTTGCGCCCATGGCGATGGCGATCGCCTTCAGAGGGATTCCGGCTTCCTGCAGGGCGGCGACGGCGAGCAGGTCCCCAACGCCCGCGTCAATCCTTCGGGCGGTGAAGGCGCTGTCCCGCTCCACGGCGCTGGGGAAAAATATCAGCTCGGCGTCGAGTCCTTCGTCTTTGAAATAACCCTTTTCACGGGCGACCCAGAAGGGGAGGTTGTCTATAATCGGCAGCATGCCCAATCGGACGACGGTTTCCCGTTTGCTGGTTTCTCCTGTCTCGGCGAGCGCGGCAGATGAGAAAGACACCAGGAAAATCATGATCATGGCAAGCGTATGGAAAAGCCCCCATGCCGCGCAGGGGAAAAAACGGGGCGGTTCTTGACGGCGGGAACGTCTGACGTCATGTTCATGGTCTAATCTATGCATCGATGTTGATCCTGCTTTTTGTTTTTTTGTCGCGTTGAGATATCCGATGCTGAACCTTATGTCAATAGTGCGGCTTCATGCCTGATGGCGGGAAGCCCCGTATCTGCCCCGTCATGTTTTTTCTCTGAATTGTTGCGGAATATTCCAGGAGTGCGAGCGAATGATTACATCGCCTTCAGAATCTGTTTCAGAAAAAGCTGGGTGCGCTCCTGCGCAGGCGTGCAGAAAAGCGCGTCCGGCGTTCCCTCTTCGATGATTTTCCCGTAGTCCATGAAGATCACCCGGTCGGCCNNCGGGCGAAGCCCATCTCGTGGGTGACGACGATCATCGTCATCCCCTCCAGGGCGAGGTTTTTCATGACGCCCAGCACCTCGCCGATCATCTCGGGGTCAAGCGCCGAAGTCGGTTCGTCGAAAAGCATCAGCTTCGGCTTCATCGCGAGGGCCCGGGCGATCGCCACCCTCTGCTGCTGTCCGCCGGAGAGCTTCTGAGGGTAGTTGTCCTTCTTATCCAGGATTCCGACTTTATTCAGAAATTCCTCTGAGATGGCCGTTGCCTCGTCCCGGGAGCGCCTTCGGACGATCATCTGCGCCATGTTGACGTTTTCGAGGACGGTCTTGTGGGGGAAAAGGTTGAAGGACTGAAAGACCATCCCGATCTCTTCGCGCACCTTGTTGATATCGGTGTTTTTGTCGCTGATATCCATATCGTCAACGATGATGCGGCCGCGGTCAAAGGTTTCGAGCTGGTTGATCGTCCGCAGCAGCGTGCTTTTCCCGGAGCCGCTCGGGCCGATGATGACGGTCTTTTCTCCGTCGTAGATGTCGAGCGAGACCTGGTCGAGCGCCTTGAGCGTGCCGAAATATTTTTCCAGATGGGAGATTTCGACTATTTTGCGGCGTTTATCTGCCGACATTGATCCTGTCCTCCATGATGCTGATGATTTTGGATAGAAAGAGGGTAATGATCAGGTAGATCAACGCCACCATTGTGTAGGTTTCAAAATAGGAAAAGGATTCGGACGCGTATTCACGGCCCCGTCGCAGGAGGTCCGAAACGGCGAGAATCGAGACGAGCGACGAGTCTTTCAGGAGCGCGACGAACTCGTTCCCGATCGGCGGGAGGATGGTTTTTACCGCCTGCGGCAGGATGACATGCACCATCGCCTGGGTGTGCGTCATCCCGAGGGAGCGCGCCGCCTCCATCTGCCCCTTGGATACGGACTCGATGCCGGCCCGGAAGATCTCGCCCATGTAAGCGCCGTAACAGACGGCCATCGCGATGACGGCGCTGATCACTGCGGGCAGGTTGACGATCCGCCCCAGTGCGTAATAGATGTAGAAGAGCTGGACGAGCAGAGGGATGCCGCGGATCACCTCGACGTACAGAGAGGCGATGCCGTTGAGCAGACGGTTTTTGGAGATCCGTCCGAGGCCGGTAAAAAGACCGATAATCAAGGCCAGAAAAATGGCCTCTACCGTCACCTGAAAGGTGACAAAAAGGCCATCGGGAATAAACAGGAGAATCTCTAAGTACGGTTTGGGACGGCTCCATGCAAGATAGACGACGATTGCAATCGCGCCGATAAACGCCGTCCGCCAGGCGGTAAAGAGCCCCCTGTCCCGACGGGTCGGGATGGCGGCGCCTTCAGAAATCTCAATGACTGTCGGCGCCGCTGGATTATTGGTGTTTTGGAGATTCTTGTCTATCGGAGCCACTTCTTATCGATCGCCTTGTCGAGTCCCTTTGCTTTGACCTGCCTGATTCCCCTGTTGATCAGATCCAGCAGCTCCTTGTTGCCCTTTTTGACGACAACGCCGTAGTACTCCTCGGTGAAGGGCTTGCCGACGATCTTGAAGTTCTCCTTGTAC
>DHGT01000144.1:19723-21907 GCA_002402905.1 Desulfatitalea sp. UBA4791 | reverse complement strand
GCATGATCTTGAGGGGAATCCCCGGAAAACCGCCGCCCGTGCCGATGTCGAGCAACGCCCCTTCTTCCGGGAGCAAATGAAGGGGGGCGATGGCATCCAGGCAATGTTTGACGGCAACCTGCACGGGATCGGTGATGGCGGTCAGGTTGGTGCGTTGGTTCCACTCGAGAAGCAATTGCACATGCAGGGCCATTTTACACGCCTTGTCCAGGGAGAGGGCATGTCCCAGCCGGTCAGCGCCCTGGACCAGCAGCTCGATCCATGCGTCGGAGCCGATGCGGGTCGTCATTTCGTTTCAGACGGTGCCTCGGCGGCATCATCGAAATCCATGATGACGGTGGTATCGATCCCCCCGCTGAGGTCGACCTTGGCATTGGGATAGCGCTTTTTGAAAACCCGCAGCATGGCCTTGTTTTCCTTGAGGACCGTGGCGGTGAAGCCTTTGAAGCCGTTCTCCCTGGCGATCTTCTCCAATTGGGGCAGCATGTGAGACGTCACGCCCATGCC
Source organism: Desulfatitalea sp. UBA4791 (assembly GCA_002402905.1). Taxonomy (GTDB): domain Bacteria; phylum Desulfobacterota; class Desulfobacteria; order Desulfobacterales; family Desulfosarcinaceae; genus Desulfatitalea. Next base: position 21,400 of record DHGT01000144.1, on the reverse strand, counting down.
CTGGTAATCTTCCCTGACCACGAAGGCCACTTCGGCGCGGCCGGTGCCTTCATCGGCATATGAGCCGATGGCTACGATCTCCTGGTGGCCGCCTTTCTGGGTAAGTCCGATCAGGGACATGTTTTTACGGTAATCCACGCTGGCCCACTGCTGTTGGGCGTGCTCGTGGGAAAACAGCCGCATCTTGTAGAAAAACCGAAGATAGATGGTCTCTTCCTTCAGTGAATAGAAGAAGTTGCGGTATTCGAACTCGTCGGAGGGCAGCAGGGGTCGGAATTCGATGGTCTTTCCGTTGCGCAGGGTCACCCGCGATTTATAGCTTTCCAGGAAAATCAGGTCGTCCTGGGCCGGGGGGAGTTGGTCACCGAAGATGTAATGGCGTTTCTTGGCGACATCGATCAGCTCTTCGCGGAATTTGGGATGGGCGATCTGGGCCAGCTCCATGACCCGCTGGTAGATGCTCTTGCCTTTCAATTCGGCAATGCCATATTCGGTTACCACGAAATTGACGTCGCCGCGGGTGGTCGCCACGCCCGCCCCCTCGCTCAGATGGGGAACGATACGCGACACCTTGCCGCCCTGGGCGGTCGAGGGCAGCGCGATGATGGAAAAACCGCCTTTGGACATGGCGCTGCCCCGCAGAAAGTCGACCTGGTCGCCGATGCCGCTGTAGAACAGGTAGCCCATGGAGTCGGTGCAGACCTGACCGGTCAGATCGACTTCCAGGGCCGAAGATATGGAAACCAGGTTATCGTTGCGGGCAATCACGGTGGGATCGTTTACAAAGTCCGACGACCGAAAGTAGAATTGGGGATTGTCATCCACATAACGGTAGAGTTTCTCCGATCCCATGCACAGGGAGGCCACCACCCGTCCGGGCAGCAGGGTCTTCTTCTTGTTGGTGATCACCCCCTTTTCCAGCAGGGGAACAAAGGCGTCGGTGATGACCTGGGTGTGCACCCCCAGATCCTTTTTGTCGGACAGGTAGGGCAGGATGGCATCGGGCAGATGGCCGAAGCCGATCTGGATGGTGGCACCGTCGTCCACGAGTTGGTTGACGTAATATCCGATACGACTGGCCACCTCCTGGTTTTTGGACAGGGAGACGGCCTCCACGAGCGGTTCCTCGTGCAACACGAAGTAATCGATGTCATCCACATGCACGATACAGTCGCCCCAGGTCCGGGGCATCATGGGGTTGACCTGGGCGATGACCAATTTGGCGGCCTCCAGGCCGGCCTTGGTGATGTCCACCGACACCCCCAGACTGCAATACCCGAACCGATCCGGCGGATTGACCTGAACCAGGGCGACGTCGAGACCGATGCGATTATTGGCGAACATGTTGGGGATTTGCGACAGATAGGTGGGCAGGTAGTCGATTTTGCCCTCGAAGGCCGCCTTGCGCATGCTGGTGCTGATAAAAAAGAGCTTCAGGGCAAATCTACGGAGAAATTTGGGATCATCGACATATTTAGAGAGGGTGAAAGAGAGCATCTGGTAAATGACCGCATCCTGAATGATCGGGTTGGCGACCAGCGATCGAATCAGGTGCTGAGGCTCGCCGCATCCGGTACCGATGAAAATCCGGCTGCCGTTTTTGATATGCGAAAGGGCCTCTTTGGTACTCGCCACCTTATCGGGGCAGTGTTCCCTGACGTCCATCCATGTCTCCTT
>DHGT01000144.1:0-19718 GCA_002402905.1 Desulfatitalea sp. UBA4791 | reverse complement strand
CCGGGGCGACCCTCTGGCGCCGGACCGCCCGGTGTTTTGAATTTTGGGGCTAATTTGACTTGAATTGTCGGCAAGTGTCAAGCGGCCATTTCTGAAATTTTATTATTTTTTTGTTGACAATGCATTTTACGACCATTATTAATGCGTTTTTAATTGTTGTTACTCCCTCATTTGGTGGTTTTCCAAATGAGGGTTTTATTTTGCCCGTATGGTAAAATCCATGGAATCGGCTCATCATCGGCTAACCTTTCTCCTGTAATTCCCTATAGCACATTGCGGGTAAAGGAACACCGTACCCATCGCTCCTGATGATGGAAAAGAGGAAAACTGTTTTAACCCATTAGCGCAGTTGGGTTGGGGCCATATTTGACCCTCGGGACGGCCGGCACACGGCCGATTGATTGTGAAGATCGTATTAAAGGAAAAGAGAAATGAACACCAACACCCAATTCGTACGCAACATCGGCATCAGCGCTCATATCGATTCCGGCAAGACCACACTGACCGAGCGCATCCTTTTCTACACCCAGCGCATTCATGCCATCCATGATGTCAAGGGCAAGGATGGGGTGGGCGCCACCATGGACTCCATGGAACTGGAGAAGGAGCGGGGCATCACCATCGCCTCGGCGGCCACCTTTTGCCAATGGAAAAACAATGAAATCAACATCATCGACACGCCGGGGCATGTGGACTTCACCATTGAGGTGGAACGCTCCCTGCGGGTGCTCGACGGTGCCATACTCGTGTTGTGTTCGGTGGGCGGTGTCCAGTCCCAATCCATCACCGTCGATCAGCAGATGAAGCGCTACAATGTCCCGTGCATCGCTTTCATAAACAAATGCGACCGCAGCGGTGCCAATCCGTTTCGGGTGATCGAGCAGCTCAACAGCAAGTTGGGGCACAATGCCGTGGCCATGCAGATCCCCATTGGCCTGGAGGCCGGCCATCAGGGCCTGGTGGATCTCGTCACCATGAAAGCCTTCTACTTCGAAGGAGACAACGGCGAAAAAATCATCGAGAAAGAGATTCCAGCCGAGTTGCAGGAGACGGCCCGGGAAAAGCGCGAAGCGCTGATCGATGCGGCCACCATGTTTTCAGATGATCTTACCGAGACGGTGTTAGAAGAAAAACCCGTTTCGGCCCAAATGCTGCTGGAAGCGATCCGCACCGGCACCCTGCAGCGCAAACTGACCCCGGTCTTCATGGGATCGGCCTACAAAAACAAGGGCGTACAACTGCTGTTGGACGCGGTCGTTTCTCTGCTGCCCTGCCCCGAGGAAGTGGTCAACCAGGCTTTAGGCCTGCATGCCGATGAAACAGCGGTCGTCCTGAAAACCGATCCCAAGCTGCCCACCGTGTCGCTGGCCTTTAAGCTCGAAGATGGTCAATATGGTCAATTGACCTATATCCGGGTGTACCAGGGCAAACTGGCCAAGGGCGATACGGTTGTCAACGTGCGCACCGGCAAAAAGATAAAAATCGGCCGACTGGTGCGCATGCATGCCAACCAGATGGAAGACATCCCCGAGCTTCCGGCCGGATTCATCGGGGCCATGTTCGGCGTCGACTGCGCCTCGGGCGACACCTTCGTTTCTCCGGATGTGCGCCTGACCATGACCTCCATGTATGTACCCGAACCGGTCATCTCACTGGCCATTTCCCCCAAGGATCACAAGGCCGAGATCAACATGTCCAAGGCCTTGAACCGTTTCAGCAAAGAGGACCCTACCTTCAAGACCCATGTGAACGACGAGACCGGCGAGACGATCATTTCGGGTATGGGCGAATTGCACCTGGAGGTCTATATCGAGCGCATGCGCCGGGAATACAGCGCCGAGGTGATCACGGGCGCACCCCAGGTGGCCTATCGGGAAACCATTACCCAGATGGCCGAATACGACTATATCCATAAGAAGCAGACCGGCGGATCGGGGCAGTACGGTCGCGTGGCCGGCTACATCGAACCGTGCAGCGAAGCGGATTTCATCTTTGACAACAAGGTGGTCGGCGGTACCGTGCCGACCCAGTACATCCCCGCTTGTGAAAAGGGGTTCAAGGGCTGCATGGCCAAGGGCCCCAAACTCGAATTCCCGGTGACCGGCGTCCGCGTGGTACTCAACGATGGCGCCTCGCACAGCGTGGACTCTTCGGACATGGCATTTCAAGCGGCCGCGAGGGGCGGCTTCCTGCAGGCTTATGCCAAGGCCAAACCGGTTATCCAGGAGCCGATCATGAAGGTGGTGGTCGAGACGCCCACCGAATTCCAGGGCCCGGTCATGGGGTCGTTGAATCAGCGCCGCGGCATGATCGTCGGCACCCAGGACGAAGGGGTCATGTGTGCCATCGAATCCCAGGTGCCCTTGGCTGAGATGTTCGGATACTCGACGGTGTTGCGCTCCCTGACCCAGGGCAAGGCCCAGTTCACCATGGAGTTCGCCCAATACAAACAGGTGCCGCAATCCATTGCCGAAGAGATTGCCAAGAAGGTCGGCGAAAAGAAAAAGAATGTGGCCTAGTGCCCGGCACCGAGGGAAATATGTCGCAGATAGAATCGGAGGCGGTCCCGACGGACCGCGACACCCGCCGTTGGATGCCTGCCCTGTCCATGCAAAGGGACGGCAGCAACGGTCGGGTGATCCTTTTGAAGGAGAGGAACATGGCCATGTTGAAACAAGACCTTATTTTGCGCAATCCGCTGCGGTTGCTGGGGCATGAAAACGATGACATTCTCGAACCCGGCCAATTCGGCGCCGTACTGGCAAGGGCGGGTGTGGGCAAAACCGCGTTGATCGTGCAAATCGCCCTCAACACCATGCTGCGCAGCAAGAACGTGCTCCATATCAGCCTGAACGAGCCGGTCGGCAAGGTAGACCTGTGGTATCAGGAGGTGCTGGGACGACTGGCCCAGCAATACCAGGTGACCCACCTGGATCAATTGTGGGATGCCATTGTACCGCAACGCTTTATCATGACGTTTCAGGTTGAAGGGTTCAGTGCGCCCAGACTCGAAGAGCGCCTTACCGATTTGACGCTGCAGAATATTTTCAAACCGGATATTCTCTTGATCGACGGTCAGCCGTTCGACCAGGACGTTCCCGAAGTGCTTAAGGAACTGAAGGCGCTCGCAACCCGCCTGAACCTGCCCATCTGGTTCACCATCACGACCCACCGGCATGAGGCACCGGCCCCGGACGGGCTTCCGGTGCAACTGTCCGCAGTTCAGGAGTTGTTCGAGGTGGCGATCTCCCTGCAACCCGAGGAGCAGACCGTGCATATCAAGGCGTTAAAAGGCTGCTCACTTTCCGAAGCACAGCCACCGCTGGTGCTGGATCCATCCACCATGCTCATCCAGGGGGTTTAATACCAATCGGCGCTGTAAATATTTGCCAAACTCACTACGGGCGGGGATAAAGCCCATAAGCGCTAAGATAGTTCTATGCCCGATGGGTCCACATCGTACTCGTACTCAGCGCTGCGGTACTCGTACTCGTCATCGAAAAANNAACCATCGAGTACGAGAACGAGTACGTGTACGAGTACGAGAAAAGATGTGTCTCCCGAATGTCCAGGGCGGGCTGAAGGCAACCTCTTTAACCTCCGAGCGAATTCATAATCCCCGAATGTGTAGGGCGGGCTTTACGCCCGCCCGCAACGCCCGCGTTAGATAGTGCATTCATGACTGGGACATCTCTTCGGCCGGCATCGCCGCGGGAGCCGGACGCGCGGGCACCGCTGCCTTGGCGAAGACCTGGTCCACGAAGTCCGCGATGACCCGATGGACGCGCTCGGAGCCTTCGCCGAGCAGGATGCCATGGCGATTAAAATTAAAGGCCATGTACTGCTTGTCCCTGGATCCGAGCATCTGGAAGATACGTTCGGAACCTTTGGGATCCACCACCGGATCTTGCTGGGATTGGGCCACCAGGGCGGGCACCTGAACGTTGGTCAAACGCGGTTCCAGGTAATCCATCAGGCGTTCGAGCTCCACGACGCCGGCGATGGGATTGCGGGAATAGTTGATGTGCGGATTTTCCGGGCGATTTTCCACGAACTCTTTTTTGGCTTCTTCCCAGCGCATCCGATCCATCAGACGATTCCAGGTGTCCACCACCGGCGCCAGGCGCGAAGCGGCATATTGCAGACGCAACGGCGTGGAAACGGCGAATACGCCGGCGATGTCGCTCACCCGGCTGGCCAGCTCCAGCGCCAGGGCGGCCCCGGTGGAAAACCCACCGATCACCGCGCGACGGCAGGTGTTGCGGATCAGGATGTAGCCCTCTTCCACCGATCGAATCCAATCCTGGTAGCTGCAGCGCGCCAGGTCCTCCGGTGCGGTGCCGTGGCCCTTGAGGCGCGGCAGATAGACCCAGTAGCCTCTCCTGGACAGATAGTCGGCCAGGGCCCTCACCTCCGCCGGTGCGGCCATGTACCCGTGGCACAGCAAGATACCCAGCCGGCGGCGATTGCCGCGCAGCAACACCGGACGCCCGATGTGCCTGGGCTTGGTCTCCCCTTGAATGAAAAAACGCTCGTAATCCGCCTCGAACGCTCGCTCGGCGCGTTGGTGCATCTGGCGGGCGATGCGGGACCGCAGGATGACATCGGGTGTCCAGCACAACCGGGATATTTTTCGTTGAAGTCGCTTCAGCGGTTCGACTTCGTTGGCCATGACGGCCACGGGATTGTCGATACGGGCCAGATGAAAGTCGAAAGGCGATCCCAGTTTACGCCGATTCCGAACGATAAAAGACGATTCCCGGCGCAGCACCTTGCTCTGTTCGGCCACGGTCAGGAAATCCTCCAGTTTGCTGTACCGGTCATCGACCAGGAGGTGATTCTGGCTCTCCTCGATGCTGTGATGCAAATGGATCGCACCCGGCGATGGGCCTCGTTCAATGGCCAGGAAGGCGCGCCGGCAGAAGCGGCTGAGTCGAATCCTGTCACGAAGGCTGTGTTGTAAAACGGAAGCGAAAATATGGTCGTGATTCACGGTGGTCATGCTGTAGATGGCCTCCATGTAGCGCTGCATGATCTTCAAGGCCGCTTTGCGCAAATCGCCGACGCTCGGCAGGGGGTCATCGAATTCGAAGGACGCCGGGTTATGCATGTCCGCCAGGATCGATCGGGTCTGCAGGTAAGGCGCCGCTTCGATGGCTTTGCCGAAACGGATGTCAATGTCCACACCGGAAGTCAGCATGGCCCCTTCGGTCATGAGCTCTTCGGTGAGCTTCTCGGGCAGATCCTCCACCAGTCGTTCGGCAATCTTTTTCAGGATGTTTTCCCTGGCCCGCAAGGGATAGTAGGTGATGTTCACCGGAACGATACAGGTGCCTAAAGGACTGACATCGGATATGGCCTCCAGGTTGAACAGGGGCAACAGCCGTTGCATCTCCAGAGGTGCATGCTCGGCCAGCCACATGAAACGTTGACGGTAAAACTCGGTTCGCAGGGCCAGGTGGGCGGCGCCGGTGTGGGGCGGGTGTTTGCCGCCCGCATATGAAACCATGTAGCGGCCCTTCTCGATGATCTTTTTATTTTTCACCATGCGCCCCTCGGGAAAAATGATCCAGCCGGCCTCGTTGGTCAGCAAGGTCTTGACGATCAGACGGTCCCGATGGGGATCCTTGGTGGATACGGCGCCCACTGATTCCAGGAAACGCCCCACGGCACCGATGAAAAACTCCGAAGAGGCCAACGACCAGATCGGCGTTTGCACCAGTTTGTGCAGATAGTAGGGCATCAAAAAGGTTTCCAGGCGCGTAAAGTGATTGATAACGAATATCTTTGCGCCTTCGGGGATGTTCTCCGTGCCGTGCAGGGCCACCTTTGCTTTGGAAAGATTGGCGAGGGTTTTGAACACCATGCTGGTGGTTCGATAAGCAAATGGATTCATAATCTAAGTATTGACAGGTTTGGGGCTAACCTTTAGATTGCGATCGAATTCATACGTCGTCGGTGCTTCCCATTCAGTCTGTGCCCGCCCAGCAAGGACAAGCGGCACCACGAATCACAGAGCGTAGATGTACAGAACAGATACCAAGAAGTCAAACAGGCATTCATCCTGATGCAACCGTTCCTTGCCGTTGCCCTAAGTGGCGGTATTGACTCTCTGGTGTCCGCCGCCCTTCTGAAGGAACAAGGCCACCGGTTGATCGGTCTGCATTTCCTCACCGGTTACGAAGCGGGTTTTCCAGTGCCGGAGTTCGCATCCGCGCCCGGCGGATCCGACGCCATCGCCACTTTTGCCCGCAAATCGATGGATCTTCTGGCCACACAAATTGATATTCCTATTTACATCATTGACTTGCGGTCAGAATTCCAACAACGGGTGGTGCGCTATTTTGTGGATACCTATGCCATGGGACGGACCCCCAACCCGTGTCTTGTCTGCAATCCCACAATAAAATATGGCTTGCTCCTCTCCGAGGCGATACGCCTGGGGGCCTCCGGAATCGCGACCGGCCACTACGCTCGGATCGAGCGCTCGCCGGATGGCCGTATGCACCTGTTGCGCGGCAGCGACGCGAAGAAAGAGCAGTCCTATTTCCTTTCACGGTTGACCCAGCACCAGCTGGCCGCCGCCACGCTGCCGTTGGGTCAGCTGACCAAGGCCCAGACGCGCCATATCGCCCAGCAGATGGGGCTGGTGCCCGTCAGCAGGCAGGAAAGCCAGGACATCTGTTTTATCCGGAGCAAGGGCTATGCGGATTTTTTGATGCAGCAGCCCGGCTTCGCGTCTAGCCCGGGGCCGATCGAAAACAGCGAAGGGGAGACGATCGGCCGCCACAACGGGTTGCATCGTTTCACCATCGGCCAGCGCCGTGGGATCAACTGTCCGGCGGCGCGTCCTTACTATGTGGTCCGAATCGACAGGTCCCGCAATTGCCTGATCGTCGGCCATAAAGAGCAGTTGCTGAGCCGTCATTGCCACGTCCGAGACATCAATTGGATCGGCCCGCCGCCCACGGGACCCATCGCTGTCGAAACCAAGGTGCGCTACCGCCACGAGGCCGTGAAGGCCATCGTAACACCCATCGGAGATTCCGATGCCCGGGTTGTGTTTGAAACGCCTGAGCCTGCCGTGACACCCGGGCAGGGGGCGGTCTTTTACCAAGGCGATGAGATCCTGGGCGGAGGATGGATCGAATGACATCCTATCTCATCATCACGCTGGGATGCAAAGTGAATCAGTGCGAATCCGCGGCACTGGGGCATTCCTTAGAGACTGCGGGGTATGTCCGGAGCGACGGGATGGGCATACCGGATATCATCGTCGTCAACACCTGTACGGTCACCGGCAAGGCGGCCATGCAGTCGCGCCAGGCCATTCGCCAGGCCAGGCGCAGGCATCCCGCCGCCCGGATCGTGGTCACCGGATGTTATGCCCAGACAGCCCCCGACGAGATAAAGGTCATCGAGGGGGTCGATATGATCGTCGGCCATGATGACAAATTGCGCATCGCCGATCTGCTCGCTCGCGAACATCATGTCGCCGGTGCGTTGCCCTTCGTGCACCACAGGAGCGTTTATGGCTGCAATTTCTCATCGATGCCGTCGGTCGCCTTCGAAGATCGCACCCGCGCCTTTTTAAAAATCCAGGATGGATGCAACACCCGTTGCACCTACTGCATCGTTCCCTATGCGCGTGGGCAAAGCCGCAGCATGCCGGTCCAAGACGTCCTCGACCATATGCATTCCCTGGCGGGCAAAGCGGTTCGGGAAGTGGTTCTCACCGGAATCCACCTGGGGGTCTATGGTGCGGACCTGACGCCGAGCACTTCGCTGGCGACCATCATCGAGACGATCCTGGCGAACACCGCCATCGAACGTATCCGGCTCAGTTCCATAGAACCGGCCGAAGTGGAAGAGCGTATTGTCGACTTAACCGCGAATTCCGGTGGCAGGGTATGCCGACACTTTCATATTCCTTTGCAAAGCGGCGACAATGACGTTTTGCGGCGAATGAGAAGGCCTTATACCCGCGAGGCCTTTTTTGACCTCGTCAGCCGGATACATGCTCACGTGCCGGGCGCTGCCATTGGTGTGGATGTCATGGCCGGGTTTCCGGGGGAGAGCGAGGCCGCTTTCGACAACACCTACCGACTCCTTGACGCGCTGCCCATCACCTATCTGCACGTGTTTCCCTATTCACCGCGGAAGGGAACGCCAGCGGCCACCTATCCGCATAAAGTTCCGGAAAGCACGGCCAAAGCGCGATGCCGTCGGTTACGCGATCTCGGCGACAGGAAACGGGCCGCGTTTTACCAGTCCATGATCGGTCAACGTCTCCAGGTGCTCACCGAAACCCGCACCGATCCGGAAACAGGTCAGGCCTTGGGATTGAGCGACAACTATATCCCGGTGGCTGTTGTGGATGGGGATGTCGAAGCAAACCGGATGATATCGGTCCGCATCAGGGGAATCGCGCCCGATGGCAGGGCCATCGGCAGGATTTAGTGTGCGAAGATACTCTCCAACCGTTCAAGGTCATTGATAACGCGCCAATTTGCACCGCCCTTTTCCGTCTTACCACGCCATTTTTCGACCCGGTCCAGGTATTTTCTCGGATCCCGGATATCGTCGCGCAGTTTGGTGACATTCAAGGCAATGACGTTGAATCCGGAGAGTTGAAACGGCACATCCCGCACATGCCCTTTGGCCAACTCCTCCTGGAGATCGGAAAAAATCAGGATATACTTCTGCCCTGCGCCGGCCTCATTAAGGTATTCGACGGCTTGCAACAGCCCCCCCGAAATGTCCGTATAATTGCTCCCTCTGACAGTCGTCACGAATTGCTCGATGGTTTGCTGAAACGATCGCTTCTGATTGTTGGCCACCGAAGGCCTCGGATCGAACCGAACCTTGGCGACGATGTCTTTTTCGCTGAAACTTCCGGTATCGATTCGTCCGACCGCCAGGGTATCTCCCGGTTGAAGCGTGCCCAACAGATAGTTGATAATGGTCTGAGCCTTTTTCAATTCAGCGGTATAGGTCCCGGAGGTATCGAGCAGCATATAAACACCCCGGCTGCGGTCGACACCTTGAGAACAGCTCGTCATCAACATCCAACCGATCAAAAGCAAAAGAAGGCCCGTTGGTCTCATTCGATCGCCTCCTTTTGCTGGGCGTTGTTTTCCGTCCTCCGACGCCTTTCCCTGGCCTCTCTATCGGTCTGATCCCGGCTGTCTTCAATATCTTTTGTCTGCGATCTCTTTTGTATGATGACACCTTCGAGCCAGAGCGCAGGTACAATGACAAGATCATAGGCATTGATGATCAGCCGCGATATGTAAAAACCCAGGTTTCCCAATAGCCGCAGAACGAATGCAATGATCCGCAGTGCGAAGGCGGCCAGGAGGCCGAGCACCGTTCTGGAGGAGGATATAAAAGATTCAAAAGGAATCGCAACGAAGGTGAGAATAAATGGCAGTATAAACCCCATGATCATCTGCCCGTAGGTGGGAATATTGCTCGTCACGGTCTGCGACGTGTCCATTCCGGCCAATGATTGCCGGAGCGCTTCCATGTCGGCCGCTATGCGATCGCGCATGAAAGCCAGGGAAGATTCGACGCACGCCAGAATAAACAAAAAAATGAAAAGGACCCAGAAGATGGTTTTTCTTTTGTTGTCTTCCATGCTGCCGATAATGGAAAACAACCGGGTGATGCGCAGCGCATCCATGACGAAGAATCCCAGAACAATCTCCATGGACACGATGAACATGCCGGCCACATCGGAAGTTTTGAAATTGCCGATATAGCTGTTTCCGCCAACCATTTCCGACATGGGCAGCGCCACCAGGTTGAAATTGATCATGGCACCGACGACCGCGACGGCCAGCACCACACCGGAAATGAAAAATTGGGTCAGAGAGGATGAAGAGAGCTGACGCGCGGCTGTTTCGCTTTGATTCAATGTCTTTTCATAGTTGTCCATGTAGCGATCGATCTTCTTCGAACGCTGATTCAAATTGGAAATGGCTTTTTCCACGCCGCTGAGCGTCTTTTTCACATTGCGCCAAAAAGGCAGCGTGCGACTGAGAATGCCGTGACGTTCGGCGACATCGCGGCGGTGTCTCTCAACAGCCGCCTTGTGCTGTTCGTTGAGTGTCTGGTGAATTTCCTCCAGCATGTTCACGACCATGCGATCGCCGGTGGGTTTGATGTTGGCAATGGCATCGATCACCTTGACCCAATCGGGCAAGGTCTGGGGAATTTCCGCACTCTTTTGGTAGTCTTCTTCCAGTTTGAGCAAATCTTCGGAAAGCATGCGCTGGACCTTGGGGTATCCTTCCAGGTCCCTGCGGACGGCGTCGCTGATCCGATCGAACTCGCGCTCGACCTTTCGTTCCGCCAGCTCCAGACCGGCGGTCATCAGAACCTCCTGGTTGCGCAGCTGAAGCCTTTTTTCGGCCAGTTTTACCGAAGAAGCGGCTAAACGCATGGCATTGTAAATAATTCTACCAAATGAAGCCATGGAGCGATGAAATGGCTTGCGGGCAAAATACATGGCCAATAGCAACAGCACCAGCCAAAGAATACCGGAAAGCAATGGGATGGGTGTGATGGATAATATATGCGCCATGAGAACCTCCACGATTTGGTGTCCATCCACAAAAAAACGCCTATTCAAAACAGGATCAGTTCTATAACCAACTCAATTTCAAATGCAATATATGCGCCAGCGCCCACGCTTCCTGTTTTGGTATGCGAATTCACAATTCTCACCTGTTTGAGCGGTTTTGCACAAAATCCGTACAATATTTGACAGTCTCGTAAAATGCGCCTGGGGATACAAAAGTGGACAAGTTCAGGTCGTCGGATGCGTTGGGTCTATCGGGGCCGGGGCAATACGATTTGGCGTTGTGAGGTTCACTCGTCGGCCGGAACTTCGGTACCTGGAAGGTCCTTTTTGCCAGGGCTGTTGATGGCCAGCGTCTTGTCTCCCTCCAGCCGCACATCATAAAAGACGTAAGCCTTTGCCATTTCGCGCAAGTTCTCCACGGATTCCTTTAATTGCAGAATGTGTCCATCCGTACATCGGCTTGCCGTTTCGCTTGCACGACAGTCGCCATTGGGAGCGATCTCATCGATAATGTGCATGCACTGTCCGGTCTGCTTCCATATATACAACAGCAACTCCTGCAAATTGGCGGCAAGCTCATTGATGCCCGACCCAATCTGTCCGAACTCATCGGTACCGGAAATATCCACCGTCTCGTTGAGTTTTCCCTGGGCCAGGTTAGAAACCGCGCGCTGGATTTTTTGGAGGGGATGATGGATTCGGCGCATAACGGTTCGCAACCATATGACCGATAGGATCAGAGCAGAAAAATAGCCGGCCGTTAGAAGCAGGAAAACACGCAGCTTGATGCCGGAATGAGGCGTTTGCGCGGCCTGGCCGTTGCCGAGCGTCTGATCTGACGCCGTAAGCTGGTAATGATCCAGGCCGCTGGATATTTCATTATATACCAGGATAAAGGCCAAAGCAGCGGTGAGCAATACGATCAGCAGTAACGACCACATCCATCGGCGAATATAGGACAATCCATTATTCATGAGCGGCCAAATCAAAGGCTGACGATCTGTATGAAGTCAAATTCACCGTACGCTTGCATGATGACGGGATTCACATCCGATCCAGGGCGGCAACCTCCTCATCATTGAGCATACGCTCGAGGTCAACAACCACAAGAAGACCTCTCTGTGTTTCAGTGACGCCGCGGATATACTTGCTTCTAATACCCGACAAGATAATGTCCGGCGCTGCTAAAATGGCGTCTTCACGAACCCTCAATATCGGCGTCACCGAATCCACTCGATACCCCACCTGCCGGCTGCCGGCCTGGGCGACTAAAACCCATGATTTTTCTTGGCCCACGGTCGCCGGGGATACGCCCATCAAATGACCCAGGTTCACGATGGGAATGACTTGCCCCCTGAGCTGAGTGATTCCTTCTACAAACCGGGGTGCAGCAATTGCTTCTCCCACCTCCGGTTCACGCAGGATTTCACGAATGGTCAGGATATCGGCACCCAGCAATTTGGGACCGACATGGAAACCGATGAGTTGAACGATATTTTCCTGGTCTAGATTCAGCGCCATAGCGACCTGTCCAAAAAGAGGCGGCGTGCCGCAAAGGGCCTGAGGCACGCCGCTCTTGTGTTCATTCAGCGAATACTACTCGCCCGGGTTTTCCCGTTCGCCGGGATTGCTGCTGCTCGCGGCATCGAATCCTTCGACGACCTCACCCCTGCGGATCTTGAACTGGGCCACCTGCCGTGTCAGGTTGGCAGACAAACGCTGCATCTCCAGGGTAATACCCACGACCTGGCTTGCACCGGACGCCGTCTGTTTGGCGCGCTCCGCAGATTCGGTGGTCACCTCTCGTAAACGCTGGGATCGACCGGCCTGGGCATCGGTCAATTGCTTCACCTGTTCCGAGCGCTGTACGATGCCGCGCATTTCTTCACCCACGGCATTGGATCGTTCCGTGGCCTTGGTCACCTGTTGAGAAATGTTGTTGGCTTTCTCCACCAGCGCGGAGAGTGCCTTTTGGGCCGCTTCTCGCCGTGCGCCCTGTTGGCCCGCCATGCCGGCGATATCTTTTGCCAAACGGCTCAGGTCGTCGACCAGTTTATTAACTTCGGACGTATTGTCGGCCAGCAAGTCGGATGCCCGGGCGATCTCTTCGATGGCGCGCATGTTGATTTCACCACCCTGGGCAATCTTGTGCAAAGCACCTTGGGAACGGTCGGTCAGACGGGTTCCCTCTTCAACCTTATTGGTCGAATCCTTGATCAGTTGGGTAATCTCCTTCGCCGCCTCGGAAGATCGCTGGGCCAGCTTACCGACTTCGTCCGCGACCACTGCAAAACCACGTCCATGCACACCGGCTCTGGCCGCTTCGATGGCGGCGTTAAGCGCCAGCAAGTTCGTTTGTTCCGCAATTTCGGTGATCACGCCGATGATGTCTGCAATCTGCTCGGAGGAACTCTTAATGGCCTGCATACCTTTAACGGTGGCATCCACCGTGGTTCGACCTTCTTCAGCCGCATCAAGCACCATGCGGCCTTGCTCGGTGGCCCGGTTGGCGGCGCGCGTCATCTCTTCCACCGATTTTGCAATCTGGCGCATCGACTCGGTCATCTGCAATACCTGTTCGCTCTGGCGCTGTGCGATCGAGGTAACCTTGCCGCCGGTTTCACCCATGGCCGCCACACGTTCGGTCGCCACGCTCGCTTCCTGGATCTGCTCGCTGCTCGCCTCGTCCATCTGTTTCATCTCTTGAATCAGTTCTGACAACCTTTCAAAAGATTTGTTGGCCACCTCCGCCTGGCTGCCGGAAGCCTGCTGGACCTGACTGGCGGTTTCACCCATCTGCGCCACGGTCTCGAGCACGGCGACCATCTGTTTTTCTTCCTGCTCGGCACGGTCGCGGTTGGCCGTTGCGCGTTTGGCCACATCTGCGGACTGGCTGTTCACGCCTTTGGCGGCATCTTCAACCATGCCGAATGAATCGCGCATGGCTTTCATCATGTTGTTGAACTCACGACCCATCATGCCGATCTCGTCCCTCGAACTGACGGGTACGTCGAGGGTCAAATCGCGTTCCCGGGCCACCTGGCGAATCGTGTTGGCCATGCCGAGAATCGGGCGCGTGATGTTACCAACCAGCAACCAGATGACACCGGCCAGGACCAGGATGGCCAGCAGGCCGATCATACCTGCCTGGATTGAAATCTGACGCGCGGGCGCGGTGATGGTTTTCTCCGGGATGTTCGTGGCCAAACTCCAGGGCTTATCTGAAAAGCCGATCTGGATGGGTGAGAAAGCGTAAAAAGCCACCTGACCAGACGTCTTGGAAAGTTTTCGTTCGGTGGCTTCCATACCGTTTTTCACCGCCTGGATGCTCTCCGGCAGGAACTCGAAAAACTCCATCGGTTTGCCGACGTTGCTCCAACGGGTGGGATGGGCGGCAAACATGCCGTTGTTGGCGATCATGAATCCATACCCATCCTCGTAGAATCTCACGCGTTTGATGATGGCTTCAAATGATTTCAGAGGGATATCGATGCCGACGACGCCCACGACCTGGTCGTTGAAACGAATGGGAACGGCCATGACGGTCTTGTATTGCTGTTCGCCATTGATTTCAAAAATGGTGGGATCGAAAACGACCTCACGTCCTGTGCTCAGGGGGGTCAGGTAATAGTCACCTTTGCCCGGGACATTATACTCTTGCAGGGGCATCAACTCCGGCAGACCGGTCAAGCGGTTCCAATAAGGCACGAAACGGCCCGTCTCATCATGACCGGCGGCGTTGGCAAACGCCTCGTCCTTATTGTCCAGGGCATTGGGCTCCCAACAGGTCCAAACCGCCACGAAGCTGGGGTATTCCTCCAAAATATTTTTAAGAATGCTGTTGATCGTACCCCGGTCCGGCACCCCCCTGTTTTTCATACCCTGCATGGTTTGGGCCAAGGTGCGGGCCGTGTCGATGGCCACCTGCATGTCGGCCTGCACAACCGTGGCCCAGTGGCGACCGACCTCCTTGGCCGCCTCTTCAGCCTGCGCTAATGCATTGTCGCGTGCTTTCCACCAGATATAGGCAATGGACAAAGAAAGCGCCAAAATAGCTACTAAAAGGATCTGAGCCATCATTTTGGGCCTTAACCCCAGTGATCTGATCTTATCCAACATGTTTCTTGCCTCCTGTCCGTAGTTGCCGAAATTTTTCCTGGGCAATTTCCATCCGATTCTTAATTCCTTTTAGTCCGTCAATCCGTGAGCAACATTTCTCACTGGGATTGATTTGCAAAAATTTCCCCCCCTGAATGAACTCGACCTTTCCAGGTTTCCAGGGGAGTCCAAATACAAATTGGTAATGCTTTTTCGATTATCGGTTGATTAAAAAAAATCTTTAACATGGGTGGGAAGAATTAAATCGATTCGGTTGTGCGCTCAGTGAATGTAAAAGTATTTAAATTATATATAATAACATCAATCCATAAAATAAAATCCGGCATATTGTCAAACAACAGATTGCCGGTGAATTTATTGAAAATTAAACAATTTTTAAGACTTGTCCGGGAAAATGGGGAGGGCTTGGCGTTAATAAGACCTGTTCTTGAACGATAAAAGTTGAATCAAGGGCGAGGGATTTGGCGGCCGACCGCTGCAGCTGCCGGAATGGGTCTATTGTCGATCAGCCGAGGGGTGCGCGTCTTAAGACCCCAGTGCCGATGATGTCATTTCATTTTTGTCGACGAATGAGTGAATTGATCTGCACTTGTTGAGATAGGGACAACGAGCCGAATTCCACGCCGATTCTTTTAATCTTTAAAGAAGCGAATGAGCCATTCAGCGCGCCATCGAGAGTCGAAACCAACCTGGCGGGCAGGTTGCGGATAAAATAGCCTTTGCCGGCTGCAAAAAGGTCCACATGGAGGTCGCGGCGGCCGCTGAGTCTGTCGGAAACCGCATCCAAATCGACAAACGTGAATGCCATGCCAGTCGAACTGATCTCCACCATTTGCCCCATCATCTCGGGTTGGGTGTCAACGACCACGTAAACATTGTCATCGACCTGGGTTCGTTTTTCTTTGCGACGGTTGTCTTCGGAAATCTTTTCCATGTGCACTCTTTTTTCCCCGCCCCTGACATTTAATACTTGAATGGCGTTCATGCCTGAAAACACGTAACGGCCAGGAATAATCCGGCATCGCATTTAAGCAATAGCCATACCAAAACATTATCACCTTGTTATTTATGATATTTACTCTAACTCCGCGGCCCTTTTCAACTCAAAAAATTGCACCCATAGGCGGAAATGCACGCTTTTTGCGCACTTGGATAAAAATCCTGATCAAATTTTGATCATTGGCTTTTAGCACCAATTTCTGTATTCGACCCTGTGAATTGAAACGGGACTCAGAATTATTTTGTGGAGGCGAACCGACATGCAAGCTTTCTTGGATTGGTGGCAACATCTGCCGGAGCATATCGACCCGGTCATTTTCCAAATCGGCAGCTTCCGCCTCCAGTATTATGGTCTGATGTATTTATTGGCCTTCGGCACGACCTACCTCATCGCCCGATACCGCCTTAAAAATGAAACTCGTTGGCATGTATCGATCGAACATTTGCAAGGCCTCATGACGGCCATGATCATCGGACTGATCCTGGGGGCAAGGCTGGGATATGTCGTGTTTTATAATTTTTCTTACTACGCCGCAAATCCTCTGGAAATTTTTCTGCCCATCGAATTCCGCGATGGCATCCGCTTCACCGGCATATCCGGGATGTCCTATCATGGGGGGTTGGCCGGAACCTTTTT
Source organism: Desulfatitalea sp. UBA4791 (assembly GCA_002402905.1). Lineage (GTDB taxonomy): Bacteria > Desulfobacterota > Desulfobacteria > Desulfobacterales > Desulfosarcinaceae > Desulfatitalea. Next base: position 3,375 of record DHGT01000144.1, on the reverse strand, counting down.
GGGAATGTGGTGGTATTCGCGCAAATATCGATTGGGCGCATTCACCGCCCTGGATCTGCTTCCCCCCTGTGCGGCAGCAGGATATACGTTCGGGCGCATCGGCAACTTTCTCAACGGAGAGTTGTGGGGGCGAGTCACCAGCGCACCGATCGGCATGCATTTCCCCAATGCGGGAGACAATGCCTTGCGCCATCCCTCACAACTTTACGAGGCTTTCGGCGAAGGCATTCTTCTGTTTATCTTGTTGTGGTCGTTACGCCATCGCATCCGCACACCGGGCGTCATGTTCAGCTGCTACCTGATCGGTTACGGCCTGATCCGTTTTGTCATAGAGTTCTTCAGGGAGCCGGATGCGCATCTGGGATTTGTCTTTTTCACCCTCTCCATGGGCCAGATGCTATGCGGCACCATGATATTGATCGGTCTGGCATCGATGCTTTTCTTCTTCAAACTTTCAGGAAATAGTCGTGGAAGCAATCGTCCTGATTGAGTTCGGGATGAAAGGTGGTGGCCATGATCTTCTCTTTTTGGATAAATACCGGATCGTTGCCACGGCTGGCGTGCACGGTCACCCCTTCACCGACGCGATCGATGCGCGGTGCCCGGATAAAAACGGCGGGGTAGCGTTCTTGTTTCATCACCGGAATGTCGATGAAGTGAACGCTGCTCGCAATTTGTCGCCCGTAGGCATTGCGGGTGACCGATATGGGCAATGCGGAGAGGCTCCCCGCATTGCCATCGACCTGTTCCGCCAAAAGAATCGAGCCGGCACATACCCCCCATACCGGCAGGCCCTCACGGATTCTTCGGCACAGTGGTGCCAGCATATCGAATTCTTCGAGAAACTTGGCCATCACCGTGCTTTCGCCACCCGGTATAATCAAGCGGTCAATGGCGTTCAATGCCATGCTGTCCCGCACGATCCGATAGGACACGGCACAACGCTTTAAGTGGGGAATATGGTCCAGAAAAGCACCTTGCAGCCCCAATAAGCCGACAACCGTCATACAACACCCCCTTCAGGCCTGCCAACTGCTCGAGCCTGCATATCACCCGCTTTGCCGTTTTGTGTTGCCGGACGGATCAAACGCCTCGTTCCGCCATTTTAATGTCGAGGGCCTCTTTCTCGAGGCCGATCATGGCAGTGCCGAGGTTTTTGGATATCTCCACCAGCCTGGCCGGATCCTGATAATGGATGACGGCCTGTACGATGGCATGGGCCATTTTAGGCGGATTCTGGGACTTGAAGACGCCGGACCCGACAAATACGCCATCCGAACCCAATGCCATCATCAACGCCGCATCGGCCGGTGTCGCAACGCCTCCGGCCGCGAAATTCACCACACTCAAGCGGCCCAAGTCCCGGGTCTCCTTGACAAGCGCCACCGGTACGCGCATCTGGCCGGCCAATTGAATCAACTGGTGCTCGTCAAATCCCTTGAGGGCATCGATCTCCTCGTTGATGGCGCGCATGTGACGCACTGCCTCGACGATGTTTCCGGTGCCGGCCTCACCCTTGGTCCGAATCATGGCCGCCCCTTCGTTGATCCGTCTCAGGGCCTCACCCAGATTCCGTGCACCGCACACGAAAGGCACCTTGAACTGATGCTTTTCCACATGGCGGCTTTCGTCGGCGGGCGTCAACACCTCGCTTTCATCGACGAAATCCACACCGATGGCTTCTAAGATGCGGGCCTCCATGAAATGGCCGATGCGCACCTTGGCCATCACCGGGACACTCACCGCATCCATAATCGCCTGGATCATGGCCGGATCGCTCATGCGCGCCACCTGTCCATCCTTGCGGATGTCTGCAGGCACCCTCTCCAGGGCCATTACCGCGCAAGCCCCTGCCTCCTGGGCGATACGCGCTTGTTCCGGGGTCGTCACGTCCATAATGACGCCGTTTTTAAACATTTCTGCAAAACCCTTGTTGATTTTTTCTCTTGCCATTTTGGTATCCCTCTTCCTGAATTGGAGTTGCGCGACGTTTGTCTCGCGCCGGATTTAAAAACAGTCCGAACGATCTGCTGTTGCATTTAAAGCAACAATCGTTTAAGTTGATTAGTACAATTAATGAATTGTATTATATGTGTCAAGCATGAATTCAAAAATACCCCTATATCAAAAGATCGCCGAAATTATCCAGGGACGCATCGCCGCCGGCCTCTACAAACCGGGTGAACGCATTCCGCCGATACGCACGTTCACAGGCGAATTCGGCGTCAACAAGGCTACCGTACACAAGGCCTTCGAACGGCTTAAGATTCAGGGATTGATCGAAAACAAGGTGGGCAGCGGTTCCTACGTGCGCTTTCCCGAAAGGATCGACTCGTTTGCCGGCCGCTTCGATTTCCGGACCGACTATTTGGCGCCCCACCTGTTTGCCCATGAGACGGCACAAATCATCTTCAATGAGATCTTTACCAGAGAAAAACATGGGGCCTTGGCCCCTACCCCGGCCGAGGGTGATCCAGAACTGTTACAGGTCCTGAGCCAGTATTACCATGTACCATCCCAAGGCATGCTGATGATTTCTGGCGCCCAACAAGGCCTGGACCTGGTATCAAAAGTGTTTGCAGCAAAAATCTCGGAATCGATTCTTTTCGAGGACCCGACCTATCCGGGCGCAATTTCCCTGTTCCGGGCGCGTCATTTTGTCCCTTTGCAGGATGACGGACCGGATATCGAACAATTCGATCTGCGCCTGACCGGCCAGATTCGGCTCTTTTATGCCATGCCGTCCATTCACAATCCCACGGGGATGTCGTACAGCCGGGAAAAAAAGGAGGCCGTGGTCCAACGCGCCCGGCAACACCAGTTCTATATTATCGAAGACGATTACCTGGGCGAGTTGAGGCGGGCCACACCGCGCTTCATCGACATGGCACCGGATCGCACCATTCATATCAAATCGTTTTCACAAACCACATCCGCCGGAATACGCCTGGGGTTCATGGTCGTCCCGACCGATCTTTACGAAAAGTTTGTCTACGCCAAGTTCTCCTCCGATATCCATTCGTTCGGCCTGCTTCAGAAATTTTTGCGCGAGTTTATCAAACAGGGACATTACGGGAAACATATCGAAATGGTGGATCGCGTCGCCCGGAATCGCCGGATGCGGCTGTCAACGTGCATCGAAGCGTTCCCGTTTCTCGATATCGCCCACCAGCAAAACGGATACAGCCTATGGGTCAAATCCCAACTTCCCATGGATTCGTCGCATGCCCCCTGGTGCGGTGGCGATGCGTTTTCCTTTTCTCCCCGCTTCAAAAACCACTTCAAACTCGCCTTCATGCATATGGACGAAGAGAGGTTCGACCAAAGCCTCTCCTATCTTACAGACTTGATGCAAAAGCATGTGGCCTGCAACCC
>DHGT01000134.1:47692-52109 GCA_002402905.1 Desulfatitalea sp. UBA4791 | reverse complement strand
GATCAAATGCAATCAGCACGAGCTGGTCGATAAGATAGTCGATGTGGGCCATTTGATCGGCGTCGGCGGGTTTCACGGTGCATTTTTTGCGAATCACCTGCTTCAGGTCGAAAACGAAACCCGTGGCCTGGGAGGCCGTAAAACTTTGGATGGCGCGGACGCGGATGATCGGGTCGAGGGCATCCCGGGCGGCTTCTCTATCCAGTCCTTTACAGAGAAGATCGACCAGGGTGGTCAGGCTCCGGTAGGTGGTCTGGCCGACCGGATTTGCGAAAGGGTCTTTTTGCTTTGCCAGAAAACGCGCCGTTTCGGGAGGGTAGGTATTGATTACCCGTTCAAACCAGCTCTGGGTCAGTGCATCTTTTTGTTTTTCCAGCTGCGCGATCAATTCCATGGGGCTCAATTCCAGAATTGTGGAAGCGAATTTCCTCGCCCTGCTTCCAAGCTCGATACAAAAGGCCCTGGCGGCGCTTCCCTGTTGTAAAATGGTCAACCGAATTAAAGACCGACCTATAGTCAAGATGGTATCTCATGTCAAGAATAAACGGGGTGGGGTTTTGTGGTCGGCTGTAGCGAATTTGCCTTTGTTTTAAGGGGGTAACGGCACAACCGACAATGCTCCAAAAGAGATGGGCAGCCGGCGGGTTGTTGGCGGGTGAGGCGGGAGCCCCTTCCAATCCAGGCTTTTTAGATCGTCCCCTTTAGCGGTAATTGCTTTTCCATGCATGTTGAAGGGTTCGCCGTGCATCGGCCAGCGCGAGATAAAATGCGCCGACGGCCAGCTCCGCGCAGTGATAGTGATCTTGGGGCAGTGTCTCGAGGTAGGCGGAAACCATTTCGGGGGTGATGTCCCATGCCTCGTCCAGCGGGCGTTGTTCGGCCAGGTCGATGACGGCATTGGCGCACGCGTTGGTGTTCACACATCCATTGACGGCATAAGAGATCGTTTGCAGCCGGTCATCCTTTACCATGAGGAAAAACTCCACGGTATCACCGCAGTCGCCGGTTTTTTTGCCATGTCCGTCAGCCCGGTGCACGGTCTCTTGACGATCGGCGCGAAACGCGCATTCGAGGAACTTCATCGAATGGCTCTGCCAGAAATCGTTGTTCGCTTCGTTCATCTGTTCTATGGGTTGCCCTATGTTGGTTACAACGGCTCTTCGGCCAGACGGCCCTCGGTGCACGGCCGTCGTATCCTGGCTTGCAAGGGCCGCACCATATGCCGCCGCCTGCCTTTTGTCAATTCAGCTGCTTGGCGATCCACCTGTTTATTGCTCTGTTTACCGGGGCTTCGCCTCAGACTTTCCGCTTTTTGCCGGCAGCAGGTCAATGACCGTGATCTCGGGGGGGGCAAGCACGCGAATTGGCGGCCCCCACGTGCCGGTCCCCCTGCTGGCGTACAGGTAATGCTTATCGGCGATGTAGTAGAGGCCGTCTGACATGGGATAAAATAGCTTAACGATCAGGGTGAACGGGAAAATCTGGCCGTTATGGGCATGCCCTGAGACCTGCAGGTCGAAGTAACCGGTTCGGTTCCCATCGAAAACGGGGCGGTGTTTGAGCAATACCGAAAATTGTTCCGGGGACAATCCGGAGATCAGTTCATTTTCTTTTTCACTGTTCGGATGCCCCTCCAGGGTGTCGTCAACCCCGACCAGCACGATGCCGTTGCCGACATCGGCGCGCTCGCCGCGCAAAGGCTTGAAACCGGCTGCCCGAGTGAAGTCCATGGCTCTTTCAATGCCGAAGTAATGCTCGTGGTTGCCGCTCACGGCGAATTTGCCGATCCTGGCCGGCAGGGCGCGCAACTCCGCGGCGACCTCCTGTTCTCCCCGAAACGGCCCATCGATCAGGTCGCCGGTAGAGACCAGGATGTCCGGCTGTGCCTTGCGTATCGCCGCCAGGATCGGATGCAGGCGCCCGGGGTAGAGCATCGGCCCCAAATGAAGATCGGATATCTGTACGAGGCGCACCCTGCCGACCGTGTCCGGGATTTTGTCGCTGGTGAGGGTTACCTGTTCGATGCCGACATGGTAAGCCGCATAGGCCCCATAGATCATCACGCCGCCCGCACAGACCGCCACTATGGCGAGGTTGTTGCGCCGCAGCATCATGATGCTGGTCCAATCCACATTGAAGAGCTGCTGGAGCCCGCTGACGATCAGATGATAGAGGTCCAGAGGAATGGCCAGGCATACAAAAAGAAACAGATAGGCCATCCACAGGTATCCGATCCAGGTCAATACCAGAGAAAAGATCGGATATCCCTGGGTGAGCATTCTTGCGTTGAGGGGCGCCGTCATCAAAAACAGCAGAACCACCACCAACAGGAGGTAGCTCCAACCGTCGAGATAGAGGGCGCGCCTCACCTTGATCAGGATATAGAGATGAAGCGAGCCGTATATGCAGAAAAAAGCGGCCAGGAAAATGACCCAGCGGCTCAGTGACGCCATATGTGTTCCTTCCGGTCCACCCCGTGGAGAAATTTCAGAACTGCGGCGTTGTGACCCAGCCCAAGCCGCGGTGCCCGCCCCAGCAGGCCCACAGCCACGCTGCAAACGGTGACGGTGTCAATGCCGTCGGTTTGGATGTTTATCCCATTTTCCCGGTGAAATAAAGTCAGGCGCTACCCGGCGGGACGCATGAACTCTCGCGTGATCATGGTGGCATACGCACCCGGCGGCAGGGTAAACGCCAGTTCCAGGCCGTTTTGCTCTGATCGCAGCGTTAGATCGTCGACGCGCAGGACGGCCTGGCGCCTGGCGCCGGGGGCCTTGAGGCGTTTGAACGTGTCCAGATCCAGATCAAACCGGGTCAGTACCTGGGCTTCGAATTCGGCCGCCGGATGGCCGGCCGCCATCATTTTGGGTCCGAATATCGGGCCGGTGTAAACAATCGCGCCCCTTCCAAACCGCTCCATCGCTTCGTCCACATCGTCCACCACGAACAGCCCGCCGGTATCGGTTTTTTGGGCCACATCGCCAGCGAGAATTTGATGGTATTGATTCCGACCGATTCTTTCCGTCAGCCAGATGTTGAAAAGCGCGCTTTGAAGGACCGAGACCAGGAAGGCTTCCTGCTTGCCGCGCGCAGGCCGCTGCCGTTCGACCAATTGCATGGCTCGATCGATGTTGGCCTTTTCGATGCCAAAGCGCTGTTCGCCATAAAAGTTCGGAATGCCATTGCGACGAATGGCTTCGGCAATGGCCGTTGCCGTTTCGATGGCATCGGGGGGCGTCTGTGTGATCAGAATGCGAAATCGATTGCGGGCCACATGCCCTGTCTTGAGTTTGTTGCGATGGCGCTGAACGGAAAGGATGGTGAAGGGCAGTCCGGTCAGAGCGGTTTCGATCCGGTCCATCGGCATGGCCATGGGCAGGTGCAGTGAAAAGGTCTGGGTAGTGACCGCCTGCTTGTCCTTGCGCCCGCCCCATCCCACCTCCATGCTTTTCAGGTCGAAGCACCTGGCCAATGCCGCCGCCACATCGGCCGTATTCCAGCCGGCCCGCCGCAGGGTGACAAATACGTGCTCACCCTCCCCGCAGGGTGCATAGGGTAAGATTTCCTCTACCTGGAAATGTTCGGGCGCCGCCTTGATTTCTCCCCCCACGCCGGGAAGATGGGTGGTGGTGTAGGGGAGGTGGTGGAGCATCTCTTTGACAGGCTGGATATGTGAGTTCAGAATAACCATACAGGATCCCTTTAGCTCAAGTGGGGATGCGAATAAAGAACAATCCACCGAACTTCAATCCCGTCGGTCACATCACCTCAGACCGGAAATGAACTCCCCTACGGCATCCACCCCCCTTTCTTCGACGATCCGGATCGTCTGGGTGCCGATGACCGCGATGTCGACCTTGCCGGTGAGAAACTCGATATCCGCCCGATCCTTGACGCCGAATCCCAGTGCCAGAGGCAGGCCGGTCACCGCTCTGCAGCGCGCCAGATAGCTTTGCAGCGTGTCTGAAAAGTCGGTTTGCAGGCCGGTGACCCCCTTGCGCGCCACGCAGTAAACGAAACCGGCGGCGTGTCTGGCGATCTCACGCATGCGGGTGTCGCTGGTGGTAGGCGCGAAGATAAAGATGGGGGCGAGATCGTTTCGGTTCATGGCCGACAGGTAGGTGTGGCCCTCTTCATGGGGCAGATCCGGCACGATGGCACCGCGCAGCCCGTCGGTGGCCATGTGGTCGGCAAAACGGTCTACGCCATATTTGAACAGGATATTATAATAGGTCATCAACAGGAACGGGATGTCGCACTCGGCGGCGGCGCGTCGGGCAAAATCCATGCAGTTGGTCACCGTGATGCCGTTGGCCAGAGACTCCTGATTGGCCCTGAGTATCACCGGACCGTCGGCGATGGGTTCGGAAAAGGGAATCTGCAGTTCCATGAGATCCACACCGGCCGCCACCATGGC
>DHGT01000134.1:25168-47648 GCA_002402905.1 Desulfatitalea sp. UBA4791 | reverse complement strand
ATTCCTTCAGGTTGTGCGCATCCACAAATGGCCCATTGACCTGTTTGTGGCCGGGCACCAGGTTGAATGGGTTGGAAAGTGGGAACCCTCTCCTACTTTCCGACTCTTTTATAGCCGTTCGCCTTTTCACATATGAAAGCCTGCCACTTGGGATCGTCGAAGGCATCGGCGATCGTGAAGATGTCTTTATCGCCGCGGCCCGACTGGTTGATGATGATGATCTGCTCCGGTCGCATGCAAGGGGCCTCCTTGAAGGCCTGGGCAAAGGCGTGGGCCGACTCCAGGGCCGGAATGAGGCCCTCCTTGCGCATGGTCAGGTCGAGGGCCGCCACCACCTCGTCGTCGGTGGCCGCTTCGAAGCGTGCCCGGCCGGTGCTTTTGAAATGGGAGAGGATGGGCGACACGCCGATGTAATCCAGGCCGGCGGCGATGCTGTGGGTCTCGCGCATCTGGCCCTCGCTGTTTTGCAGAAAGTAGGTTTTATATCCCTGGGCCACACCGATACTGGCATCGGCTGCCTTGAGCCGCGAGGCATGCAGACCGCTGTCCAGCCCCTTGCCGCCGGCCTCGACGCCGACCAGTTCCACCGGGTCGTCCAGGAAGCCGGAGAAAAGCCCCATGGCGTTGGATCCGCCGCCCACGCAGGCGAAGACCTTGTCGGGCAGGCGGTTTTCCGCCTCCAGGATCTGGCGGCGGGCCTCCTTGCCCAGGATCGATTGAAAATAGGTGACCATTTCCGGAAAGGGATGCGGCCCGCAGGCCGTGCCGAGCACATAGTGGGTGGTGTCCATGTTGCTCACCCAATCCCGAAAGGCTTCGTTGATGGCATCCTTCAAGATCCGTGTGCCGTTGGTGACCGGCACCACCGTGGCCCCCAGGCGTTCCATCCAGAAGACATTGGGCCGCTGGCGCAGGACATCCACCTCTCCCATGTAGATGGTGCAGTCGAAGCCGAAGCGGGCCGCCATGGTGGCGGTGGCCACGCCATGCTGCCCGGCCCCGGTTTCGGCGATGACCCGGGTTTTTCCCATCCGTTTCACCAGCAGGCCCTGACCCATCACGTTGTTGGCCTTGTGGGCGCCGGTATGGTTAAGATCTTCACGCTTGATGTAGATCCGGGCCCCGCCGAAGTGATGGGTGAGGCGCTCGGCGAAGGTCAGCGGCGTGGGACGTCCGGAATAGTTGGCCATCAGCTCCTGGTAGGACCTCCAGAAGCCCGGATCGGACTTGGCCTTCTCGAAGGCCGCCTCCAATTCGTCGAAGGTGGCCGCCAATATTTCCGGCAAAAAGGCCCCTCCGAATTCATCGTAATATCCTCGTTTATGCATATCCGGTCCCTCCAATGGTCTGTGAAAAGACAAATTGATCCGTTCGACACCAAAGTATGGCATAGACGCCGTTTGCGGTTTGCGGGAAATGGAGCCAGCGCTTGACCATCAGGAGGGGGGTTTTGGCGGATACCCCCAGGTGGCCGGCGATGTGATCGTCGGGGTAGCTGACAGAAAAACTCTGTTTTCCACCGGTCGGGCGAAGGTAGTACGTTTTCTCTGCGATGGCGGACAGCGATTTTCCTCCCAAGTCCATTTGATCGATGCCGGCAAAGAGCGTGGCATGCAGATAGATGTTCTCCACCAGCACCGGTGCACCGGCGACGCGGGTCAGGCGGTAGAAGGTGTAGGCGTGTTGATCGCTGAACGGGTTGTCGCCTTGGCCCGTTACCCGCTTCAGGGTGACGGGGGATAGGATGCGGGTGTCGACGGAGACGCCGGTTTTGGCAAACGATGCACTGGTGCCGTCCAGGGAAAAGAGGTCCACCTCTTGTTGGGGGTCGCACACATAGGTGCCCGAGCCCCGTTTGCGGGTCAACAACCCCCTGCGGACCAGCAGGTCGATGGCCTGTCTGACCGTGGGCCGACCGAGGCCGTGCTCGGCCACCAGCTTGGGTTCGGATGGAATGCAACTGCCGGGACGATAGGTCCCGTTGCGGATGCCATCGGCAATCTGGTCGGCCAATTGCCGGTAGAGCGGAATGGGGACGTTGGGGTTGAGCATGGTGTCCATTTCCTTGAAAGCGTCTGGCAAAGGATATGCTGAAAATTTGTAAAGTTGTCAAGACAAATTATGGGGATCGCTTGTCTCGACTACCGCTTTTGCCTTGGCATGTCAGGCGGGCTCGTGATAAGCATTTGGCTTTCTTCATACAATTCGATCGGGAAAAGAGAATGCAAACCGCGCGGGCTGCCCAAATCCAGACGATCCTGACAGATGCCTATCTGTTTTTCAGAAGCCATATCAAAACGATAACGGCCGTGTGTCTGCCATTTCTGTTCGCCGCTTCGTTTTTTGACTTTATCCTGGCAAAGAATTTCCGGGAGACGCCGCTCGCCATTTTTTCACCATTGGCGCTCAATTTGCTAATCTATCCCATTTACACTGCGGCACTGATTCAATTGATGGCTGCACGCGCCCGTAAAGAGCAACCCAGCAACAGTGCGTTGATCGCCGCGGCCCTGCAGCAATGGTTCCCGTTGCTCATCCTTAAAACGGTCTCGGTGTTTATCATCGGACTGGGAATCAGTATGCTGGTCTTGCCGGGGATATGGCTGGCGGTGCGGTTGGCGTTCGCGGAATTCCACCTGGTCTTGTTCGGTGTAACGCCCAAGGTCGCCATACAAAAAAGCTTTGCGGACACACGCAACCATATCGGTCTCGTTTTTGTTCTGCTGTTTGTCACCTACGTACCGATTTTCATTTTGGGTCTGGGGGCGGATTCTCTGGTCCAGACCCTGACCGGCAATGAGTTTCTTCGCATCGTGGTCAATACGGTGTCATCCTTGATCGCGCTATTTGTCCACGTGGTTCTTTTTCGCGCCTTTATGGATGTGATCGCCGAACCAGCCCCGGCGCCGCCGCCACCCACGGACGGCCCGCAACTTCCCTGAGGTCATCCACGGCGGCGGTTGATGCCGGAGACCACGATCGAGTGACGGGTTCATCATCGTTGGTGGCGCGGATAGCGGGAGCCGATTGGTGGTGGGGCCGGAAGAGGGGCGGGCCGAGACGGCTTTTCATTATCCGCCAATGGCCTGAAACACCCCATGTTCCCGCAGGATGTTGAGGCCGATGGCCAGCAGGACCAGCGCGCCGATGGCATCGGCATATCGTCGAATCAGCGCGGCTTTGGCCACACGTTTGCCCATGTGCATCCCCATGGTGGTGAATGCCGCGGCTACGATGCCGATGATCAACGACGGCATCCATATGGAGACGTTGATCATGGAAAGACTCAGGCCGACGGCCAGGGCATCCAGGCTGGTGGCCAGGGAGAGCATCACCATGGTCGTGCCTCGCGTGGGGTCTTTGGGGGATTGGGAATCGTCGCAGCCGCCGAAGGCCTCCCGCAGCATGCCCTGGGACACGAAAACCAGCAGGGCGAAGGCGACCCAATGGTCGTAGCGTTCGATATGCTGGCGGATGGTCAGGCCGGCCGTCCAACCGATAACGGGCATGGCCGCCTGGAAAAATCCGAAATGCCATGCCAGTCTGAAATTCTGGCGCAGATCGACCCTTCCCAGTTTTATGCCGGCGGCGATGGCCACGGCAAAGGCATCCATGGCCAGGGCGATGGCAATCGCGGTGATGTTAAAGAGGGTCACGGCGGCTTTCCCCACGATTTGAACTTTGCCGATCCGCAATGATGATTATTTTCCCGGATCGGCAAAAACGAACGTATGACATACCTTTATCAAAGGATGGATTCAATGGACAAATGGGAAGAGAGACTATCCTGTGCGTTGGCGTGCCATCGCTGCGGCGCGGCCCTTGGAAAGGACGACAAGCGCATCCTGTCCGTTTACGACCACGAACCGATTTGCATGGCCTGCAAAAAAGCCGAGGAACAGCGGCCCGATTACGAAGCCGTGTCCCGCGAAACCATAGGCCAGTGCATGGCCGAGACCGAGGTCCTGTACAGTGATCCCGGTGGTTACTGCCTGCATCATTTTTATCCGTTTACGTGCAAATAACCCTATCCTAACGCGACCCTAACACGACGCTAACCATTTACAGGTTAAACACATCAATTCGACTGCCGCGCATGGATGGCGTCTCCGACCACGGGGACCCGAGCCGGATAAAAGGGTCGGATGAAAACCTGATGGATTCGTTAGAAGTCGTTGCCAGACGGCACCGTAAAAGGTTCAAGATCAAGGCGCGCGAAATTCCGTGTCCTGAGGCGTACTTGTCGTACGCCGCAAGGACAACGGGATGAGCGCAACGCAGATATTGGACTTTTTACGGTGTCGTCAAAACCTACGAAGGGTTTGGATATGGGCAAGGAAACCATCCTGGTCGTGGACGACGAAGAGGATATTCTCGAACTGGTGCGGTTTCATCTCAGCCGTGAGGGGTATGAGGTGTTGTGTGCCGAAACCGGCGAGGAGGCCTGGCGTCAGATCAAGTCCCACCACGTGGATCTGTTGGTCATCGATCTGATGCTGCCGGGCATCGATGGCCTGGAGTTGACCCGCAAGTTGAAAAACGACTCGCAGACCCGCCAGATCCCCGTCGTCATGCTCAGCGCCAAGGGCGAAGAGGTGGATATCGTCACCGGGCTGGAGTTGGGGGCCGACGATTATGTGACCAAACCCTTTAGCCCGCGTGTGCTGATCGCCCGCGTGCGGGCGGTTTTCAGGCGTCGCGCCGCACCGGTGGCGCCCGACGACGAAATCATCCACATCCACGGGCTTCACATCGATCGCGGCCGACGCAGTTTGTCCATCGGCGACCAGACGGTCGATTTGACCTACACCGAGTTCCAGGTGCTGGCCTTTCTCGCCGGTCGACCGGGTTGGGTCTTTACCCGGTCGCAGATCGTGGATGCGGTCCGCGGTGACGACTACCCGGTCACCGATCGAAGCGTGGACGTGCAGATCGTCGGGTTGCGCAAGAAGCTGGGCGACAAGGGACATTTGATCGAAACGGTCCGGGGGGTGGGTTATCGGTTCACCGAACGTGCCGCATAGCATGTTTCGCACGCCAATCCGAAAAACCCAAAATCTCGATAAACTCAACGATCCCAATACGCCCGAATAGGAGGGGGCACCGAGTATGATCAAGCGCAGGCGCCTGGTCTGGCAGCTGTACCCCTCCTATCTGCTCCTGATTCTGATCGCCCTGCTGGCCACCGGTTGGTACGCCTCATATGCCATGCGATCCTTATACATGTCCCAGGTTCGCCAGGACCTGCTGCACCAGGCCCGTTTTCTCACCTATCAATTGTTGCCTTTGATGGCACCACTCGATCAGCCGGCCCTGGATCGCATATGCAAGCAGGCCGTACTCGACATTCCCACGCGATTGACGGTCATATTGTCGGACGGACAGGTGGTCGGCGATTCGGAGACCGATCCGCTTAAAATGGAGAATCATGGGGACCGTCCCGAAATCGAACAGGCCTTGGCGGGCCGCATCGGAACCTCCCTGCGCTTCAGCGAAACCCTGGGCCAGCAGATGATGTACCTGGCCTATCCGCTGAAGCCGGAAGGGGGCAAGGCCCCCGCTATCCAAGGCGTCGTGCGCGTCTCCCTCGCCTTGACGGCCATCGAGTGGCAGTTGGATGCCTTGCGGCTGCGGTTGGCCATGGGGGGCATCGTCGTGGCCGTGCTGGCATCGCTGGTTTGCCTGGTCATCTCGCGACGCATCAGCCGCCCCATCCAAATCATGCGCCAGAGTGCGACCCGTTTCGCCCAGGGTGAGCTATCCCACCGGCTGGTGCTGCCCCAAACCGCCGAGTTGGCAGGGTTGGCCCAGGCCTTGAATCAGATGGCCCAGGAACTCGAACGGCGGATTCAGGCGATCGTGCAACAGCGCAACGAAAGCGAAGCAGTGCTCTCCAGCATGGTGGAAGGGGTCGTGGCCCTGGATGCCGACGAACGCATCACCCATCACAATGCCGCCGCCCTGCGTCTGTTGAGAGGCAGCGCCGAGTCCCTGCAAGGGCGCAGCATCCAGGAGGTAATGCGCAACCGCGAGTTGCATCACATGGTTCGGGCCACCCTGGACTATGGGGATGTGGGGCAAGGAGACATCGTCTTGTATCAAACGGGCGAACAGATCCTGAATGCCCATTGCACGCCGCTCTTTGGTGACCAGGGGCGCCGCGTGGGCGCTCTATTGGTCATGAATGATGTGACCCAGTTCCGGCGGCTGGAAACCATGCGCAGCGATTTTGCCGCCAACGTCAGCCATGAGATCAAAACCCCGCTGACCGCCATTCAAGGGTTTGTGGAGACCTTGTGCCAGGGGTCGGTTGCCGACCCGGAAGAGGTCAAAAAGTTTTTGGCGATCATCGAACGGCATGTCAAACGGCTCACCGCCATTGTGGACGATTTGATGCAACTGGCCCGTATCGAGCAGGACACCGAGAAGCCCTACGTGCGCCTGGAAAGTGTTCCGGTCCAACCGATCCTGCAGGCTGCCGTGCAGTTATGTCAACCCGCTGCCGATGAAAAAGCCATGACCATCGACATGGTGTGCGAGGACACGTTGAAGTCACGCCTCGATGCCGATCTCATGGAGCAGGCGATCGTCAACCTGTTGGACAACGCCGTGAAGTATAACCCACCCCACAGTCGCATCGAGCTCTCCGCCCGCGTGAAGGACGGCCGGTTGCATATCCAGGTCAAGGACGAAGGCATCGGGATCGCCAAAAAGCATCTGTCGCGGTTGTTCGAGCGCTTTTACCGGGTGGACAAGGCCCGCAGCCGCCGGATGGGCGGCACCGGCCTCGGGCTGGCCATTGTCAAGCATATCGTCCAGGCTCACAGCGGTCAGGTCACGGTGGAAAGCGTGCAGGGAAAGGGCAGCACCTTCACGATTGTCTTGCCCGCCGTGTCGGAGCGTTGATGCGATCGGCCAACGGCGAATGTCGCAACCCTATTTTTCGGTCCCCCCTCATTTGGCGCTTGACGTTATTGCAACGGTTTGATATGGTTGGAAATCCAAACCGGTTGGCGGTGGGGTGGGGACCATGTTCGGTCCGACCCTCCCCGTTGCCTGTGAAAATTCCGACAGCCCGGCACCGAGGGGGCGACACCGGATGTTGACCGAGCAGGAAAAACTGGACAGTCTGACGCGTCTGGGTATCGAGTTGAGCCAGATCAACGATCTGGACATCCTCATGGAACGCGTCTTGACCCGCGCGCGCCAATTCGCCAATGCCGATGCCGGATCGATCTATATCCGTCAGGAGGACTGGCTCAACTTCTCATACACCCAGAACGATACCCTCCAGAAGAAGCTTCCCAGAAATGAAAAACTCATCTACTCGACCTTCAAGATCCCCATCGATACCAAAAGCATCGCCGGATATGTCGCTGCCACCGGTCGCACCTTGAATATCAGGGACGTATACCGCCTCGAGGCCACCCTGCCGTACCGCTTCAGCAAGCGGTTCGATGAAACCGCCGGATATAAGACCCAATCGGTCCTGACCATCCCCCTGGAGAACAGCAATCGTAATATTTTGGGTATACTGCAGATCATCAATACCCAGGATGACGAAGGGCGCATCACCGAATTTTCCCATCGGGACGAGTTGATGATGCACCATTTCGCATCGGTAGCGGCCGTTGCCCTGGAACGCGCCCAGATGACCCGCGCCCTGATCCTTCGCATGATCCGAATGGCCGAAATGCGCGACCCGCGCGAGACCGGCCCGCATGTCAACCGTGTGGCCGGCTTTGCGGTGGAAATCTACGAGCAGTGGGCCCTGCGGCATCACATCGACCGTAAGGTGATCGATAAAAGCCGTGACGTGCTGCGCATGGCCGCCATGCTTCACGATGTGGGCAAGGTGGCCACCTCGGACCTGATACTCAAAAAGCCTGCGCGGTTGAATGCCGACGAGTATGAAGACATGAAGCAGCACACGATCCAGGGCGCGCGCCTGTTCGAGCAGCAGCAATCGGACTTTGACGAGGCGGCCGGTATCGTGGCGCTCAATCACCACGAGCGATGGGACGGCAGGGGCTATCCCGGCCACGTCGATTTCCGCACCGGCCTTCCGATCAAGGGATACACCCTGCCCGATGGGAGTGTCCGCGGCAAACAGGGCAACGAAATCCCCCTGTTCGGTCGTATCGTGGCGCTGGCCGATGTTTTCGATGCCCTTAGCACCAAGCGGACCTATAAAGAGGCTTGGGATGAAAGCGATATTCGTCAACAGATCGAGAAAAACGCCGGCACTCATTTTGATCCCGAACTGGTCGAGATTTTTTTCAGTCGCTACGAGATGCTGCGATCCATCCAGAAGCGCTATGCAGAGGAAGCTTGTTAAAGACCGGGTCCCCCTGCCCGGACACCAGGTCATCCGCCTGAATGACGACCGAGAGTCAATGTAGGGCGGACGCTTGTAAAGCGATTAAAATGCGTTAACTTACGGTGCATTTAAAAAATGCCGGATGGTTCAAGACCATAACGAACAGGCAAAAGAACGCCCGTCGACATCAATCCGGACAGATGGGCGGAAAAGTGCGTTGACGCTTTTCGATCGCCGTAATCACCGGTCGCGTTCAAGCATCGGCGGACGGAAAACGAGTTCATTCCATATCAATCGTGAGGATGGGCGATGAGCAGAGGGATCAAAGATATCAAGAAGGACATTTTGGATCAATTCAGGGCCATCGAAGGCGAAGAGAACGACACGCTTCCGGAAACCTGGCTTGTTGAGGAATATTTGCCTTTTTTAAACGGGTACGAGAAAAAAGACTTTGAGAAGGCAATCAAACAATTGGCCGCCAAGGGATTTGTGAAATACGAGATGAAGGGTGCCATTCCGAGGCTGAAGCTTACGGAAAAGGGGGCCAACCTAATCCATTAGAATTAAACAAGACCCATGCCCCAATGGATAAAAAGAACGCTCGTCACCATCCTTTTGCTGGCTGCCATCGTGTTGGCTGCCCGAGGGGTGATCGATCGAGGGCTGGGGTGGTGTGGGTTGAACCGGCTGACGGAAACCAACGCCCGCTATCTCGACCGTGCATTCGACAGTGCGCTGGCCGGGTTCATGATTCTCTCGGGGATTAAGAGCGGCCTGGCCATTGTCGAAGGATCTTCGGTGGGTGTGGGGGTTAACGTCGAGCTGGGCGATGTGGTTCAGCCGGTATACGATTACGTGGACATCGCCTGGCGAGCGGCCATGGCCGGGGCCAGCGTGATTGCCTTGATGCAGTTGGCGTTACAGGGCCTCGCCATGGTCGATCACTGGGCCCTGGCCTTGTTTTTTCTGATGTGGATCATCGCCTGGCTGGCCATTGGCTTGTGGCCGCGGCGCTTTCAAACACACGCGATCCTCAAGGCAGGCGTTCGTTTCACCGCTACCCTGTGCCTGGCACTCTATCTGCTACTGCCTCTGACCATTTCAGGCGCCTCGCTGATATCCCAGCGGATTACCAAACCCCTGCACGACAGTTCCCAGGCCCAATTCGAAACATTGGGTACAACCCTCTCCCCAGAGGGGCTGTACCGGCGTTTTTTTCCGGAGGGCGAGGATGCGGATGAGACCTCTCCCTTTGATTTTAAGGGTAAAATTTCCAAAATGGGCCGTGAAGTAAAAGCCCTGGCCGCCTTTCTCAAGCTGGAAACCGAGCATCTGGCCGCCACCACGCTCAAATTGATCGCCGCCTACCTGTTCGATTGCATTCTGTTTCCGCTGTTCTTCGGCTTGATTTTGATGACCATGCTGAAAAGCGGCGTCCGTTATCTCTTCGAGTTGGATCGGACCTCATCCCCTTAAACGGGCCTTCAATCCTCGCCCTTATCCCCAGCCAGGGTGCCCCGTCGGATCGTGCGTTCACCATACCTTTCGGCAATGGCGTCGATGGCACGGTCCACCTTCTCCCAGCGAAGCCCTGAATGGCCATGGCTCTCGGGGAAAAGGGACTGCTGCATCGGTTGCGACGCGGGCTGCAGGCCGCCGGCTCCCACGCCGATCAAGCGTACATCCTGGTTCAGTCCGAAGTCATTCAACAGGCCGATGGCCGTTTGATAGATGGCTTCCGATGCCTGCACCGGACGCGCCAATGTCTGGCTACGCGTATGGCGTTTGAAATCGGATGTCTTCAGGATCAGCGTGACCGTGCGTGCCCGCATGTCATGGCGCCTGAGCTGGTGCGCCACCTTTTCGGCGTGTTCCAGCAGATGCCCGGCCAGGGTATTGCGGTCCCGTGTGTCGTGCGCCAGTGTCGTTTCGCTGCTGATCGATTTGGCCTCGCTTTCGGGAATCACGGGTGAGTCGTCCCGTCCGCGGGCCAGGGCCGCCAGGCGGTATCCGAACTTGCCCAGTCGTCTGACCAGTTGGTCAATCGAAAATTGGCGCACCTGCCCCAGGGTGTGGATGCCGCAGTCGTTCAGAATCTGCAGGGCGTGGCGTCCCACGCCGGGCACCTTGCCGATGGGCAGCGCGTCGATAAACGAGTCCACTTGATCCGGGGTGATTTCGGTCAATCCATCGGGTTTGTGCAGGTCCGAAGCGATTTTGGCGATGAATTTGTTGGGAGCGATACCCACCGAGCAGGTGAGACCGGTTTGGCTGTAAATTCGGTTTCTTATGGCCAAACCGGTATCCCGCGGCGTGCCATGCAGCCTCTGGCAGCCGCCGATATCCATATAGGCCTCATCGATGGAAATCGGTTCCACCAGGGGGCTGAACGAACGGAGGATATCCATGATTTGCCGCGATAGCTCACTGTACCGCCAGCGGCGGGGTGCCACGACAATCAGGTGCGGGCATCGCCGGAGCGCTTGAAACATCGGCATGGCCGAATGGATGCCGAATTTGCGCGCTTCATAGCTGGCCGCCGCCACCACACCGCGATGCGAACCGCCCACCACCACGCAACGGCCGATCAAGGCCGGGTCGTCGAGTTGCTCCACGGAGGCAAAAAAGGCGTCCATGTCGATATGAAGGACAGTTGTGCTTGCCATTTGTTACAAATTTGTTATGGTGTGGGGCCGTGGCGGCAGATTTGTTGCTAACCTCTTGAACGCGAGTGGTCAGTCAGATGAAACCCATCGAGGAAATCACCCTTTTATACGAGATCAGCCAGGCCCTCAACGAGCATCTGGAACTAAAAAAATCTTTATATAAAGTCTTGGATATCCTGTCCAGTTCGATGAACATGGTGCGCGGCACGGTCTCGATCCTTGACCCGCTGCACAACGAAATCAATATCGAGGTGGCCCACCACCTGTCTTTGAGCACCATCGAACGCGTCAAGTATAAATTGGGCGAGGGCATCACCGGTCGTGTGATTCAAACCGGGAAGGCCGTGGCGATCCCCAAGATCAGCGATGAGCCCATGTTTCTGGACCGCACCGCCGTGCGTAAGAAATTGAAGGATTACGAGGAACTTTCATTTATCTGTGTTCCTGTCAAAAAGGGCAACCAGGTGGTTGGTGCCCTGAGCGTGGACCGTCCTTATGATCCGCACTATTCCCTCAAGGATGGCCAGAAACTGCTCTCCGTGGTGGCCACCATGATCGCCCAGCACGTGATCAATTTAGAGATCATTCGTCGGGAGAAGGAGCAGTTGCGCGAGGAAAACAAACGGTTGCGCGACGAGCTCGAAAACAAGTACCGGGTGACGAACATCGTCGGCAACAGCAACAAGATGCGCGAGGTGTTCCAGATGATCTCCCAGGTGTGCAAGAGCAGCGCCACGGTTCTGGTGCGCGGGGAGAGCGGCACCGGCAAGGAACTGGTGGCCAACTCGGTCCATTACAACAGCCCCAGGGCCAAGGGGCCGTTCATCAAGGTGAACTGCGCCGCCATTCCGGCCAACCTGATCGAAAGCGAACTGTTCGGCCACGAGAAGGGGGCCTTTACGGGCGCCATCAAGCAGAAGCTGGGCAAGTTCGAGCTGGCCCACAAAGGAACCCTTTTTCTGGATGAGATCGGCTCCATCGGCCTGGATGTGCAGGCCAATCTGTTGCGCGTGCTCCAGGAAAAGGAGTTTGAACGGGTCGGCGGTCAGCGGACCATCAAGGTCGACGTGCGGATTGTGGCCGCCACCAACAAAAATCTTGAAAAGGCGGTTGAGGATGGTTCATTTCGCGGGGATCTCTATTACCGGCTCAACGTCTTTCCCATCTACATGCCGCCCTTGCGGGAGCGCAAAACCGACATTCTCCTGCTCGCCGATTATTTTCTCGAAAAGTACGGCAAAGAGAACGGCAAGGATATCAAACGGTTTTCCACACCGGCCATCGACATGCTGATGGATTACCACTGGCCGGGCAATGTGCGCGAATTGGAAAACTGCATCGAGCGTTCCGTGCTGTTATGCGACGGCGGCGTTATTCACAGCTACCATCTGCCGCCCACGCTGCAAACGGGAAAGGAATCCGACACCCTGCCCGAATTCTCCCTGGAGGATGCCGTCGCCAACCTGGAAAGGGAGATGATCATCGATGCCTTGAAAAATACGCGGGGGAACATTACCGAGGCCGCCAAGGTGTTGAAGACGACGGTCCGAAAGTTTGCCTATAAGGCCAAACGCTATGGTGTTCATTACAGCCACTACCGTTAGGCGGGTTTGCCGCACTCCTTGCAGCGGCCGTCCGGTCCGATGACGCCGATACAGTTTTCATCGCTGCACAGTCTGCGTTGTGCCCATTCATCGTCGGAGGCGGCCGTCTCGTCGTCTGGCGCAGGATGATTATCGATATCCGAATCTTGCTGTTTTTGTTCCTCGTCTTCTGCGGCAGGTGGCACGGCTGAAAAGGTGCCGGGCAGCTCTCCTTCATACGGGCGACCACACTCTTTGCAGCGGCCATCGGGGCCGATGACGCCGATACAGCTCTCGTCGCTGCACAATATCCGGTTTTCCCAATCTTGATCCATTCCGAACCCAGGCCTCCTCTTTTCATGAGATATAGGTGAGGGTCGAGTTTATATACCCTCAAGGATTGAAATTGTCTACCGCTTGCCATGTCCGTTGCGATGCGAGATTTTATATCAAACACCTTTTTTCGACGCCGTCACCTTTTGAAAAGCATGCCCTTCAGGTGAACATTTTCAGTTAGAATTGTTGGTCGAGCGGGGCGTCGACGTTATTTTCCTGTACGTTGACACCATGGGGGGATGGGTATAAGTTGATTCAACGATTGGGATAACCTCCCAGAGTGTTAAATAGTGTCCGTCCACAAATTGGCAAATTGGCCATTCGTGGATGGGCACTAAATAGACAACGATAGGTGAAACGTGAGGGTCAACCAGCCGGTCAGAGGCGTAAAAGTCGGACGAAATGATCCCTGCCCATGCGGTAGTGGGAAAAAATACAAACATTGTTGCCTGGGCAAGGAGGGGCCGTCGCGTCCCCGCACCCATCCCGAAATGCCTAAAATCAAGTTGAAATCGGAAGCCGATGTGGCCGGTATCCGGCGTGCCGGCAGATTGGTCGTAGAGACTCTGGACCTGGTGGAGAGCCGCCTGGAACCCGGCATCACCACCGATGCCGTGAACACCTGGGTCCACGAGTTCACCCTTCAGCACAAGGGGATCCCGGCGCCCCTGAACTATCGTGGTTTTCCCAAAAGCGTCTGCGTTTCGGTCAACGAGGTGATTTGCCACGGTATTCCCGGACCGCGGGTTCTCAAAGACGGCGATATCGTCAATGTGGACGTGACCACCATACTGGACGGCTATTATGCCGATGCCAACAAAACCTTTTTCATCGGGACACCCAGCCAGGAAGCGCGCAAAATCGTCGAAACGGCACGCCAAAGCCTGAAAGAGGGGATCGGCATGGTGAGACCGGGCAACCAGATTGGCGACATCGGTTGCGCCATTCAAACCTACGCGGAGGCCCAGGGGTGTTCCGTGGTGCGCGATTTTGTGGGCCATGGCGTTGGCTTCGATTTCCACGAGCCGCCGCAGATTGCTCACTTTGGCCAGCGCGGCCAGGGTGTGCATCTGGTCCCGGGCATGGTGTTTACCATCGAACCCATGATCAATCTCGGTACCTTCGAATTGATCATCCTGGAGGATCAGTGGACGGCGGTGACCAAAGATGGTTCCCTGTCGGCCCAGTTCGAACAGACCCTTCTCGTCACCGCCGACGGATGCGAGAGTTTGACGCCTTACCCGCTTTAAGAAATATCTCCAGGGGGTTAAAGGCCCCCTTTGGCATAGCCCCACCAGCAGCTTCCCAACAGAAGTGCGACGGTCAAAAAAAACGACGCGGTTTGCAGCGGCCGGGATGTTGGCCGGTCGAGACCCCACAGGCAGAGAGCGCCAAAGCCGAAGCCCGCTGTCAGCCCGAACAGATGCGCTGCCAGATCGCTGCGGGGTGAGCTGCCCAGCCAGCCCAGCAAGGCCAGCGCACCGGCCAGCGAGAGCCACGAACGCCCTCTTTGCCCGTGGTGTTGGTAGCGCCGCCAGAACGCCATGACGGCGCAGATTCCCAAGGCCGCGAAGATGCCGGTCGAGGCGCCGATGGACAGGTGTTGGCCGCCATACCAAAGCGCGGTCAGCCCATTGCCCAGGGCGCCGGAGAGCACGATCAGAAGCCATCCGATTCCCCAGCCACAGTAGCCGGACACCAAGGTGCCGAAGAGAAGCGTGCCAACCAGATTGGCCAGCAGGTGGGAAATGTCGTTATGCAGCAGCAGCGCCGTCACGCAGCGATAGACATCACCATCCATGATCTGGCGGGCATCGGCGCCAAAGGTCGAAATCAATGCACCCTTTTGCCGGCTGGTCGTCACAGCCACATGAACGGCAATCAACAGCAGGGCGACATAAAGAGCGGAAATCGACCGCGGTGACGATGGCGGAGGCGGGGCATCATGATCAGGTGCCATCGGGTTTTCGGCCCGATATAAGGATATAGCCCGTTGTGCCCCCGCACGGTCCTGGCGCGCCACGCCGATCGACCAGCGTCTATTCCGATGAAACAGCCCATGCGCGATGCCTGCAGCGGCCAGGACCAGACTGTAGGTCCGGGCTTGCTCGGCATCTAAATGGGCGAATACCGGCGTGGGTGCGTCGCTGTGTTCTGTGAGGTTTTGAATCGGTGACGTTGTTGTCGATCGGGCGGGGTCGGTTTTATCGGCCCGGCTTTCCGGCTTGGGGGGCATGGCGGCCATTAGAAGATGAGGCGGAAACCGGCCGACGACCTAATAGCCGTCATTGTCCGGGTCATCATTCTCCGTAGTGTTTCCGGCGTCTTCCTCTTCCTCTTCGTCTTCATCGTCATCGTTTTCATTTTCCATCTGCTTGGCGAGCAGGGTCTCTTCGAGGCGCAACTTTTGATCGGCGGCATCCTGGAGTCGGTGGGTCTGATTGTAGGCGTCGATGGCTATTCTGGCGAGCCTTTCTCCGCCGAGTTTCAGATAGAGTGCGATGGCCTCGATGCTCTGTTGATCGTTTCGCAACCTGGCCGACATATATGGCATAATTCTTTGAAATGACGTTTGCAATTCTTGGGGCAAGCTGAAACTCTGGTCCATGGGCGGCTCCTTATTTTACCAGTCGGTCGACCGCGCAAAATATAATCAAGTCGAGCCAAATGTAAAGCGCTATTTCCCATTCCCTGTGAAACCGATGTTGCAGGCAGACCGGTCTTTCGGAGCCGATGGCAAAGGTAAAACAACCTGGCTGGACGCCTATCCCTGTCCTTGACAGGTGATGGCCGCATTCTCTATATAAGGCCAGATTTACGACACGTTGTTATCACTAGACAAGGGCGATGGATGCCGTTGCCGTTCCTCGGTTATCCATGAACAAAGCGAGCCCATACAGTAAAAGGCCAATTGGCCATTTGTGGATGGGCACCTAACAAGACCACCGTCAGGGACATCCGCTATGGACACGACGATCGATCCCCATGCCTGGGTTTATGTGGCTGTGCAGAATCCGGGCAATAACGAAACCATCATCGGCCAGTATGATGCCGAACACGATATCCATTTTATTCCGCTGTTCAAAGATAGGGATGCCGCCATGCAAGGGATCCTGCACCTGGCCAAGAATCGGGGGCAGACCATGGAAATCCAGGCCATCATCTTCGAGGATCTGATCAATTACGCAATGCAGGCGGGCCATTTGCTTTTTGTCCTCGACGGCAGCGGTCAAATATTGTCGAAAAGAGCACCGAATGGCCGGCCTCTGTAGGCATGGATTCGGATCGTTGCGTTTCCAGCGAGGATCTCTCTTTTTGAATGCCATTCTGACATTTGCAAATGGCGATCGTTATTGCTACGTTGACAATTCTTCGAAATTGTAATCGGTACTCCCTGCAACTTCCGGCCAGGCCGGACTAGGTCTATAACCGTGCGAATCATTTCTCGGCCCGATTTTGATGGCGTTGTCTGTGCGGTGCTGCTCAAAGAGGCATTGGGCGGCGATTTGCCCCTGCGCTGGACACAACCCAGCGACATTCAAAATGGCCGTTTTCGGCTGCTGCCCGGCGATGTATTGGCCAATCTGCCCTTGGCCGGTGATGACGACGTCGCCATGTGGTTCGATCACCACGTCTCCAACGTGTCCAAAAAGAATTACCCCGGCATTTTTCGTATCGCGCCATCGGCTGCCGGTTTGGTGTACGAATTTTTTCAGGGCCGATGGAACGGGCGCTTCAAGGAACTGGTGCGCCAAGCCGATCGGATCGATTCCGCCCAACTGACCCTGGACGAGATTCTCCATCCCCAGCAGTATCCTTATGTATTGCTTTCCATGTCGATTGCCACACGGCGTTCCCTTGAAGACGCGATCTATTGCGACCACCTGGTGTCGTTGCTCAGAGCACAAGACGACATCGAACCGGTCATGCGGGATGGGACGGTGCGCCGGCGATGTGATGACGCCGTGGTGGCCAATCGGGAGTACGAGAGGTCCTTGCGCGACTATACCGAGTTGGACGGCCACGTCTCCATCACCGATTTCCGCGGGCTCTCACCGGCACCGGATGGCAACCGCTTTCTGGTGTATTCGCTTTTCCCGGACGCCGTGGTCAACGTCAAATTATATGATGAAGGGCCGTACGTCGTGGTCAAGCTCGGTCACAGTATTTTGAACCGCGGTTGCAGGGTGAACGTGGGCAAACTGTTGAGTCGCTACGGCGGCGGGGGGCATCGCGGCGCCGGGGCCTGCCGCTTGGAACGCGGCCATGCCGAATCCCAGGCGGCCGACATCATCGCCCTGCTGAGGAAAAACGCGGCCGAAAGCGATTGACATCGTCGTGGCGCAATCCATTTAAACCCGTTCTTCCGCTTGAAATCCTGGAAAGCGTGCTGATGCTTTGATAACATGCAGTGCATGTGATACGTTAAAACTGCATGACAAAAATCGGCATTGCACCTAAAGAGAGGAGGGGCCCATGGCACATCTCATACACCTGAAAAAGAACCAGTGTCGGACGACAGAGGCGTGGGACCCGGATCAAAAGCTCGCCGAAGCCCTTGAACAGCGGGCGCGCTTTTTGGATCAGTATCCCCAATACCAACCTTTTCAGAACGAAATCGATACGATTCTGGATAAAGCCGGTAGTCCGGAAAATAGAATGACGGTGCTGGCGTTACTCATCGAAGCCAAACTCATCGAGCTGAACACAGAGTTGAAACATCTCAACAGAATCCTGCTCAGTATGCCGGCCGAAGGTTCCGGCGTCTCTTAAACGACTATTTAATGGACATCAAAAACGTTCGCAGGTTTACATTTTTGTTCTTGATATGAAGCTTGTTGCGGATACTGTGGCGGTAGGTATCAATGGTACGGGGCGACAACCCCAGCATCTGGGCTATCTGGCGCGTGTTTTTACCCTGGCGGATGAAATTGGCCACCTTCAATTCGGCGGCCGATAAGCCATAGAAACCCAGGGACAACCGCCGGGAAAAATTGCCGGTAATATCGTTGAGATTGGATTCGATGATGCTGACATAATCCTTGTGGCGTGAGTCGGTGCTCTCCTTGGCAATTGTTTTCAAATAGGGGAGCACCATTCGACTGATATTGAACATCACCTGCTCCTCGAGCGCACGCCTGTCCAGTTCGCGTCGTTTCAACAATACTTTCAATGCAGTATTGGCTTCCTGGAGATTGGCCTTTTCCATCTCCAGGTTTTTTTCACGGTCACGTTTCCGGCCTCGTCGTTTGAGTGGCGTATCCATTCCCCGCAGCCATTCGTTGCCGGCAGGCAGGGATTCATCGCTCGTGTCCTGGGTGTTGGCATCCTGTCCTTCATTGGTTGTGGCCGATGGTCGGTCACCTTGAAAATTGTCGGTAATATCGCGGCACATCCCCTCGTGCATGATAAATTGCCCCTGGGGGTCGAACGCGATGATCGCGTTCGCTTCCAGCCATCGAATCTCGCCGGTTTTGGTCAGGACGCGAAATTGGAGCGATTGGGCACGTGTTTGGCGGTTTGCAAGCGCACCGATATACGCCCTGGCCATGCGGTTTCGATCGTCTTTATAGATGAATTCGAGAAAAAAGTGGCCGATCAACTCCTCCTGGGTATAGCCCAAGGCGCTGATGGCCCTGTTCACCATTGTAACCCCCCCTTTATCATCCATGGCATAGATGACATCGGTCGCATAGTCGGCACGAGTTGGTTTTTTTGGGTTTGGGGTTTGTTTGGGGGATGCCGGCATCACAGGATGCGACGTATGGCGCGGCAGGCGGTTATCGCCCCTTGATCGGTCGGCTCCGGGCTGCCTCCCGGCAGAGGGTTCGTGCGATTCGATGTGTTTACCTGTGGATCCCATGATGCATGATGCCTGGTGCCGGTAAGGCGTGACAGCGATGTCCTACGGTGGACAAAACAGGGCGACCCCATGCCAACCCATGTGCCCCTACCGAAATTGGTTTCTGATGTCAAATCATTCTCCGGCTTTGTCCTTGCCTTGATGCCGGATCGGCGATACAAGTACCCCATTTTTGACCGTTTAGAAAAGCAGCCGAGGATGCTGGAACGGGCGCAGTGATTCGCCGTTCCGGGCATTGGCCGGCAAGTCAGATATGGGGAGAAATTTATGAAGTTGGGGTTGATCGGACGAACCGGGGCAGGCAAGACCACCCTTTTCGAAGCGTTGACCAAGTCGCGTCTCGACACGCTCCAGCGTAAAGAGAGCCGCATCGGGACGGTAAAGGTGCCCGATGATCGGGTGGACCGGCTGTCGGCCATGTATCAACCCCGCAAGACCATCTTTGCCCAGGTGGAGTATTTGTTACCGTCACCGGCCGAGCATGTTAAGGAGAAGGCCAGGGAGCAGAGCATCTGGACCCAGGTTCGCGATTGCGATGCCCTGCTGCACGTCATCCGCAATTTCAGCGGGTATGGTCTGGCGGCGCCCACGCCCCAGGCCGATTTTCAGGCCGTTGACCAGGAGTTGATCCTTTCCGATCTCGTCGTGGTCGAAAAACGTCTCGAGCGATTTGTCCTGGATCAGAAGAGAGGGAAAAAACCCAATCCCGAAGAACAACAATTGATTCAACGCTGCGCGGCCATCCTGAACCAGGAAAAGCCGCTGCGCCACTTTCCCGAAGTGGCCGGCGCCCATGTTCTGCGCGGATATGCCTTCTTGTCGGCCAAGCCCTGCCTGGTGCTCTTCAACAACGAGGACGAGGACGAATCGCTGCCGGACCTGGGGCCATGGGCCGACCAGGAAACCTGTGTGGCCGTTCGTGGCAAGCTGGAACAGGAGCTGGGTCAAATGGACCCGGAAGAGGCCCGGGAGTTCATGGCCGAATTCGACATCCGTGACCTGGCCATGGATCGGATGATTACAGCGTCCTATGCGCTGCTGGGGTTGATGTCATTCTTCACCGTGGGCGAAGACGAGGTGCGGGCCTGGACCATCAGGCGAGGAACCGCTGCCGTCGATGCCGCGGAGGTCATCCATTCGGATATCAAAAAAGGATTTATCCGTGCGGAAGTATTGGCCTACGACGATTTGATGGCCGCCGGCTCGTATGCCGAGGCTCGTAAACTCGGCACCGTGCGCCTGGAAGGCAAGACCTACGAAGTCAAAGACGGCGATATTATCAATTTCAGGTTCAACGTCTAAAAGATGGCATCGATCGAGAGCATTTCACCGTTGCGCCATCCGGCCCGTGACATCGCCGACACGACCGCGGCCCCATGGAAAAGCATCCTTGATAAAAGCATGTTTCATCTGCGCGACCTGCCCGGCCACCTGATGGCCGCTGGCGACGCCTTGGATGCCGTGACCGACTATTTCCCCATGCGGATCAATCCCTATATGTTGGGGTTGATCGATACGCCGGACGGCCCCATTGGGCGCCAACTGCTTCCCCGGGCCGAAGAGCTCGACGATCTGGATCGGGAAGGCGACCCCTTGGCCGAAGAGCATCAGTCTCCGGCGCCTCAAATCATTCACCGCTACCCTGGCCGGGTGGTGTTTCTCGTCTCCAATCAATGCGCCGTGCACTGCCGTTTCTGCATGCGCAAGCGGCGCGTGGCCGACGGCCGCCAGGTAACCCGGGAATCCATCGACCAGGGTATCGACTATATCCGGAAGCATCCCCAGGTGAACGAGGTCGTGCTGTCCGGCGGCGACCCGTTGATGCGCAGCGACAGGCAACTGGTTCAAATTCTGGAAACCCTGAGAGGCATTCCCCATGTGAGACTGCTGCGCATCCACAGCAGGATGCCGGTGGTTTTGCCCCAGCGGATCACGCCGGCCCTGGCCGGCGAATTGTCGCGATGCCACCCATTGTATTTGAATCTTCACTGCAACCATCCCGCCGAAATCACACCGGAAGTTGCTTCCGCCTGTCGCCTGTTGGCCGATGCCGGCATGCCGCTGGGCAGCCAGACCGTTCTGCTCAAGGGCGTGAACGACGATGTCCGCGTCCTTCAGGAGTTGTTCGAGGCACTGCTCCAGATTCGTGTCCGCCCCTACTACTTGCACCAGCTCGACCGGGTGCCCGGCACGGCCCATTTCAGGGTGCCCGTGGAGACGAGTGTCGGATTGCTGCGGGAGCTGCGCGGTCGCCTTTCCGGCATGGGCATGCCGCACCTGATGGTCGATCTGCCCGGTGGGGGCGGAAAGGTGGCGCTCGGCGAGGCGTCCGTCTTAGAGAGCGGTGAAGACTCTTGGAAAATCAGGAATTGGCAGGGACATATCTACGATTATCCGGTCAGGCAGTAAACGCGCGACGTTAGATGCCGCGCACAGCGGATGGGCAGTAAATGCAAACGGCGGCTGGGCAAGGGCGCGTTCCTTGATCAGCCGCCGCAATGGCCGCTTTGCGGTGGGGCACGTTCGATCCCCACGTCATGGTCACCGATTAAATTTTGAACTGATCCACCATTCGTTTCAGTTGGTCGGCAAGCTCGGAAAGTGCCTGGGCGTTCAGGTTTATTTTCGAACCATTGCTGGCCATCTCATCCATGGCACCGCTCACACCGGCAATGCCCTGGGAAATTTCAGCGGATACCGCAGCGCTCTGGTTCACGTTCTGGTTCATTTCCTGGATCCCCTGGGATGCCTGGGATACATTGGCGGCGATTTCCCGGGTGGCGGACGACTGCTGCTCCACCGCCGTCGCGATATTGGCCACCACCTCGTTGACGTGGGTGATGACCGAACTGATCTCGCTGATTTGCCCCACCGTTACGGTCGTGGTGCCTTGGATGCCCTCGATTTTTTCCTTGATATCCTGGGTCGCTTCGGCGGTCTGTTTGGCCAGCTCCTTGATTTCATTGGCAACCACGGCAAACCCCTTGCCGGCCTCGCCCGCCCGGGCCGCTTCGATGGTGGCGTTCAATGCCAGCAGGTTGACCTGTTCTGAAATGTCCGCGATGGTTTCGATCACCTTGCCGATGGATGTGGCGGCGACGCCCAGTTTGTCCATGTTGGTCGATGCGGTGTTGGCCTTCTGCGCCGCCTCATCGGAAATGTCCCTGGCTTTTTCCGCGTTACGGGCGATTTCGCCGATGGTCGAGGACATCTCTTCGGATGCGGTGGCCACCATGCTGGTGTTCGTCGCCGATTGTTCCATGGCAGCCGCCACATTGTTCATGTTGGTGCTCATCTCTTCCGCGGCGGCGGAGACCGTGTTGGATTGGTCGGACACATCCTTGATGCCGCGCGTCATATGATCCGATATGGTCAAGAGTTTGGTCGAGGACGAAGAGAGGGTTTCGACGCCCTGGGTGATCTCGCCGACGATGCCCTGGAGTTTCTCGATGAATATATTGAACCATCTGGCCAGTTCACCGACTTCGTCTTTGCTGCCCACCTCCAGCCGCATGGTCAGGTCGCCCTCGCCCTGGGCGATATCCTTGAGACCGGCCACTGTCCTGCCGATGGACACGGTGACCGCACGGGTCGCGAAGTAGAGCGGAACAATGATGGCCAACAGCAGGACGAGGCACAGCAGTACGATGGCCCACTGAATGGTGTGCATTCGCTGGTAAAGATCGGTGGCATCATACAAATAGGCCATGAC
>DHGT01000134.1:10037-25162 GCA_002402905.1 Desulfatitalea sp. UBA4791 | reverse complement strand
CCCGCCTGGCCTTTGCCGAGAAAATCGGCCATGAGCAGCTTGTCGGTGACCTCCGGCGCGCTGGAGGAGACAAAGACGAACCGGTCGCCCAGCACAGGATGTTTGGAGGGATTCTGGAGCTCCTTGGCGATGGGCAGAAACTCCTTGTTCATATAAACCGCAATGGATTCCTGATCATTGCTGATGCTGCGGTTGACCACTGGATCGAACGAGGAGAGCGATTCCACGGATCCCAGGTAACGGCCGTCCTCTGCCTTGACGGGTGCAATACCGCGGATTTCAAACCCTCCCACGCCGATCTCGATACCGGTGACCGGGGCGTGGTTGCCGCCGCTGATCGTCACGATCGTGGGCCTGAAGGAAACCAGGTCATCGCTTTTATTTTGATTCTTTTTCCAAAGCCGCAGCAGGCTCCTGGCCGGGGGGACATGGAAATGGATTCGCAGGGATTTGCCGTCGTGCGTGTCCTTATATCCCTGTTCAATGGACGAAAGGGCGCCCCGAAGATGCTGGCGGGCCGATTCCAGCTGGGGGTCGCCGGCATCGTTCAAGTTCCCCTGGTAGGCGGTGGCATACGCCTCCAGTACGGGTTCAGCCCGGCTGAACAGGGCTGCCTGCGCCAGTTTTTCGTCGGCAATGCGGGTGATATTGGACGTAATGTCCGTGACTTTGGATCTTGCGTTGTTTTCAAGATTTTTACCCAGCAACTGGGTGACCGTCGATCCTGCCACAACATACAAGGCGATCGAAAATAGAAGCGTTGCCGAAATCACCGGAAACAGGATTTTCGTGCTGATTTTGTTCCATTTCAACATGATTTAAGATCCTTTCGTAACAGTCCCATCGCGGCTCGGTGGTCAGAATGCGATATCGGCAGTTATAAATGGATCTTAAATCATATCTTCAGGCGCGATGGCTTACAGGCCCGAGACTCTGTTTCGCCCGGCTTTTTTGGAGTGGTAGAGCGCCTCATCGGCGCGTTGCAGGAAGCGTTCGACCGTATCATCCTTCCTGAAAGCGGTGACGCCGAATGAGAGGCTGATCTTTCCCAGACTCTCCCGGTTGTTCTTTCTTTTCAGGTCGATACATTCAAAGGTGTGCTGCAGATTCTTGGCCACTTTAAGGCCTCCCTCAAAGGGCGTGTCCGGCAACAGCACGGCAAATTCTTCGCCGCCGATGCGCGCGACCAGGTCTTTGCCCCTGATGGCGTTTTTCATGGTGGCGGCCACCACCCGCAGGACATTGTCTCCCACGAGATGTCCATGGGTATCGTTGATCTGCTTGAAGTGATCGATATCGGCCATGATCAAACACAGCGGCGTTTTGTCTGATTTGGATTCGTCGATGACACTTTCGAGTTTTTCTTCAAATCCCCTGCGGTTGTCGATTCGCGTCAAGGGGTCTATAAAGGCCTCGTTACGGTATTGCGCCATTTTGGATTTCAGCTGATCGATTTCCCGGGTGGCCTGTTGGAGTTGCTCCTTGAGCGAGCTGCTCGTCGATTCCAGGCGTTTGATTTCGTGCTTGATCTGTTCGACGAGCAAGTCCACATCCGCTTCGGTCAGATTGGGCAACAGCGCCTGGTTTATATTTTCCAGTTGATTTTCGGATTCGGAAAAATGCTGGCTCGTGGCTTTGATGGCCTCGATGATCTCGGCAAACAGCTTCTTGAGTTCTTCCCTTACCACTTCTGTCAATTTGATTTGGGATTCGGCGATGTATTGATTGAAGAGCTTTTGAATCACTTCTTCTGTGAAACTCTTTTTGCTTTCCAGGTGCCGATCTATGGCCGCATTGAGATCCGCGTTTTTTCCGGAGGCATATTCATACCAGATGCTGTAAGTCAACGGTTCCGCAGTAAGACCATGCTGGCTGATCAATTCGAGCGTCAGACGCAGATTTTTACGTGAATCATCGATTGTCTCTTCGAGTGGCATCCTGTTTTCCCTTGGTGAACGGATACATCTTCGATATGCGTCCGAGGCCCGCGACTTGAAACCAAAACCCGCTTGTTGAAATGCTTTGTAGAAGGGCTAGGGGGAGCTGTCAAATGAATTTTTCAACGCGTCGGCTCCTGCAGGAAAAGGCTGAGCGGCGTTTGAAACGGTTGCCAGCCCCATCGCTTTGTGCCATCATCCGTGTTTCGCGACGAGCGGTTTCATAAAGATCTTTTGCCGGATAGCTGCGCATGCATATTCTCACCACCATTATTCCGATCTTCATCATCGTCATGTTGGGTTGGGTCGTTCATCGGCATGGATTTTTGCCCGACGAATTCCTGGGGCCGGCCAACCGGCTGGTTTTTTACGTGGCGATCCCGGCGATGATTTTTCAATCCATCGCCCAATCGACCTTCGGCGAATTTTTCAATCCACTGGTGATTGTCCTTACGCTGTCGGCCGCGGCCCTGATCTATGCGGCCGCCTGGCTGACGAGCCGCGGGATGGGTATGCAACGCTCCCTGGCCGGCACCTTCATCCAGTGTTCGGGACACGGCAATCTGGGATACATCGGTCTGGCGGTGGCGTTCTATTTCCTGGGAGACGAAGGCCTCGTGCACGCCAGCGTGGTGGCCGGCTTTCTCATGATCCTTCAGAACATTCTATCGACCGTGGCCCTGCAGACCCATGCCACCCAAGCGGTCGCCGGGTCCGGCTATCGTCTGATCGTGGTCAAGGTCATGGGCAATCCGGTCATCGTGTCGGTATTGCTCGGCATGCTTTTTTCGGTGTTTTCGATTCCCCTGCCGCTCATCGTGGCGCGCAGTCTGGCGATTCTGACCGGTTTGGCACTTCCCACAGCGCTGCTGGTGATCGGCGCGTCGCTGTCGCTCGAACGCATAGCGGCCCAAAGCCTGACGGTCGCCGGTGCCGTGGCATTCAAGCTGCTTGTGTTGCCGGGTGCGGGCTGGCTTCTGTTTCGCAGTTTCGGTCTGCAGGAAACCGACATGTTGCCGGTGTTGATTCTGCTGGCATCACCAACGGCCACCATCTCTTTCGTCATGGCCAGGGAGATGCAGGGAGACGGAGACCTGGCCACCGCCGCGATTTCCGCAAGTACGCTGGGATCGGCCCTGACCTATATCATGTGGCTGAAACTGGTCTCGTAACCACACGTGCCCATCCACAAATGACCAATTGGCCCGACATCGACGTTGCACGAAAAATTCAATCCTCGGAATATCGACTATATGCTTGTGGTTAAATTTTTCGTGCGCCTTGATNNTGCCTATTTGTGGACGGACACGGATCAAGGTGAGGTGTTGAGGAGGGCGTCTGTCGGGTCAAGTTTTATCCAGCTCCGAGCGAACCGCCAGCCCGATCTGTTCGAGGGTATACGGCTTTTTGACATAGGCGCCGGCACCCAGTCGCTGCGTCTCGTGCACCTGATCCGTTTCGGCATATCCGCTGGCGATCACCGCTTTCTGGCGTGGGTTGATGTTTATGATTTGTCGATAGGTTTCCTGGCCGTTCATGCCGTCGGGCATGATCATGTCGAGGATCAGCAGATCATAGGTTCGTTTCCGGATCAGGCGCACGGCTTCCTCACCGCTGGATGCACTGTCGGCCCAGTAGCCGAGTCGCTTGAGCATCTCCGTGGTCAGTTCCCGTTGTTCGGTGGCATCGTCGATGACGAGAATCGATTCTCCCTTGCCGAGATAGTCGTCGATATGGGCCGGTACCGAGGCTTCCAATCTGAGGCGCGAGGCGGGGAAATAGAGGACGAAAGTGGTGCCCCGGCCCTCCTGGGTCTCAATGTCGATATAGCCTTCATGATCTTTGAGGGTACCCCACACCACCGACATGCCCAGGCCCGTACCGCTGCGGCCCATGGTTTTTTTAGTGTAGAAGGGTTCGAAAATGTGTTGCAGGTCGGTGTGCGATATGCCGAAGCCGGTGTCGGCCACCTCAAGGGTGCAGAATTCACCTTTCGGTATGACTTCGAATCCTTGCAGGGGCTTATCGATGTAGCAATCTCCGGTTGAGATGGTGAGCCGGCCGCCGTTGGGCATGGCGTCCACCGCGTTGGACACGAGGTTCATCAGGGATTTGGAGATGTGCACCTCGGATCCGGTCACGTGGAGCGTCTGCTCGGCGATATGGATGTCCACCTCCAGGTTGTTCTGGGAAGCGGTGATGTTCCAATATTCCGGAGAGGTCATGAACTCTTCGACGATCCGGTTGAGATCGATGGCCTTTTTGGTGGCAACGCCCCGGCGCGCCAGGGTCAACAGATCTTGGACGATGCCGGCCGCTTTTTCGCCGGATCGTTTAATCGTCTGCAGCGGGCCTTGCAGGGGGCTGTCCGGCGGCAGGTCGAGCAGAAGCAGTTCCGGGTAGGTGACGATGCCGCTGAGAATATTGTTCAGGTCATGGGCCACACCACCGGCCAGTCTGCCCAGGGATTCCAGTTTCTGGGCGTTGTGGAGCTTGATTTCGAGTTCCCGCTTTTCCGCTTCGGCCCGTCTGATCTGGGTCAGGTCGTGGACCACGGCCATGGCACGCTTGGGCACGCCGTCTTCGAAAAAGAATTTGGTATTGGACAGCACCCAGAACTCCCGCCCGTTTTTTACCTTGACCTGATACTCGGTGGCCGGCGGGTCTTTGCGGCCCTGGAAAACCTCTTCGACCAGCAGATCCATTTTCTTCCGGCTCTCCGCGTTTAACAGATCATATGGATGCAGAGCCAGAAACTCTTCTTTGGTGTATCCGGAATAGTCGCACATGACGTCGTTGGCACTGATGAATTTCATCTTCTCCAGGTCGAATTCATAAATCCCCGCCGGCGCGTATTGAACGATCTCCCTGTACTTTTCTTCACTGATTTTAAGGGCTTTTTCGGCTTGCACCCGTTCGGTGACATCCCTGGCCGCTCCCAATACGTAATGGGGATTTCCCTCTTCGTCCCGAATCAGACGGTTTTTGTATTCAAAGATGACCTCGCGACCGGATTTGGTAACGCCCCTCAACAACCCTTGAGCCGACCCGAAACGAAGGATATGGGCCATGTAGTCATCGAATTGTCGCTTATAGCGGTCCGGGATAAACTCACGAACGTTCAAGCCTTCCAGGTCTGTTTTCAGCCAACCGTACTCTTCCTTGAACGGAATGTTTGTTTCCAGTAGCGTGCCGTTCATGTCGTGCAGACAGAGCAGGTCCATGCCATGCTCGAAGAGGTCGCGGTATTTCTTTTCGCTTTGCGCGAGTTCCGCTTCGGCCTGTTTTCGCTCGGAGATGTCGCGGGTCACCCCCATGATGGCAACCGGTTTGCCCTCGTGATTGCGGATAAACGATACGATCATTTCGGCCCAGGCATACCCGCCGCCCGCCAGGGAATGTTCGACCTCCAGGCGTCGTGACCGCTGGGGATCGACACCCGCCTGGCCATCTCGGGCCAGCTCCTCTTCCAAATACCGCCTCAAGGATTTCAAAGAGTCCGGCGACAAAGATTGCTCCGGCGTCTGGGCCAAAGCTTCTTCGGCCGGAAACCCGCGAATGCGCTCCACCGATGGGCTGATATATTCCAATCGATTCGTCGAGAGGCTGAACACCCAGATGACGTCCGTGGCGTTTTCGGCCAGGAGGCGATATTGCTGCTCCGATGAGGCCAGTTTCCGGTTGGCGTTTTCGAGGTCGGCCGCCAGTTGCCGGACCTGGTCATATTTGGCTTGAATCAGCCGGTTGGCCCGTAGAAGATCCTCGACCGCCTGGTCATAAAACTTTCGTTTTCCCAACAAGCGCCGCCACCACGAGCGATTCGGCTCCCACCGGACATGGTACAGGCATCCGCTGCACCCTTGTTTGGGACGATCGGGCCGTTCGCTTCCACCCTGCTGGTCTTCGGCGACCTGGCATTGGATCTCTTCCACTTGCGCTGGCGGCAATCCGACGAATGTCGGTATGGCGGCCAACGCCCCCCGGGTCAGATCACAATCGAATCGCGTTTTTCGATGGCCGTTATGCGCGCGATCCTCCAGGATGGCCCAGGAAGGCCCGATGTCGTGCAGATGAATGTCGGCCGTGTTTTTCAGACTTTTATAGTACTTGGGTGCCAATAAATAGATCAGCTTGGGACTGCCCACCAACCTGGCGACATGATCCAGGGGGGCCAGGGATTGAAATCGACCCGCGGCCATCGCCATCTCTAAAACGGCCTGGTCGTCGTTCAGAATCCGGATCATGCGTGCGCACAGCAATTGAAAAAACGCATGGGATACCCAGTTGTTGGTGTCCAGGAGATAGGCCTCGTCGAAAGGCAGGCCCTCGAGAAGACTGTCCAACCGACCCTGGTTGTTTTCGCGCACATACAGGACCAGTGTCCGGGTGATACGGCAACTGATTTCCTTGGCGCTTTCGGGTCGCGGGTGTTCGGTCATCGTTATTGCTGCACCAATCCTGAAGTCTTGTTTCGGCTCCTGATCGAGTCGTTTCCACGCACAGGTCAATGTGTGCCCACATGAATTTATCGCCAGGAGGCTGAAAAACTTTAAGAATCATATGGATCGGGTGAGTCTGCCCATGGTCGGTGTCTCATTTGGCACGGTGACGGAACAGCCAGCCGGCCAGTGGCAGGGTGACGGCGGCCATGAGGATCAGTGGCCAGATATCGGGCCAGATGGCGGCCGCGTCGGCGCCTTTTAGAAAGATCGTGCGCAGCGCGATGATGATATAACGGACAGGATTGATCAGGGTGCCGCTCTGCAGCCACTGGGGCATGTTGGCGATGGGGGTGGCGAAGCCCGAGAGAATCACCGATGGCATCATGAAGATAAAGGCGCCGAGCAGGGCCTGTTGCATGGTCATCGAGAGGGACGAGACCAGCAGACCGATGCCCACCATGGCGACGATGAAACATAACAGGGCCAGCACCAGTGCCGGAATGGTGCCGCGAAAGGGCACGCCGAACCAGTAGACCGCCCCGGCCGTAAAGATCAGGGCATCGGCAAGACCAAAGACGATGCCCGGTATCGATTTGCCGATCAGGATCTCTCCGGGTTTGAAGGGGGCCACCAGGAGTTGATCGAAGGTGCCGAATTCCCGTTCGCGCGCCACAGACAGGCTGGTCAGGATCATGACCACCACCATGCTGATGATACCGCCCAGGGCCGACACGATGAACCAGCGGCTCTGCAGATTCTCGTTGTACCAGGCCCGTTCGACCCGCACGATGGCGGCCCCGGCCCGGTCTGGACTCGATGCTTGCATGACCTGCCGGTTGAACTCCTCCACGATGGTGCCGATATACCCCAGGGCGATCAAGGCCACGTTGGAGTTGCGGCCATCCACGATGATCCCCAGTTCGGCCGACACCCCCCGCTGAAGGTCGCGGCTGAATTGAGGCGGGATGTGCAGCACGAGCCGGGCCGTTTCCCGGTCGATGGCGGGCGCAATGTCGCGGGTGGTCGAAAGGGTCTGGGTGAGCTGAAAATGGGACGAGCCCTCGAAACGGGCCAGGAGCTGG
Source organism: Desulfatitalea sp. UBA4791 (assembly GCA_002402905.1). GTDB lineage: Bacteria > Desulfobacterota > Desulfobacteria > Desulfobacterales > Desulfosarcinaceae > Desulfatitalea. The sequence goes on along the minus strand of DHGT01000134.1, from coordinate 17,701 downwards.
CGGGATTCGGTGGTCCGGCATTCGTCCAGCACCGCGTAGCGCACGTTTTTGACGTCAAAGGTGGCCGCATATCCGAAGACAAAAAACTGGATCAGCGGCGGCCCGATGACCACGAACCGGCTCTTGGAATCCTTGAGCACCATGGTGAATTCTTTGATGATCAGCGCGATGATGCGATACAGGCTGTCCATGATCATTCCAGGCGTTTGGTGGTTTTTAGGAACGCGAGTGCGAGAAAGAGAGTCGCCATCGCCGCCAGGGCCAGGGCATCGGGCAGCAGCACGGGCCAGATGTCTCCGGCCATGAAAAGCGTGTGGCTGATATCCACGAAGTAACGTGCCGGCACCAGGTGGCTGACCACCTGGATGGGCGCGGGGGTGCTTTCCAGGTCGAACAGCAGCCCGGATAAAAAGAGGGCCGGCAGGAATCCCGTGACAATGGAGATCTGGGCCGCCACGAATTGCACCCGAATGGCCGAGGATATCAGCAAGCCCAGTCCCAGGGAGGCGAGCATGAACAATGCGCTCATCAGAACCAAAACCGCCAGGGAGCCTTTAAGGGGTACCTGGAAAATGGTGACGGCGGCGGTCACCGTCAGACCCATGCCCAGCATGCCCAGGACAAAATAGGGCACTATTTTTCCCATGAGAAAATCGATTCTGCGCAAGGGGGTGACCATCAACGCCTCCATGGTCCCGCGTTCCCATTCGCGCGCCACGACCAGGGCGGTGAGCAGGATGCCGGTGAGGGTCATGATCAGGGTCACCAGGCCCGGAATCAGAAAATTGCGGCTCTCCGTCGAGGGGTTGAACCAGATCCGCTGGGTCACGCTGACCGCAGGGGCGGCCACCGCTTCTCCTTGAACGGTGTTGACTTCGATCCATTTTTGCAGCACGCCGCGGGTGTAACCCTGGATCAGGCGCGCCCTGTTGGCATCGATGCCGTCGACAATCAGCTGGATTTGGGCCAGGCCGCGGCCGTGCAGGCGCGATGTAAAATCGGACTGCACCTGGACGATGCCGTCCACCTTTCCATGTTCGAGCCATCGGATCGCTTCGCGCATGGTGTGCAGTTGGGAGACTTGAAAATAGCGTGATCCTTCGAATCGGGCCGCCAGCTCCCGGGCCGATTCGCCGCAGTCGTCGGCCACCACGGCGATGGGGACATTTTCGGCATCCAATGAGACGCCATATCCGAAGAGAAACAGCAGGACGATGGGCAGCACCATGGCCAGGGCGATGCTGCTCGGGTCCCGCCGGATTTGGAGGGCTTCCTTGCGCAGCAGGCCGCGCATACGCATGAGAAATCGGTGGCTGTCGTTCATGCGTCCGCCTCCCGGACCGCGTCCGGCGCCAGCGCGCCGGCACCCTGCAGGCTTCCCTCGGCCAGGGCGATAAAGGCATCCTCAATGGTCGGGTCGGGGCGCTCCTGGGAGCGGGCCAGGGAGCGGATTTGCGCGGGCGTCCCCATGGCCAGGCGTTCCCCCTGGCTGATGATCAGGATGCGATCGCAATATTCGGACTCTTCCATGAAATGCGTGGTCACCACGACCGTGACCCCTTGCTGGGCAAAACCGTTGATCCGCAGCCAGAACTCACGCCTGGCCAGCGGATCGACCCCCGAGGTCGGTTCGTCCAGGAAGAGAATGTCCGGAGCGTGCAGCAGGGCCGTTGCCATGGCCAGGCGCTGTTTGAACCCACCGGGAAGCTGCCCGGCGGATTGGTTGCGCCAGGCCGCCAGTTCAAATTGATCGAAGGCCCATTCGATGCGTTCTGTCAGCCGGCGACCGCCCAGGCCATAGGCCCGCCCGAAGAAGCGCAGATTTTCGAGGACGCTGAGCTGGCCGTAGAGTGAAAACTGCTGCGCCATGTATCCCAGCCGGGCGCGGGCGCGCGAAGGCGAGCGCCGCAGGTCGTTGCCCGCCACGCTCAATTCGCCGCCGCTGGCACCAAGCAAGCCGCAAAGCATTCTGAAGGTGGTGCTTTTACCGGCGCCATTGGGACCCAACAGGCCGAAAATCTCGCCTCTGCGAACCTCGAAACTCAAATTCTTGACCGCTTCGAAGTCGCCGAAGTTTTTTTGCAGCGCGTTGACCCGGACCACCACCTCGGAGGCGCCCTTGGGTGTCGAAGCGACCGGCACCTTGCCCGCGACCTGCAGATGTTCGCCCTTGTGGGGGATCAACCGCATGAAGGCGTCTTCGAAATTGGGTTCTGCGGGCGTGACGTCGGCCTGCCAGGCGTCGGGCAGCAGACCGACCACGGTGTCAATGCCGGGTGTGTCCGCAACCACGCGGACGCGTCCGGAGCGTATGGTCACGTCTATCACGTGGTCACAGCCGGCCAGATGGGTCTGAATATCCCGCGGTTTGACACCCATCGGCGGGTTGATCAGGGTGACGCCGTCCATCCGGCTCTTGAAATCAATGGGTCGTCCTTCGGCCAGCTTGCGCCCGGCATGCAGCAGGATCACCCGATCGCAGCGTTCGGCCTCGTCCAGGTAGGCGGTGGACACCACCACCCCGATGCCCGCTTCGCTCACCAGGCGGTAGACGATTTTCCACAGTTCCCGGCGCGAAACCGGATCGACCCCGACGGTGGGTTCATCCAACAGAAGCAGCCGCGGAGATTTGATCAGGCAGCAGGCCAGTCCGAGTTTCTGTTTCATGCCGCCCGAGAGCGCACCGGCCAGTCGCCGGGTATAGGGCTGCAAATCCTGTCATTTCCAGCAATTGCGCATAGCGCGACGGTCGCTCGCCGGTCGGTACCGCCTGCAGATCGGCATACAGATCCATGTTCTCCTGGACCGTCAAATCCTGGTAAAGTCCGAATTTCTGAGGCATGTAGCCGACCTGCTGCTGGATATGGATGGCATCGGTCACGCTGTCGAGCCCCAGGACGGTCATCGATCCGTGTGTCGGCGAGAGCAATCCGGCGGCGATGCGGATCAGGGTCGTTTTGCCGGCGCCGTCGGCGCCGATCAGTCCAGTGACACGGCCCGCATCGGCTTCGAAGGATACGGAACGCAACGCCTCTACGGGTGGGCCCTTTTTCGTCTCGAAGGTTTTTTGCAGTTCACGGACCGCCAATACGACCGTCGCTTCCGAAGCGGGTGCCGGGTTCTCAGTCGCGGCCATGGCCGGTCTATCCTTTGGCTGCCGAGGCGGGTGTCGCTGCAGGGGGCGGCGCATCGGGCGACATCGTGGATTCGATGGATACGCTGACCGGCATGCCCAGGCGCAATTGATCGTCCGGGTCTTTCGCAAAGATACGGGTTTCATAGACCAGGTGGGGGCGCAACTTTTCGGTTTCGACGCTTTTGGGTGTGAATTCAGCATACATCCGATTCTCCGTGGGCGCTCTGCAGAGGTCCGAGCGAGCGTTTTGAGGATGCAAGGCAGTTTACGCGGCTTGATGCTAAAGTGCAAGGGCGCTGGTGGAGCGCGGATAAACGGGACCGAGCACCGTCAGGTCGGCGCGGCCTTCCGCGAACGGCATAAAAAACGCCCGTTCCTTTTGGAACGGGCGCCGTAGATGGCATTCCCCCGTGGCTCATGGGGAATCTGATAGTGGATTTAGTACATGTCGTCCATGCCGCCACCCGCGGGCATGGCCGGGGCCTTCTTCTTCTCCGGCTTTTCGGTGATCATGGCCTCGGTGGTCAGCATGAGACCCGATACCGATACCGCGTTTTGCAGGGCAAAGCGAACCACCTTGGTGGGGTCGATCACACCCGCGGCGACGAGGTTTTCGTAGGTGTCGGTATCCGCGTTGTAACCAAAATCATCCTTGCCTTCCAATACCTTGTTGACCACCACCGATCCCTCCAGGCCGGCATTGGTGGCCAGTTGGTACACGGGTGCCTTGAGGGCCCGACGCAGGATATTCAGACCGTTTTTCTCCTCGCCTTTGGCCTGGACGTTGTCGAGGGCGCCGATGCAGCGCAACAGGGCCACGCCACCGCCCGGAACGATACCTTCTTCGACGGCGGCCCGGGTGGCATTGAGTGCGTCTTCCACGCGCGCTTTCTTCTCTTTCATCTCTGTCTCGGTGGCGGCGCCGATGTTGATGACGGCCACGCCGCCCACCAGCTTGGCCAGACGCTCCTGCAGCTTTTCACGGTCATAATCCGAGGTGGTTTCGTCGATCTGGGCCCGGAGGGTCTTGATACGGCCTTCGATGGCGTCGCGTTTGCCGGCACCGTCGATCAGGGTGGTGTCGTCCTTGTCGATGCGCACGCTCTTGCAGCGTCCCAGTTCATTGATCGTGATGCTCTCCAGCTTCACGCCCAGCTCTTCGGATACCACCTGGCCGCCGGTCAGAATGGCGATGTCTTCCAGCATGGCCTTTCGGCGGTCACCGAACCCCGGAGCTTTCACGGCCGCCACTTTCAGCGTACCCCGCAGCTTGTTGATGATCAGCGTGGCCAGGGCTTCGCCGTCCACATCTTCGGCAATGATCAGAAGGGGCTTGCCCATCTTGGCCACCTGTTCGAGCAGGGGCAGCAGATCCTTCATCGAGGAGATCTTCTTTTCGTTGATCAGGATGTAGGGCGAGTCGAGTACGCAAACCATCTTTTCCGGCTGGGTGACGAAGTAGGGCGACAGGTACCCGCGGTCGAACTGCATGCCCTCGACCACCTCCAGGGTGGTTTCCATGCTTTTGGCCTCTTCGACCGTGATGACGCCCTCTTTGCCTACGCGCTCCATGGCGTCGCTGATCAGGCGGCCGATCTCCTGGTCATTGTTGGCCGAAATGGTGCCGACCTGGGTGATTTCGCTCTTGTCCTTGGTCGGTTTGGAAAGCTTCTTCAACGCATTGACCACTGCGGTCACACCCTTGTCGAGCCCCCGCTTGATCGCCATGGGATTGCCCCCGGCCGCCACCAGCTTCTGGCCTTCATTGTAGATGGCCTGGGCCAGGATCGTGGCGGTGGTGGTGCCGTCCCCGGCCGTGTCGCTGGTCTTGCTGGCGACCTCTTTGACCATCTGGGCGCCCATGTTCTCGAATTTGCCTTCGATTTCGATCTCTTTGGCAACGGTTACGCCGTCCTTGGTCACCAGCGGCGAACCGAAGGATTTCTCAAGCACGACATTGTTGCCTTTGGGGCCGAAGGTCACCTTGACCGCATTGGCCAGAGTGTTGACGCCGCTCAGCATCTTGGCTCTGGCCTCCGAACCATAGCATATCATTTTCGCAGCCATGATCTATTTTCCTCCATTTTTATGTGTGTTCCTGTGATCTTTTGCTGGATAGCAAAAAACATTATTCCAGAACCCCGAGGATATCCTCTTCGCGCAGAAAGAGGTGCTCGACGCCATCGATTTTGATTTCCGTCCCGGAATATTTGGAAAACAGGACGCGATCACCGGCTTTTACTTCCAGGGGGATCCGTTTGCCGTGTTCGTCGATTTTCCCCGTGCCCGCGCTGATGACCTTGCCCTCCTGGGGCTTTTCTTTGGCCGTGTCCGGGATGATGATGCCGCCGGTTGTTTTCTTTTCCTGCTCCGTTCGCAATACCAGGACGCGATCATTCAAGGGTTTGATCTTCATCTGAAATACCTCCGCTGATAATGATATGAGTGTTACTGATAAGCGTGCCGGAATCGGCACGATGATTCACGTTGGGCCGGATCGCGCAATGGTTAGCCGTCGTGCAACGGCTTGGATAAGCCACGAATCCCAAAAATCAATGGGTGCTGGGGGGGAAAATGGTTGTGGTGTCGGGTTTCATGATTGCAATGAAATCCAAGGGTCTTCTTCATCGCAAGCCTCGATATCCTTTGACCATAAAAATACGGTATGTAATGTTATTTCAGCTCTTCCCAATGGTTACGGCGAAATTTTAACCACCGATTCATCCTTGTCAATGGGGATTGGCGGCTAAAAAATCTGCTCTGAACAATTGGGCGCACTTTTTTCTTTTCACGAATGTCATTAACTCAAGTAAATGCTGCGGGCGGGCGTAAATCCCGCCCTTACGAGATTTGGGCAGAAATACAAGCCGTTGCCAATTACCGACGGCGTAGGGGCGGGGTTTCGCCCTGTAAGCGCAAAGATAATTCTATGCCCGATAAGTCCACATCGTACTCGTACTCAGCGCAGCGGTACTCGTCATCGGAAAATACCTGCCGAAGCTTGCATTTTCAGGCCTCGAAAGCAAAACCATCGAGTACGAGAACGAGTACGTGTACGAGTACGCGAAAAACAGCATAGCGGTATGTGCAAAATTTAGTTATCGCCGATCATGGTACTGGAATATCTTAGCGCTTATGGGGTTTCCCCCGCCCATAAGGAAACCTGAACGCCTTAAGTGAACGACAGTGACGTTGCACTCGATGCGATTCACCGGAGAATCAGAACCCGGAGGTCTTCCACCCCATCCATGGGCTTGACCCGCCAAAGTCTAAAGGCTTTAGGATCAAACAGTTACAAGAATGGCACCCTCCTTGCTGCCTGTTGAATGTTCTTTTTATGCCCCGTGCAGTGGGGCGGGATAGGAATCGAGGCACCTTCAGGGGGGCATGGCACAGGTGGTCGAGGCGCATTTCCAGCAGCGTGTCGGAACGGCATCGCAACCTTCGCGTATCGATGGGTTGGATCTGGCGCGGGCCGTTGCCTTGATGGGCATGGTGCTGGTCAATTACAAAGCCTACATGCAGGTCGGTACACTATCTCCCCTGTGGCTCAATTCCCTGGTGGATTTCATCTTCGGCAGGGCGGCAACGGTTTTCGTCATTCTGGCCGGGATATCGGTGACGCTCATTTCCAGGCGAACCGGCAGCCCCGGCAGCGTCAACGGCTTCCGGCGATACCTGCTGCTGCGCAGCGCTCTGTTGCTGGCCGCGGGATCACTCCTGTGGCGCTGGTGGACCGCCGATATCCTCCATTTTTATGCGCTTTATATCGCCCTCGGCGCCTTTCTGGCATCCTGGTCCGGCCGCAGGCTTTGGCGCTTGACCATTGCCATCGGGTTGATCTCCCTGCCGGTCTGTGCTCAATTGACCGTGACCTATGATTTTGGGGATCATCTGGCATGTCTCGATGGCCGGGCCTGGGGCCTGCGTCTGGCGGCAGACTATCTGGTGAGCAACTATTATCCGGTTTTCCCCTGGTTCGGCTATTTTCTCGTCGGCCTGCTGCTCGGACGTCAGGAGCCGGTCGACCGGTCTTTCCACTGGCGATTGCTCCTGATCGGCCTGAGCGTCTGCGCGATCGTCGAGACGATTTCCGCGGGTATGTTGACTTGGCTCGCCCAGCAGGATGTTGAAGTCCAGGGCCACTGGGGACTCGCCTTCCTGCGCAGCGAAGCCTTTCCGGTCACGCCGTTGTTCGTCATCTCATCGGGTGCCGGCGGCCTGGCTGTCATCGGGCTTTGCCGTTTGGCAGCCGAATGGGTGGGGCGGTCCCCCTTTGTTTCCTCGCTCTATTGTTTCGGTAAGCTCTCCCTGACCCTGTATGTCGGCCATCTTTTGTGGGCATTCGGGTTCATTTTCGGCATCGAGTCGCTGGGCGGACACGTCGGACAAATCGAGATGTTTGCGTCGGTCGGTGGATTTTGTCTGGCTGGGATAGGCTTTGCGATGGTATGGTGTCGTTATTTCAAGAGAGGCCCCCTGGAGACGCTTTTTTACCGGATCGCCCACTTGGAGTGGAACAGGCCGC
>DHGT01000134.1:0-9898 GCA_002402905.1 Desulfatitalea sp. UBA4791 | reverse complement strand
CGTTGCCGTGGGCCGTTCCGTTTCCGACAGCCGCGGCCGAACGGGTCGATCCAACCGAACCGTTGATTTCCATCGAGGCGCAAAACGAGCCGCTCGGCCAGGTGCTCGATCAGATCACGCGGGACACCGCTTACACGTTCATCGTCGACGAGCAGTGGCGCACCTATCCCGTGCGGACCGCCTTCCAGGATCTTACGCTCAACGACGGGTTGAAGCGGATTCTATCCAATCTCAACCATGTGATCGTCTACGAGTCCGCCGATGAGATCCGTATCACCATATACGGTCAGGCCACGCCTCGAACCGGGGGCTCGGCTCCCCGCAGCTATGAGCCGCCGGCCGTGCCGATACAGCCCCCCCAATCCATGCCCGACGAGCAGGAGCCGCCGATCGAGGAAGATCACCCGACACCCGCCGAGGCGTCGGAAGAGGGCGAAGGTGCTGTGAACGAGGCGGGTGACCAGGATAAGGGCGAGTAGTCGAATCGGTTCAGAAAGACATCGATGCGTGCGATGTTGACTTCACCAGCGCATCGACATAGTACCGCTGCAGGTACTCCTTGACCATTCGCCGGGCCGAGAAGCGCGCGGCATTGCTGCGGATGGCCTCTTTCATGACCCGGACCCAATCCCGCGGGTAGCCGTCATCGGACATGCGGTAGTAGGTGGGGATAATCTCCTTCTCGAGAAGATCGTAAATCGACCGGGCGTCGGCACCGTCGCGATCTCCTTCCGCGACCCGATCGCCGAAGGCCCAGCCGTTTTTCCGGTTGTAACCCTCGATCCACCACCCGTCCAGGATGCTGAGCTGCGGCACCCCGTTGAGCGCCGCCTTCATTCCGCTCGTGCCGCTCGCTTCCATGGGCGGCAGGGGGGTGTTGAGCCACAGATCGACCCCATGGACCATGTATTGGGCCATCTGTTCCCCATAATCCTCCACAAAGGCCACCCGGCCGGCCATGTCAGGATTGCGGCAGGCATTGAAGATCTTTTGCAGGATGCGTTTGCCCGGATCGTCGGCCGGGTGCGCTTTTCCCGCAAAAATGAGCTGGAGGGGCCGCCAGCGGTCGTTGAGCAGTCGCTGCAGGCGTGGCAGGTCGTAGAGGATCAGATCGGCGCGTTTGTAGGAGGCAAAGCGGCGGGCAAACCCGATGGTCAAAATCGAGGGATCGAGCATGGCCCCGCCGGCCATTACAATCGAAGGGCTGGTCCGGTCATTGACCCATCGCAGGCGGCAGCGCGCCCGGATGGCATCCAGGAGTTTGATTTTCATCCAGTAATGGAGTTGCCACAACTCCTTGTCGGGAATCTTTTCCACCCTTTCCCACACAACGGGGTCGTCGTGCTTCGCGACCCATTCGTCCCCAAGGTAACGATCGAAGAGCATCCTGAACTTGGGTTCGACCCAGGTGGGCACATGGACCCCGTTGGTGATGGCGTCGATGGGCACTGCCGCCTCGGATCGGTCCGGCCACAGACAGTGCCACATGCGTCTGGCCACCTGGGCGTGTCTCTGGCTGACCGCATTGTGGTAGGCCGAGGCTTTCAGGGCCAGAACTGTCATGTTGAATCCCTCCTGGGGCTTCAGGGGGTGCAACCCCAGATTGAAAAAACGATCGCGGTCCAGCCCCAGCTCCGACCAATAGGCGTGAAAATATTTCTCCATCAGGTGAAACGGGAACACATCGTGCCCGGCCGAGACAGGGGTGTGGGTCGTAAACACGGTGGTGGCCCGAACCCTGTCCAGGGCTTCTTCGAAGGTACAGCCGGCCAACATGCCATCCCGGATTCGTTCCATCAAGGCGAAGGCGGCATGCCCCTCGTTCAGATGGATCAGGCGATTCCGGATGCCGAGCCGTTCGAGGACTTCGGCGCCGCCGATACCCAGAACGATCTCCTGGCGCAATCGCTGCTCCAGGTCCCCGGTATAGAGTCGGGCGGAAATGGAGCGGTTCCAGGGATCGTTCTGGTCGATGTCGGTATCCATCAAGTAGATCGTGTTGGTGCCCACCGCGATCTGCCAGACCGCCGTATAAATGGGGGGCTCGATACGCGGCACGGGAATGATAAACTGCGTGCCGTCGTCGTTCAGGACCCGCGAAATGGCCGCCGCCTCCTGCTCGAGCGGCTCGTCGAGTTGTTCCTGCCAGCCGTCTTCGCGAATGCGCTGAAGCAGATACCCCTTGGGATACATAAACCCCACCGCCGCCATGGGGATATTCAAATCGCTGCACTCCTTGACGAAATCTCCGGCCAGAAATCCCAGTCCGCCGGCATAAAACGGCAGCGAGCGGTGCAGGCCGTATTCGGCGGAAAAGTATGCCAGGGTCGTCTCTCCCGGCGACAGGGCCCCGTTGAGCAGGGATATGTCGCTGCGGCTCATGTACTCGCGGAACAACACCATGACCTCGTCGTAGCGCCTCAGATAGTCCGGATCCCGGGCCGCAGCCCGGAGGATGTCCGGGGACAATTCCCGCAGCATTTTATCCGGGTTGTGTCCGCTCTCTTTCCAGGCCTGTCGATCCAACGCCTTGAACACCATGCGGGCCTGGGGGCGCCAACTCCACCAGAGGTTTTCCGCCAGCACGCCCAGCCCGGCGATCCGGTCGGGAAGATGTTCGAAGATATTGTTTTGGATTTTCATGGCACTTTTAAAAGCAACGGTTATGCCAGGAAAAGACTCTGCCCGATGTACGGAGAGCTGGCGTTTGAGCTCTTTGCAGGGATACGTCCGGCGCATCCATGTCGAAAAATCATTCAGAGTGAAAAAAAAGCAGACAATGAAAGGGCGGTTGATCTCATACCCCAGACCATAGCTCGATACGGTGCCCCTCCGGATCTCGAAAATAGAAGACGCGCGCATGCCACTTGGTCTGGATCGGTCCGGGTGACGCGCCGATGGCAGTGATCCGGTCGTGCATTTCCGCGATGTCATCGACCTGCCATGAGAGGGTAATGCCGGCACCGCCGGAGCAGGGAATCGTGGCGCGGTTTTCATCGGCGAGGCTGATGAAACTGCTGTCGGTCAGCTTCAATTCCACCAGCCAATCGGTGGCATGGGAGATGGGCAGCCCCAATTTTTCGTGATAGAAGCGCACGGTCTCCTGCCACCGTCGGCAATATAATATGGTGTTGGTGCGCCGGACCTGTAAGTTCGTCATCACCGTTTCCATCAGATGGGCGGCGCGATGGTCACCAGGATGCGCATGTCGGTCTGCGCACGGACCCCATGGGGTTCGGCGATATCCGACACCAGCACATCACCGGTCTCGGCCGGCAGGGTCTTTCCCTCCTTGGCCAGAAACTCTCCGCGGCCCTCCATGACGCTGAGGCACAACTGACCTTCGATGTCATGGCTGTGGACGGGAAGTTCCTGGCCGGCTTTGAGATTGAAATTGATCACTTTCATGTATGGCGAGTCGTGCACCAGAAAGTTGGACAGGGCATTGTCCTTGAAACCGTTCTCTTTGAACATTTCGATTCTTTTCAGCATGGCCCCCCCTTTTCGTATCGGTTGAGGTTGTTGACAGCATTTATTCTATTCCATCATAAGCGCTTGGCCCCAATTTACCAGCCCTTGTGCAAAGCTTCCTTGACCTGGGTCAAGGGATACGAAATATTGGTCCCGTCTGGATTTGCTTTAATGTCGGCCCTGAGCCTATAGTGGAACAAAACAACCTCACGAAACAGGATCGATTGGCGGATGGGCGGGAAAATGGACGACCGCATCGGGAAGATCAAACCGGCAGTTGAAAAGAGCGTGCTGTTGTATCTGGCGGCGGCCTTGTGGATCTTTGCCGGCGGCATGCTTCTGGGGTTTGCCGGTGCCTGGTTGCGTCATCTTGACCCTGGGGCGCTTCTGGTCCGGGCCGCTGTCGGGATCGCGGCCGCTTTGTTCATTCACCACTTTGGTTTCTTGAGGGTGGTCGATAAAAATCTGGCGCGCATCCTCCCCATGGACGGCAAGCGCTGCCTCTTTTCCTTCATGAACTGGAAAAGCTACCTCCTGGTGGCGGCAATGGTGCTGATGGGAGCGGTATTGCGATACTCCCCGATTCCCAAACACCTTCTGGCCGTGCCGTATACGGCCATCGGGCTGGCCTTGCTGCTTTCCAGTATTCGCTATCTGAGGGTCGTTCGCTGCAGTCTGCCCAAGGGGCCTTGAGGCCGCGTCATGTTCAGGTAATGGGCAGCGCCGGCATATAATCGGCCAACTGGGAAGAGGTGCGGCGGAGGTTCATGCTGACCAGCGAGGCGATTTTTTTGAGGATGGCGGCGCCGATGGCCGGGTTCTCCTGGAGAATGGCTTCAAAACCGCGTTTGGTCAACGCCACGATGGCGGCGTCGCTGTGGGCGGTCACCGTGGCCGAACGGGTATACTCGTCGATGACCGCCATCTCGCCGATGGACTTGTTTTTCGTGACCGTGGCGATGAGGACATGCTGACCGGGTGTGGAGGTCTCTTTGAAGACATCCAGCGATCCCCGGATGACAAAACAGACCGAATCGCCCGGATCGCCCTCCTTGAACAGCGTCTCGCCCTTTTTGATTTCATAGTAGTTCATATGATTGGCCACGACGCCCAACTGGCGGGCGTCCAGCATGGCAAAAAAGGGGACATCCATGATGATGTCGATGAGGATCGAGGTGGTGCGTGAGGCTTTGTCCTGTTTCATGATGGTCATATCGGCCGTTCGAGCCGCAACATGAGTTTTTAAACTCCCAGATAGGCCTGTTTGATTTTGTCGCTGCGTTCGAGTTCGTCGCGGGTGCCGGACAGCACGATCTCTCCGTTTTCGAGCACATATCCTCGGTTGGCGACCTGAATGGCCATGGCGGCATTTTGTTCCACCAGGCAGACGGCGGTGCCCTGGCGGTGGATGTCTTCGATGGCCTCGAAGATCCGGGCGACCACCAGCGGCGCCAATCCCAACGAGGGTTCGTCGAGCAGCAGTAGCCGGGGGCGCGCCATAAGGGCCCGGCCGATGGCCAGCATCTGCTGTTCGCCACCGCTCATGGTGCCGGCCAGCTGACTCTTGCGTTCGTCGAGAATCGGGAAGAGATTGAAAACGGTCGCCAGGTCACGTTCGATCCCTTTGGGGTCGTTGCGGTGCACGAAGGCGCCCAGCATCAGGTTTTTCAAGACGGTCATGCCGGGAAACAGGCGCCGCCCCTCGGGGCATTGGGAGATGCTCAGTTTGACGATGGCATCGGTCTTCAGCTCCTGGATCGGCCTGCCGTCGAAGACCATTTCGCCCGCTCTGGGCCTCAAGATACCCGAAATGGTGTTGAGCAGCGTGGTCTTGCCCGATCCGTTGGCGCCGAGAATGGTCACCAGTTCGCCTTCGGAGATCTGCAGGCAAATTTTCTTCAGGGCTTGCGCACGTCCGTAATAGGTATCGACGTTTTCAATCTTTAGCAGCATATCCCGGTCCCAAATAAGCTTCGATGACGTTTTTGTCGCGACTGACCGACTGGGGATCGCCTTCGGCAATCTTGCTGCCGTAGCTGAGCACCACCACCCGATCGGAAATACCCATCACCATTTTCATTTTGTGTTCGATCAGGCAGATGGTCACCCCCGACGCCTTGATTTTCTGGATGATACGGATGAGGCTGTCGTCTTCTTCCAGGTTGACCCCGCCGGTGGGTTCATCCAGCAGCAGCAGTTTGGGTTCGGTGGCCAGGGCGATGCCGATGGAGAGCCGTTTCTGGGCCTCCTGGGGGATGTTGCCGGCCGCCTCGTCGCGATAGTGTTCCAGATCGAGAAAAGAGAGCAGCTCTTCGGCTTTGGCCATGCTCTTTTTGCGGTCCCCGCGCTCCCGGCCACTGACCAGCAGGGCGCTGAAAAGGCCGCTGCCGGTGCGCAGCCGATGGCCGATGACCAGGTTTTCAAACACCGTGTCCTGGCCGAAGACCGTGGTGGATTGAAACGTCCTGGCAACGCCCTGCCGGGCCACCTGGTAAGGCTTGAGACCCGTAATCGGTCGGCCCATCAGCTCGATGCGGCCGGCGGTGGGGCGATGTACCCCGGTCACCAGGTTGAACACCGTGGATTTGCCGGCCCCGTTCGGTCCGATGACGCTGACGATCTGGCCCTCCTCGATGCCGAAGCTCAGGTCGCTGACGGCGGTCAAGCCGCCGAAACGTTTGGTCAGTCCCATGGTTTGGAAAAGCATGTCACCCCGCCTGTTGGTTTCTATTTCCTGGTGATGCACTTGGTCCACACGATTTTTAAACCGCCCATGATGCCTGTCGGCAGAAAGATGATGACCACGATCAGCATGACGCCGTATGCGACCATCCGGTAGGCGGCCAGCGCATGCAGGGTCTCTGAAATCACCGGCAGAATGGTGGCACCGATGATCGGGCCGGCCAGCGTGCCGATGCCGCCGAACATCACCTGTATCAGCACTTCGAAGGTGACATGAAAATCGGAGATGTCAGGGCTTAGAAACCCGATATATGAGGCGTAGAGTCCCCCTGCCAATCCGGCGAAAAAGGTACTGGTCACGAAGGCGATCAATTTGGTTCGAAAAGGGTTGATACCGATCGAAGCGGCCAACTCTTCGTTGCCTTTGACGGCACGGAAATCCTTGCCCATCAGAGAGACGACGATGCGCCGGGTCACGAACAGGGTGAGCAGCAGCATGATCAGGAACAGGTAGTAGGTGGCCACCATGTTGTTGTCGAATCGGACCGTCAGACCGAAGGGCAGAGGAATCGCCGATGGCGGCGGGATACCGAGCAGCCCGCGCTGTCCCTCGGTGAGATTCTCCCACCGGTCGATGATGACGGTGACGATGACATTGAAACAGAGCGTGCCGATGGCGAAATAGGCGCCCTTGGTGCGCAGGGACGGCATGCCGATGAGCAGTCCGAAAAGGGCGGCGGTCAGGCAGGCCAGGGGCAGCGCGATCCAGAACCCGATGCCCAGTTTGAGCATGAGCAGTCCCGACGTATAGGCGCCGATGCCGAAAAAAGCCCCGTGGGCGAGGTTGACCTGACCGGCATACCCCATGACCAGATTCAGGGCGGTAGCCGCGATACCCCATACGCAGGCCATGATCATCAAGTGATGAAGATATCGGTTTTCGGACAGCAACGGAGCCACGACGGCCAGGAGGAGGATGGCCGCCGGTATCAGAAAGCCGGGTCTCAGGGGCGATGTGTTCACTTTCAGTGTGCCTTTCCGAATAACCCGGTCGGCTTGATGGCCAGAACCGTGACCAGGAGGCCGAATGCCAGGACTTCATGGTAATTGGTGGTGAGGTAGGCCCCGCCGATGCTTTCGATCAGGCCCAGGAGAAAACCACCCAGGATCGCGCCGGGGATGCTGCCCATGCCGCCGAGAATGATGATCACGAACGCCTTGAGGGTCACCGCCCCGCCCATGGCGGGGTAGACCAGCAGGATCGGGCCGATGAGCGCGCCGGCCGCGGCCGCCAGGGAGGTGCCCAGGCCCAAAGTCCACATGTCCACCCGGGTGACGTTGATGCCCGAAAGGCGGGCCCCCACCCGATCCTGGGCCGTGGCCTCGATGGCCGAGCCGATGGTCGTTTTTTTGATGAACAGCTCGAGCAACACAATGAGCACGACCGCCGTGATGACGATGATGATGCGATGCAGGGTGATGGTCACGCCCAGGAAGTGATACAGCTGGTCATACAGGGGGGGGAAGCGTTTGAAATCAGGGCCCCAGACGATCAGCGCCACGTTGTCGATGACATAAATCAGGCCGATGGCCGCGATGAAACTGTTGAGATGGGGGGCGTTGACCAGCGGTCGGAAAACGATGCGCTCGATCACCATGCCGATGACGGTCAGAGCGGCCATGGAGATGAGAATGGCCAGCCAGTAGTTGACGCCGCCGGCCGTGACCAGCAGAAACGAGAAATAGGCACCCAGCATGTAGAGCGACCCATGGGCGAAGTTGGGAACGCCCAGAATGCCATAGATGATGGTGAGCCCCAGCGCCACCAGCGAATAGACGCTGCCGACCATGATGCCGTTGATCACCTGCTGCAAAAAAAGATCCATGCGTTGCCTCGCTGCGGAATGGAAGCCCGGCGGGCACCGTTGTCACGATGCCGCCGGGCGCTTTCTCGGCAGTGCCCATCCACAAATGGCTGCCTGTTTGTGCACGGGCACTGGTCAAACGGACCATGGGGCTATTCCGGCATCCAGGTGGCCCCGTATTTTTCATACCACGGACCCGGATCGATATTGATGGGGTCGGTGAACTTGCCGTCCAGGATCTGGATGGCGAAATAGCCGGAGATAAACTGACCCTCCGACGTCACTTTGTACATGCCGCGGATGGCGTGATCCCCCACGGGAAGGACATCGTTGATCGCCTTCCGGATCTTGTAGGGATCGGTGACCGTGCCGGCCTTCTTCATGGCTTCGGCAAAGATGTACATGACCTCGTAATTGAAGGCCGACTCCGACGTGGGAATGGCATCCTCACCGAATTTGGCCTTGTGGCTGGCATTGTACTTCTGCATGAGGGGCAGGGGCATCATGCCCACCGGGCAGACACCGACCGTGTCGTTGAGCGCTTCCATGGGCGCGATTTTGGCCATTTCGTCCATTTTGCACTGTGAGCCGAGCAGAAAGCCGCCCTTGAAGCCCAGTTCGCGCGCCTGGCTGACGATCATGGCCGACGGTTCGGATGGCCCATACAGGTAGATACAGTCCGGGTTCTTGGAGAGCGCCTTGGTCAGGTAAGGATAAAAGTCGGTCACGCTTTTGAAGTCGATACTGGCCACCTCGACAATTTCGCCGCCTTTATCCTTCCATTGGGCGAGAAAAAGCTTTTCCGCCATTTTGCCGGCTTCGTGGGAGCCGCAGAGCAGGGCGGCTTTGCGGTAGCCGCGTTGCCAGCCGATATCCACGGGACCCGAGTTGTAGAAGGCCATGGACATGGGCGCCTTGACCACCAGTTTGTTGCCCTGCTTGATGACGGCCACGTTGTCCGTATAGCCGTGCATGAGGAACCCTTCTTTTCTTGTGGTGCTGCAATACTCGATCTTGCCGGAGCAATCCGGTAATGGCCGTTCGGTGCGTCGATCCCCATGGGTGGAACGCCGGGCGAGGCGGCTGTCGATGCGTTGGTTCGGGCTGGTAAGGTCATTCAGCCACCTCATTGATGCGTCGTTGGCCGGGGCGCGAACCCGATCTCCGCGACTCGGTCCATGGGCTTGAAATGGAACGTGAATGACAGCTTTATCGAAGAGTTCAAGCATACGGTCAATCGTGTGCTGAGTCAATCCATAATAAGTTGCGGATGTCAAAAGGCATATGATATGGTCGAACATATCTCGCGGCACCGCATCGACGGTCGCCGCTCGTTTTTTGCCGGCGGCAGCTTTTTTCTTGCCAAACGGGGGCCGGGTCAATAGGTTTCCTGATTCACATCGTGGATCGCAAAATAGCAAGGTCAATGTGGAGGAAACTGCTATGGAGAGAAAAAGCGCCAAAGATACCAGCCTGGTCGTCTCTTACCTGGTCATGCCGTCGGACACCAATCCGGCGGGCAATGTGCACGGCGGCGTCATCATGAAACACATCGACAACACCGCCGGTATTGTCGCCTACCGTCATGCGCGGGCCAACGTGGTGACGGCTTCCATCGATCGGCTCGATTTTCACCACCCGGCTTTTGTCGGTGAACTGTTGACGCTCAAGGCGAGCCTCAATTATGTCGGCCGCTCCTCCATGGAGATCGGCGTGCGGGTCGAAGCCGAGAATCTGCTCTCCGGTGAAGTCCGCCACATCGCGTCGGCCTATCTGACCTTCGTCAGCCTGGACGAAAACCATCGCCCCAGGGCCGTGCCCGAGGTGCGATTCGACTCCGAGGAGGCTTGCCGGCGTAACAACGAGGCGATCGAGCGCAA
>DHGT01000161.1 GCA_002402905.1 Desulfatitalea sp. UBA4791 | reverse complement strand
CGCGCATCGCCATCAACCATCAATGATGTGCTTCTTCAACTGCTTGTAGGTCCAGGCGATGGTGCCCACTGTGAATATCAACGCCGTGATCGATGATAGCGCAAAGAGCAGGTGGTTGGGGCTCGAGCCAGACAGAAAGGAGATCAACGGCGAATAGATGATACCGAAGATAACGAAAAATAGACGAATGAAGACGGCGAACATGATTGGCGCGGCCATGCACCAAAAAAAGAACTTTATGATTCTTTTTTCCTTTGAATCTGTTTCATTCATGCTGCTCCAACATGTCTGGGTTGCCCTGCCAGCCGATTTTTGATCGAACGAGCCTGAATTATTTATAAATTAATTTAATCCATCCGATTCCTTTGCGTCAATGCCTTGCTCTGGAATCCTGGATCATCGACCACATGCTGGATGGCTGTGCCCATTGATACCTGTTTGATTCTATCGATGGCTCAGCCTTTAAAGAAATCAGGATATAGGTTCTTTAAACAGTCAGGGCATAGCCGAGCAATTGCATAAAGGCGTCATTCACATCGGCAAAAGCCCTTTCCATTTCGATTATGGTGTACTTGTCCAACGCCACTTTTTCTGCATCGTATTTGAAGGTGTTTAGAAAACCATAATACTTGTTTGGCGACCAGAATCCGTCGAGCTGGTTCACCTCGTACGTGGCGACCGCTTGCTTTTGTTCAAATGCCGATAACGCATACACATCGAGCAGGACCGAACCGTTCGGTTTTTTCGTCATGTTTCACTTTTTCTCAAGCTCACGGCTTTTTGGCAGCTTTTCCGTCCAATACCTGCCGGACGGAGGCGGCCAGGTCGCTGATGGTCAAGGGTTTCATCAGGATTCCCTTGATGACGGGTGAATGGACCTTGGCATGGGCGATCCTTTCACTGAACCCTGTGCACAGGATCACGGGCAGGTCCGGCCGGAGAGTTTCGAGATGGCGTGCAAGCTGTTCTCCGGTAACGACGGGCATGGCCATGTCCGTGATCACCAGGTCGTAGGCGCAGGCATTGGCCTTGAGTTCCTGCAGTGCATCGCTGCTGCTGGTGAAGGCCGTCACCCGGTAGCCAAGCCGTTCGAGGGTCAGCCGTTGCACTTCGACGATCATCTTTTCGTCATCCACCAGTAAGATCCGTTCGGTGCCGCTGGGATGCTCGACAGGCGGCGCCGGCGTGTCGGCCACGTCAGTACGATGCGGTATGGGAAGGTAGACATTGAACGTCACGCCCCGGCCCACCTCACTGTAGACACGGATATCGCCGCCGTGATCCTTGACGATGCCGTAGACCACGGATAGCCCCAGTCCGGTGCCCTTGCCGTGAGGCTTGGTGGTGAAATAGGGGTCGAAGATCCTGGGCAGAAGGTGGGTGGGTATGCCGTGGCCGGTGTCGGTCACCGACAGAAGGGCATACCGGCCGGGCGGCAGGGGCGCCCCGGATGCATCGTTTCCAGTGAATTGGACCTGGCGCAAGTCGATGGTGATGCTGCCGCCGTCCTTTTCCACGGCGTGATAGGCGTTGGTGATCAGGTTCATGGCGATCTGGTGCAGGTTGGTGGGGTCGGCCAGCACCGGATCGCAATCGCGCTGGATATTGAGGTGCATTTCGATGTTGGACGGAATGGTAGCGCGCGTCAGCTTGACGGCCTCGTCGAGGATCTGCTGGAAGCGGACCGGGATTTTATGGTGCTCGGCCTGGCGGCTGAACGAGAGGATCTGCTTGACCAGGTCCGATGCACGCTGACCGGCCTTGAGAATTTCGGTGGCATGTTTCCGATGTCTGTTTTCGGGGGGCAGATCGTGGAGTAGCATTTCCGAAAAGGCGATGATAGGGGTCAGAATATTGTTGAAGTCGTGGGCGATACCGCCGGCCAATGCCCCGATGGCCTCGCTTTTTTGGGCCTGTTGCAGGCGGTCTTCAATCTTTTTGCGGTCGGAGATGTCGCGGTTGCTCACCCGCAGCCCCAGGCGGGTGCCGTCCGGCCGGGCGATGGGGACACAACGGTGGTTGATCCAGATGGTGTGGCCGGTCTTGTGAACGATGCGTAAATCGATGTGGCAGGCCTGGGTGTCGTGCCCCTTTTGAGAAAGGTGCTGTTCGAAGGATTCAAGATCCAGCGGGTGCACGATCCGTTCGATCAGGCCCGGATTCTGCATCTGATTGGCCGGCCGCAGCACCAATGCCTCGGGGATGCCCGCCCACATATAGGCGTAAGGCTCGGCCGCGTCGTCCAGTGTGACCGGCTGGAAGGCATAAATGCGCCGAACCCCGTCCGGACCGTTATGAATGGATATTCCCGGTGTCAGGGCGCGCTGAAGGGCTTCCCAGGCCGTGGGGATGATCGGATCACCGATGGGGTTGGTATGGCCCCTGGAGGGATGCTGGAAGAGCCGGATGCCATGATGATCGGTGACAGCGAAGAAAGCGCCTGGGGGCATTTCGACCTTGTTGAAAAAGTCCGCAAAACGCTCCAGTCCTACGGCGGCGGTGAGTACCGCGGAGATGTTGCCCATCCTGTCGAGCACCGGATGAGCAAAGGGCAGGGAGGGCAGCTGCTGGCCCACGCGGGTGACGATATATTCTCCCACCGCGAATTTTTTTTCGCTCAAGGCCCGCCGGATGTGGAGACGGTCGGCCAGATTGGTTCCTTTATAAGGGACGGCCGACGCGAAAACCTCGCCATCGGCGTCCACGGCCGCAATGTTGATATAGGATGGATTGCTCTTGATCACCTCGAGGAAAACGGTGCTGCAGGTGATGCAGCTTTTGTCTTTGATTTCATTAAGTTGGGAAAGGGTTGCCAGGGTCTGGCGGGCGGCGTGGGTGACGCCTCGTTGCACTTCGGCCATGGACTTGGCGAGGAACAGGACCTCTCGTCGGGCGTCTTCGATGGCATTGCGCCGCAGCTCCAGGCCGGAATAAAAGATGATCAGCAAGGCCGGCACGAGAGCCAGGAGCACCAACAAATTGAATATTCTGGCAATTGACCTTTTTTTGAAAAGGGGCATGGGGGATAAGTCCTCTTCAATTTATGGGCAAACGACACTGTTTTATCGGCTCGAAGTGGCATTGGCTTGACTTGTTTTTTTATTTTTTCAGCATCATAGGATGGCTTTGGCTGGGCGATGAACCGGCGGCGCATGTCGACGAGACGCGAAGCCTGGCCACCTGCCCCATCCACGCCGGGTTTAAGGGATAGCGTTCAGTTAGAATCGCTGTATTCGGCACCTCCTGGTTGCACTTCGGTTGGGTCCGGCGTATAACCCGCTCGGTTGGCGCCCATATCGACCCTTCAGATTCTTATTCTTATGGGCTTATTTTTCGGGAGAGGTGTGATCATGAGAGCTGAAATCGTGGCGACCGGAGACGAGATCCGCACCGGTGCGCTGGTGGACAGCAATTCGGCCTACCTGGCCGATCTTCTGGAGCTCAACGGCATCGAGGTGGTACGACATCACGCCGTGGGCGACGATATGGCGGTGCTCGTGGATTTGTTCGGCGAGATCAGCCGGCGCGCCGACGTGGTGGTGGTGACCGGCGGTCTCGGGCCGACCCAGGACGATCTGAGCACGGCGGCGGCCGCCCGGGCGGCCGGCGTTCAACTCATCGAGGATTCCCGGGCCCTGGCTGAAATCGAAGCCTTTTTTAAAACCCGCGGCCGGCCCATGAACCCTTCCAATCGCAAGCAGGCCCTGTTTCCCGACGGGGCGCGCGTGTTGTACAATCGCATGGGAACGGCCCCTGGTTTCCAGGTGACGATCGGTGGATGCCTCTTTTTCTTTATGCCAGGGGTGCCCAACGAAATGCGCGTCATGTTCGAGGAGCAGGTCTTGCCCGCGTTGCAGATGTTACAGGGCAAGGCGCGGCAGTTTCGGATGGTGCGGGTTATCTCGACCTTCGGCCTGCCCGAAAGCGCCGTCGGAGAGAAAGTGGCGGCCATCGCCGATCTTTTCCCGGACGTCAAGCTCGGTTTGCGGGCCAAGTTTCCGGAGATCCAGGTCAAGCTGTATTACAACGCCCTGGACGAAGAGCGGGGTCGGGCGCGCCTGGACGAGGCACTGCAGTGGGCGGCCGGACAGCTGCAGCCTTATGTCTTTTCGCAGGATGAACGCTCCATGGCCGCCGAGGTCGGGGAGCTACTCAGGCAACGCGGCGCCAACCTGGCGCTGGCGGAAAGCTGCACCGGCGGCCTGGTGGCCAACTGGGTCACCAACACGCCCGGGTCGTCCGACTATTTTCTCTTTTCGGCCGTGACCTACGCCAACGCGGCAAAGATCCAGGTGCTTGGGGTACAACCCGAGACCTTGAACCGCTGCGGGGCCGTGCACGAAGAGACGGCCGAACAGATGGCGGCGGGGGCCCGCCGCGTGGCCGGGGCCACCTATGGCCTGGCCACTACCGGCATTGCCGGTCCGGACGGCGGCACGCCGGAAAAGCCGGTGGGCACGATCTGTATCGGGCTGGCCACGCCCGACACCGTGCTGAGCCGGAGGGTGACCCTCTCCTTCGGCCGGCGCCTGATGAACAAAAAGCTTTTCGCCATGTTGGCCCTGGATCTGCTCCGGCGGCACTTGAGCGGCACATTGAAATAGCGATCAGTGTGATTTGATGACAGACCCGGACCCAACCCGTTGGATACGAGCCGGTTGGCTCATCGACGGCACCGGACAGCCCGTCGTTCGAAACGCGCTGATCGGCGTGCGCGACGGCATCCTTGTGTCGGTCGGCCCTGCAGGCTCACAATCCATCGACGCGGTGGATGTTTCCACTTCAACGCTATTGCCGGCCCTCATGGATGCCCATGTGCATCTGGCCTTTTCCGGTTCGCTCGATGAGCGCGTGCGAACGGCCCAGCTGGAATACACCCTGGAAGCGGCCGAGGCGGCCGTTTGTCGGCATTTGACAGACCAATGGCGCCACGGCGTGGTGGCTGTGAGGGACGGCGGCGATCGCTTGGGGGCCACCCTTCATTACAAGCAGACCCATGAACGTTTTAAGGATGAACCGGTCACCGTGAAGGCCGGCGGGTGGGCCTGGCATGTCCCCGGCCGCTACGGCCGCATGCTCGGCCGCGCCGTGCCGCAGGGAGCGTCACCCGCCGAGGCGGTGTCCGCGCAGATCGATGCCATCGACCATCTCAAGATCATCCAGTCGGGAGTAAACAGCATCGATCGCTTTGGACACGCCACCCGGCCGCAGTTTGACCAAAACACGCTGCGCGCCATGGTGGGTGTGGCGCACCGGTCCGGACGGCCGGTGATGGTACATGCCAACGGAGAACTGCCCGTGCGCCTGGCCATCGCCGCCGGGTGTGATTCCATTGAGCACGGCTATTTTATGGGTGAAGAGAACCTGCGCCGCATGGCCGATCAGGGCATCTCCTGGGTGCCGACCGTGGTGCCCATGTCCCGGCTGGCAGAGGCTTCCAGCCTCAGGCCCGACCAGATCGACATCGCCCGGCGCACCGTGGACCATCAACTGGACCAGATCCGAAAAGCCGTCCAGTTCGGGGTGACGATCGCGCTGGGAACCGATGCCGGCAGCCAGGGCGTCGATCACGGCGCTGCGGTTCGGCAGGAGCTTGCGCTGCTCATGGCCGCCGGCATGCGGATAGAGCAGGCCGTTCGGTGCGCCACGGGGCATGCCGCCCGACTCATGCGCCTGACCGATCGCGGTGAATTGCGACCCGGCGGCCGGGCCGATTTTTTGGTCGTGGACGGGAGTCCTGACCGCCTGATCGATGGATTGGCGCACATCGCTTCGATCTGGATCAGTGGACGCCGGCTGTCGGACCAGGAGGTATCATCGGCCGGGTCAATCCATCCTCTCCCACCTTCTTCCTCAAAATGAAAGATGCCTTTACACTTCCGGCGGAATGGATTTTCGCGATTTGATGCTGCGAATCAGCCTGAAAACGGGTTCGGTCCAATCGGACACGCGGCTGGGTTTGTGGCGGTAGATCTCCGAGAGAGAAAGGTGGGGATCGCGGACCGGACTGCGCAAATAGTAGCGCAACGCCGCCAGTCGCTCCTGGAGCTGCTTTTCGACCTGGCCGCGCAGCTCTTCCTTGATGGCCAGGATGCGCTCCTTGATCTCCTGGGGCGGGCTTTCACTCTTGTATTTGGCCAGCTTATACTGAATGCGCAGATGGATCAGCTCTTCGAGACGTTTTCCGTAGGAGGGGCTGAGCCAGACCACCTCCGGGATCAAATCCCCGAAATGGGTGACGCCCAGAATGTCCTTTCCCTGTGACCAGTAGCCCATCAAAAAATCCTGATCCAGGTCCATGTAATTTTTCAGGGGCATGTACATGCGCCGCAGGTAGGTGAGCACTTTCTCCGTTTTCTTCTTGTGGCCGCCGATAATGACCGATCCGCCCACTTCGCCCGGTTTGACACCCTTGGTCCAGGGCGCGCCGGTAATGCCGAAGTCGTTCAATACGGGGATGAGCATGAGGGCCGAAAGGGTGTTGATGGCCAGCGCGTAGCCGGCCGATGGGCCGCCCACGTTGTACGAGGCCGACAACAATTGGTGGTGGATGGTGTAGTCTTCCAGGAAATCGCCCAACAGCCGGGCGGTGCTCACCTTGGGGTCGAGCCCCTGAAGGTAGTTTTTCACCATGGTGAGTGCTTCCTGGGCCGATTGCTGGGTCATCTGAACCGCCATGTCCAACTGGGCCGCCGCGGAAGAGGGGGAAGAGACCGCACCGGTGACCAAAACATTTTTTGACGACACGCGATAGGTCAGGCTGGTGGCAATGGGCAACAGCACCCCGGCCGTATCGCTGGCGCCCACGCCAATGATGAAACCGACCTGGGGCTCCTGGCTCAACTCGGCCTCGAGGAACTCGTCGAGTTGGACCTTGCCTTTTTTGACCGGACTCTGGGAGATTTCCGCCTTGGCAGAGGCCAGGTGCGAGCGCGTCAGCGGATAGGCATCGGCCGATTCGACCCGGTCGCAGGCTGCCTTGATCTCGTCGAAGTGGTCCAGGATTTTCAGTGGCTTGGCCTTGAGCTCGTTGCGCAGGGGGGCCGGCAGGTCCACGGCTTCGATGATGCCCACCAGTGTTTTGAGATTGAATTTGACGAAATTGACCCGAATTTCTTCGTCGGCCGCCTGCATGTCGCGGAATCTGAGCAGGACTTCGTATTCGGTGCTGCGCAGGGCTTTGGCCTTTTCGACGAAGGCGGCATAATCGGCCGGGGTGTTGCACAATCCCTGGGCGCTTTCGATGATCGTCTTGACGTTCAGCTCTTCGGTCAAAGGGATGTTTTCCAGGGAGATGGCCACGATGCCTTCGATGTCGTCTTTGCTCATCATGCCTGATATTTCAAGCACCTTGAGCCTCTTGGAACGAATCAGGGCCGGATCGATAATGTCCAGGCGATTGGTGGTCAGCACGGTGAAGACCCGCCGCAGGGGGATCTCGCCGTCGATCAGGCTCAAGAACTTGTTGGTCAGCTTGTCTGAAGGAGAGCCCCCCGAGGCGCTGCGCTTGGGGGCCAGGGCGTCGCCCTCGTCGAAGAAGACCACCGTGGGCGCGATCATCTTGGCGATGTCGTAGAGCTTTTCCATGTTCTCCACCGCGCCGTCGATGGGGTTGACCGGGTCCTGCAAGGCCGCGGCGCTGGTGGCGATATCGTGGACCTCCTTGTTTTCCCCGAGCCAGGTGCGCACCAGGAAGGTCTTGCCGCTGCCCGGCGGGCCGTTGAGCACCACCCCTTTTTCTTCATCGACGCCGTAGTAGAGACAGTTGTTCGTCATTTCGGAGAAGATATCCTTGATGCCGCCCACATACTCCTCCCACCGGACGTGGCGATCCATGCGATCGACGATGCGTTTATACAGGTCGCCGTAAGAATTCTGGGCCACCAGTTCGAAGGCGTTGCGCACCAGAAAAGGGTCCTGAAGATAGGCGGTGGTGAAACCGTTTTTTATCTCCACGATGGAATGGACGAGTTTGCGGACGTAGGAGGGGATCACCTTCAAGGTGCGTTCCTTGAAAACCTGGTAGATCAATTCCACGGCGCGATCCAGGTCGGCCTGGGTAATGGCTGCCGGTCGATCCGCGGGCGGTCTGACCGGGCTTCCTGCGGTTTGCACCGCGATGTCGTGACGCTGCAACTCCAGGCGCACGACCTCCCGCAGGTTGGACGGATTTTTCCAGAAATCGGCCAGGTTGATGATTTTGCCTTTTTCCACGAAGCGCCGGTAGATGGCCGCGTCAAAGCGTTCGGGCTGGTCGGTGGTGGCCACGAGCAGGCAGTCCCGCTTGCCGCTGATGATTTCATCGATAACGATATTGGAGGTGTCGATCAGGGTGCGCTGCTGGCGTTCGGCCCCGCTGGCATGGCCTTCGACGCGTCCGAAGGCGCTGTGCGCCTCTTCCACGTGGCGGATGGTGGTTTTACGGGCATCTCCCAGGGCCCGCTTGAAGTAGTTGCCCGGTTCGCCCGCCAGGGCCGTCTGGTAATCGTTGGGTGTGATCATGGCATAGTCGACCTGGATGCCCTGCTCTTCGAGAATCGAAAGGTTGCGATTGATCTGACGCTTGAAGATCCAGCGGATCAGGGGGATGCGGCCCAAACGCTTGTAGAACTTGAGACGCTTGAGACGCACCATTTCCATGGCGAGGGTCGGATCGACCTCTTCGAGGCTCTTCCAGAACGGTTCGTCGGCCAACAACTCCTCTTTCTTCAGGTTCAGATCGATTTCGGGCAGCACCTGGTCGCTGAAGATTACCTTTTCGATGGCCTCGGTGACCGTCGATGTCTTGCCGCTTCCCGAAGGGCCGACTACCAGCATAAGGGGTGCCTTGGGGACGATGGGATCGGAGACGTACTCCTTGCGGATGTGGGCCCGGTAGACCTTTTCGAACAAATTCTCCAGTTCGATGGGCACATGCACATCGGTCAGGCTTTCGTCGAGCAGACTGAGCAGGTAGAGATAATCCCTGGCCGTGACTTCCTTTTCCAGGATGCGATTCCAGGCGTCCTGGGGATTGGCTTGTCCGGAGAGTTCGAATCGCTTCTGCCAATCGGTCAGGATGGCAGGGTCCTTGAGGACGCGGAAGGTCTTTTCCGGGGAGTCCATGAAAAAGGAAACGCCCCATTCGGCCAGGCTGCTCATCCATATGCGCGGTGGTTTGTACTGGTTGAGCCGGGCACGCATGAAGGCCTTGGTTTCGTATGGCCAGGATGCCACCAGGGCCTGAATCTCGTTGATTCGGTGTTCAGGCAGGCGGACATAGGTCACTCTTTTGGTCAGGCGTTTGGGCAACGGACGACTCCTCGGGTCAAAGCCCTGCACATGTTATTGTGATTTGGCGTCGCTTCCAGCCTTGTTTGCCGTCCCCGCCGAAGGCGTCGGGGGCGCTGGCAGCGTCAGGGCCGGCGACATTTCGGTGTTCTGGATCACGACCGTATGCTGCCCCTCCTGGTTCTTTTCATAGGCCGTGGCCCATTTCTGCTGGGTCAGGAATTGTAAAATGGCGGTGTCGGTCATGCCGTCGGTGCGGCCGATGCTTTTTTGGAGTGCCTGGATGCCGTCCACATAGGCCGCGTAGAGTTTTCGGATGCGGCTGGCTTCCTGGTCGGCGGCATAGTTTTCGGCCTCGGCGATCAGTTCACGCCGCTTTTTCTCCTCCGTGGCCTCCACCAGTTTGTCGCCGAAACGGGTCTCCTTGAGCACGAAGCTCACGATATCGATACCGTATTTGTTTTCCAGTGTCGGCCCGCCCACATTAATAGGGCTCGACTTGAGCGCCTTGAATATCTTTTCCTTGATCTCCTCGCGGTCGGAGATGAGTTGGTCCACCGGTTCGGCCTGCAAAAGGTCCTTAACGATCCCGTCGTAGTCGCCCTGCAGCAGCTGCATGGGTTCGAGGTTCTGGATGGCCCAGGTTTCCAAGTCTCGGATGCGGTAGGTCAATACCCCCGACGTCCATAAGGCCACATTTCCTTTGGAAATGATCCGCATGGGTTCGAGCTGGCCGCCCAGGTAGAGCCGCTGGTTCATCAAGGCCACTTCCTGCTCGATGCGGGTGAAAAAGGGCCACCGCACATGCCAACCCACGTCGGTAACCGCCTCGCGCGCGCCGTTGAACCGTTCGAGGACGACGGCGTAATTCATTTTGACCTTGTAGATGGTCTTGGTGGCGTACACCAGGGCGATGAGCCCGTAGACCAGGCAAACGATGGTCACCAGGGCGATGATGCGGCGAAGGACCTTCTTGACCAGTGCTCTGCGGAGAAATTGTTGTTGATGCTGGTTGTCCGCCATGTCGGCTCCTTTGGTGGCAGCTGTCCGATAAAAAAAGGGTTGAATCCGGGTGCGATGGTTCGGAAAAATCGTCGGTGCAAAGGTGTCGCCGTGGATGGACCGGAGCGTGAGTGCAACTGGCCTAACTAAATCATATAATTCGATCCCGTTCAACGAAAAACAAGAAGGGCGGACGGCTGAGAAATGCCCTGGGTGTGATGACGATGGTTGACCGTTCACCTCTCTCTCTTCTATGATGTGGATCGATGAGCGGAAAGCATTCCGTTATTAAATCCTTCCAAACCCCATCACTAGGAGAGGTTTTTCACATGCTGAAAGGAAAAATCGTTTGGTTGACAGGTGCCGGCACCGGCATCGGACTGGCCGGCGCCCAGGCTTTGGCGGACGGTGGTGCCATCGTGGTGATGAGCGGTCGCCGCAAAGAGGTCCTGGTGCGCGAAGCCGATCGCATTGCTGCCGCCGGCGGCCGTGCGGAAGCAGAACCGTTGGATGTGAGCGACCCGGATGCGGTCGGCCGGACGGCCGAAGCCATCGTTAGGCGCCACGGTACGATCCACATCCTGGTCAACAGCGCCGGAATAAATTGTCCCAAGCGTTTCTGGAAAGAGGTTTCCGTTGAGGATTGGCGGCAGGTGGTGCGCGTCAATCTGGACGGTTCCTTTTATTGCACCCGGGCGGTGCTGCCCCATATGCGCCGACAAAAGGATGGCCTGATCATCAACATCTCCTCATGGGCGGGCAAGTATCTCTCCTCGCTCGTCGGCCCGGCCTACACCAGCAGCAAGCATGCCGTGGTGGCCATGACCGGCGATCTCAACAAGGAGGAGTGCGTCAACGGCATCCGTGCCTGCGCCAT
This sequence comes from Desulfatitalea sp. UBA4791, assembly GCA_002402905.1. GTDB lineage: Bacteria > Desulfobacterota > Desulfobacteria > Desulfobacterales > Desulfosarcinaceae > Desulfatitalea. The sequence goes on along the minus strand of DHGT01000161.1, from coordinate 35,399 downwards.
CTGTCCGGCGGAGGTCGACACCCCGATCCTGGATCGCCGCCCCGTGCCGCCACCCGCCGACGTGCGGGCCAGGATGCTGAAAGCGGACGATTTGGGCCGAGCCATCCGATGGGTCGCCGAGCAACCCGCCCACGTGTGCGTCAATGAAATCATCATCAGCCCCACATGGAACCGGTTTTATATCGGCCATGACGAGTAGGCGATATTCGAGTCTTCCATTTGGACTTCGTATTGCTTTCGTATTGCTCCCAAATCGCTATAGATAAACCGATATTCTCCATCCACAGAAAGGAACCTCGTATGAAAGTGCTTGCGCTCAACTCCAGCCCGCGCGGTGAAGGTCAGAGCAAAACCGAAATCATGTTGTCCCACCTGGTGCATGGCATGACCGAGGCCGGCGCCGAGGTGGAGATCGTCAACCTGCGAGACAAAAAGATCAACACCTGCAGCGGCTGTTTCCAATGCTGGACCAAGACCCCGGGCGTCTGCATCCATAAAGACGACATGAGTCGCGAACTGTTCGAGAAGTACCGTCAGGCCGATCTGGTCGTTTTTGCCACCCCCCTCTACCATTATGCGGTCAACGCCACCATGAAGGCCTTCATCGAGCGCACCCTGCCCATGAACGAACCCTATTTCGTCCCCCTGCCCAGCGGCCGCACCACCCACCCGGAGCGCTATCCCCATCCCAGGGCCGTGGTGCTGTCGGTGGCCGGCTTTCACGACGAAGAGGCGTTCGGCCCCCTCTCCGCATGGGCCAAATACCTGTTCGGCAAGCGGCTGGTGGCCGAGATCTACCGCCCCGGGGCCGAGGCCATGGCCGTATCGTTGGGCGGCAGCCGCGCCCAGCGGATTCTGGCGGCGACCGTCGAAGCCGGCAGGGAGATCGTGACGAACGGAGGCATTTCCGAGGCGACCATGCAACAGATCCATGAACAGAGCGTCAAGGATCTCGGCATCTGGACCACCGTCGCCAACCTGATGTGGAAGACCTGCATCGCTGAAGGCGTGACCCTGAAGACATTCGTGGAGCGCGGTCTGGTGCCGCGGCCCGACTCCGTCGAGAGCTTTATGCTGATCATGGGCATGGCGTTCAATCGCGACGCGGCCAGGGATACCCGGGCCGTGATTCAGTTCCTATTTTCGGGTGAGGTCGAGGGGGCATGCCATTTTGATATCGACAACGGCACGATCATTCCCTCGGCCGGCCGGGCCGATAGCCCCACACTGACCATCGAAACCCCCTTCGCCGTCTGGATGGATATCGTCACCGGCAAGGCCGACGGGCAGAATCTGTTCATGGCTCAGAAGTACAAGGTCGACGGCGATATGGAGCTGTTGATGCGCTTTGACCGGCTGTTCGGCCGATAACCGGGCGCTATCTTTCAAAGGAGGGGACACATTGAGAGAACGCCAAACCAGACCCTGTTTCGCGGCCACCATGATGGGCGTCACCCCCTATCGCGATATCGATCACGCCGCCCGTTCGATCCTCAAGTATCTGCCCGAAGCCCCCTGCCTGCCGGCCTTGACCCGGAGCATCCGTTGGATGCTGGAGGGGCTGCCGTGCCTGGTGTTCGATCGCGTCAAAAAGAATGTCTATTTCGATCTCTCCACCGAGCGCGAGCCCGAGATCATCGAATTCTACGACCGATACGAGGCCGATGACCTGGACTATTTCAAGACCACGCCCCAGATCGCGCCGTTTATTTATGAGATGATCGACAGGATCTGCGGCCGGCGTCCGCCGGAGCTCAAGTGGGTGGTTTTTCATACGGCCGGTCCGCTGCTTTTTGGCGACTTCCTGAAACAGGCCAACGGACAGCCCTCGATCTACAATGAAACGTTGCGTGACATCCTGATCAAAGGCATGAACATCAAAGCGCGCTCGCTGGCGGCCACCATCCATGCACACATCCCCGATGTGGAGGTGGTGGTCGATTTACCGGAGACGACCCTGGTGACGTTTACCTCGGCCGGCGGCACGGGCACCCGCGAAGGGATCATCGATGCCATTGATGCCAGCTTTGCAGGCATCGACGACATCCGGTGGGTGCACTGCTGCGCCAATATCGACTGGACCCTTTTGACCGATGCCACCATCGACGTCATCAATTTCGACGCCTACCAGCACATCGAGCAGATATTGCTCTACGCGCCGGATCTGAATCGTTTCCTCCAGCGCGGCGGCATGTTGGCCTGGGGAATCGTGCCGGTGGACGGCGCATCGCTCGAAAAAGAGACCACAGAGGGTCTGATCGAAAAAATATCCACGGCCATCGACCGTTTTTCGCAGTCGGGGGTCGATGAGCGTCTTCTGGTCGAATCGTCGTGGGTCATGCCGGCGTGCGATATGGTGCTGCTCTCGCCCGAGGAGGCGGACCGCGCACTGATGATGACCAGCGACATTTCTCGGGCACTGAGAAGAAGATACAACCTTCAATAGACAAGGATGAACATGATCGAAGATACGATGAAAGCCTGGCACCATGTCGTCACCTCAAAGGACGAAGCCGCTCTGGACGCCATTCTGGCCGAAGAGGTGGTGTTTCACTCACCGGTCGTGCATACGCCGCAAGCGGGCAAACCGATCACCAAACTCTACCTGACCGCTGCCATGCACGTGCTCAATAACGGGACTTTCAAATACCTGCGCGAGATTGTATCGGGGAACCAGGCCGTTCTCGAATTTTTGACCGAGATCGACGGAATCGTCGTCAACGGCGTGGACATGATCACCTGGGGAGTGGACGGCAGGATCATCGACTTCAAGGTCATGCTGCGCCCGCTCAAGGCGGTCAACCTGATTCATCGCATGATGGGGGAAATGCTACAACAATTGAAATAATCCCGGAGATATCGGGACAATTGGACATTTGTGGATGGGCACTAGGTAGTTTTATCCTGCCATTGGCCACCGAGTCTTACCTGGTTGTTTTTGTGGCGAGGGCTTCATAACTTTCTCTGCAATTTGAAGATCAACCGTCGAACCGAATCGATCGCGGCAGGAGACACCCGATGCGCACCAACCAGAATGTGTTACCCATGAACCTGAAGCTGGCATACGCCATGCCCGCTTTTGCGTTGGCCATGGTGGGCATTCCGGTCTATGTGTTCATTCCCAAGTTCTATACCGATGTGGTGGGGGTCGACATCGCCGTGGTGGGATTCCTGCTCTTCGGGGTGCGCATCTTCGACGCGGTTACGGATTCGATGATGGGTTGGTGGTCGGATCGAACCCGTTCGGCCATGGGCCGGCGCCGCCCCTTCATCCTGTTCGGTGCCCTACTGCTCGCTGTGGGCGTCCTGTTTTTGTTTCGGCCCCCTATGGTCGCCGAGGCTTCGACGAACACCGTCTGGTTTGCCTTCTGGATCTATGCGGTTTTCTTGTTTTGGACCGTCACGGCCGTCCCATATGAGGCATTAGGCCCGGAGCTGAGCCGACACTACGATGACGGGACCACGCTGTTCATGTTGCGCGACGGGTTTCTCATCGGCGGTACGCTGGTGGCCGCCGCCTCACCGGCCATGGTCAGATGGATATGGGGGCTGGACGGAAGCCCTGAAGAGGTGCGCACGGCCTTCCTGATCATGGGCCTGCTCTATGCCCCGGTTTTGGTGGGTGCTTGTGCCTGGTGCGTGTATCGCCTGCGCGAGCAAAGACCGTTACCTGACGCCGGAAGGATTCACTTGTTCGAGAGCCTGCGCGGCATGCGGCGCAACCGGCCGTTCCTGATTCTGCTGGCGGCCTTTACCGTCAGCGCGCTGGGAAGCAATTTGCCGGCGGCCCTGATCTTGTATTACGTCCAGTACGTGCTCCGAACATCCGGCGCGGAACTGTTTCTTCTGCTCTTTTTTGTCACTGGCATCGTTTTTCTGCCGTTATGGCGGATAGTGGCGGGACGAGTCGGTAAGAAGCACGCCTGGTTGATCTCCCTGGGTGTGAATGCCGTCGTCTTTCTGGCCATCTTTTTTCTCGGTCCGGGCGACGTGGTCGCCTATGGGGTGCTGGTGGTGGTCTCCGGCGTGGGGTTTGGGGCCGTGCTGGCCCTGCCGTCGGCCTTGCAGGCCGACGTGATCGATTACGATGAGCTGATCAGCGGACGGCGTCGTGAAGGCCAATACATGGGCCTCTGGTCCGTGGCCAAAAAGATGACCGCAGCCGTGGGGGTGGGGGTCGGACTGGCGGCCATGGGAATGGCCGGATACGTGCTCAATGCGACCCAGGGCCCTTCCGTAGAGTGGACCATCCGGATTTTTTACGCCCTTATTCCCTCGCTTTGCAACGTCGCGGCCATCGCCATTGCACTGCGTTATCCGCTCAGCGGCGAGCGCCATCGGGAAGTGATCGCCGCCATCGACCGTATCCGGGCGGGCGGCGCGGCGGCGGATCCGCTCCGGCCCGGCGTAATGGTGTGCCGAGACAGGATGGCGTGCGTGATCTGACGGTTCGACGTTGGCCGGATAGCTTCAGGAGGTGATCGACATGATATTGGCACCGTTTTATATGGAAAATTTGTTGGCCGCGATGCTTTTGATGGGCCTGGGATGGGTGGTGAGCGTCGTCCGCCGGGACGTAACCCACGTGGACGCGCTCTGGGGGCTCGGTTTCGTTTTGATTGCCTGGGTCACATGGTCACGGACCGATGGGTATGCGCCGCGCCAGGCCTTGCTGCTTGGCTTGACCACGGTTTGGGGAGTTCGTCTGGCCGCATATATGGTCTGGCGCAGTCGCGGCAAAGGCGAAGATCCGCGCTATGCGGCATGGCGCCGGTCGAACGGCGCCGCTTTCTGGTGGACCAGCCTGTTCAAGGTGTTCCTGCTGCAGGCGCTGTTCCTATGGGTCATCGCCCTGGCGCTTCAAGCCGGTATGGCCGCGCGGGAGCCGTCCCGATTGGGCATCCTGGATGCCATCGGCGCCGGACTCTGGCTTGTGGGTTTCGTTTTCGAGAGCGTGGGCGACTGGCAGCTGGCCCGCTTCAAATCCGATCCCGCCAACCGGGGTCGGGTCATGGACCGCGGCCTGTGGCGCTACAGCCGCCACCCCAATTATTTCGGCGAATGCCTGCTATGGTGGGGCGTGTTTGTCATCGGGCTATCCCAGGTTGAGAATGGCTGGAGCATCGTCAGCCCCTTGGCCTTGACCCTCGTCCTTCTCAAAATGACGGGCGTACCGCTGACGGAAAAACTACTGATCGAAAAGCGGCCGGCCTATCGGCGCTACATCGAACGGACGTCGGCCTTCATTCCCTGGATGCCCCGGGAGCGACAACCAACGGAGGATCCCCATGAAAACCTTGATTGAACTGGCGGACCAGGGCCGGTTGCCCGATCCGCTGATCCGACTGGGAATAAAATTTTTGGATTTCCAGCGCCTGGCCGCAGAAGGCAAGGGCGGTCCGGAACGGCAGATGGCCCGTAAGCAAGCCTTTATACAAGCGATGCGGCAAAGCCCCATCGCGCTGGCCACCGACGCGGCCAATGCGCAGCATTACGAATTGCCACCGGACTTTTTCAGGCATGTACTGGGCAAACACCTCAAATACAGCGCCTGTTACTGGCCCGATGGGGTCGACAGCCTGGACGCCGCCGAGGCCCGGGCCCTCGAACTGGTCGCCGCACGCGCCGAGCTGTTGGACGGCCAGCGCATCCTGGAGCTGGGCTGCGGATGAGGATCGTTTTCCCTGTGGGCCGCCGCGCGCTTTCCCAATGCCCGGATTACGGCCGTGTCCAACGCCTCTTCCCAGCGCGAATTCATCACGACACAGGCCCGACGGCGCAACCTGGGCAACCTGGAAGTGGTGACCGCGGATATGAACCATTTCGCGGCCCAGGGGCGTTACGATCGCATCGTGTCGGTGGAAATGTTCGAGCACATGCGCAACTGGGAAAAGTTGCCGGCCCGGATGGCAGGCTGGCTGGAACCCGACGGCCGACTCTTCATCCACATCTTCACCCATCGGGATGCGGCCTATCTCTATGACATCACCAGCGACGACGACTGGATGGGCCGCTACTTCTTCACCGGTGGGATGATGCCCTCGGACGACCTGCTGCTCTACTTCCAGCAGGATCTCGTGGTGGAACGTCATTGGCGCCTGGACGGACGCCACTACCAGAAGACGGCCGAAGCCTGGCTGGCCAATCTGGACGCCGGTAAGAGCCTTGTCATGCCCATCATGGAGGCGACCTATGGTCGTGAACATGCCGGCATGTGGTATCAGCGGTGGCGGATCTTTTTTATGGCCTGCGCCGAGCTCTGGGGATACCGCCGGGGACGGGAATGGCTGGTCTCCCACTATCTGTTGACCCATCGACCGCACAGGGGGTGCGTATGAACGAAACCTTGACGCCATACCAAACGCGCTGGCCGGTGCAGGCTGCAGCGGCCCCGGCCGCAGGCCTGGCCCGAAAGATCTTGTACAGGCTCTTGTCGAAACTGGAAAACGGCCGGGTTTGCGTCTACGACGGCGACGTCCGCCGCTGTTTCGGGCACGCCGCGAACGACTTTCCAATCGAAGCGGAGGTGCGCATTCGCGACCGGCGGGCCTACACGGGAATCGTCTTCGGCGGCAGCATCGGCGCGGCCGAGGCCTACATGCGGCACGAATGGGAGAGCGACGACCTGACCGCCCTGGTGCGCATCGTGCTTCGCAACCAGGTGGTTTTCCGAGATCTGGAAAGCGGCCCGGCGCGTCTGGCCAGCCCCTTTTACCAACTGTTCCACCGCCTGCGGCGCAACACCGTTTCCGGCAGCCGCAAGAACATCGTGGCCCACTACGACCTGGGCAACGATTTCTACCGGCTTTTTCTCGATGAGACCCTGACCTACTCGGCCGGTTATTTCGAAACCCCGGACGCTACCCTCGCCGAGGCATCCATCGCCAAGTACGACCGCATCTGCCGGAAACTGCACCTCTCGGAAAAAGACCATGTGCTCGAAATCGGCACGGGCTGGGGCGGCTTCGCCTTGCACGCGGTTCAGCACTACGGCTGCCGGGTGACCACCACCACCATTTCCGACGCGCAATACGCCCTTGCCCGGGAACGGATCGCCGCGGCCGGGGTCGCCGACCGGATCACCCTGCTCAAATCGGACTACCGGGATCTGCGGGGCCAATACGACAAGCTGGTCTCCATCGAGATGATCGAGGCCGTCGGTCATCACTACCTGGAGACGTTCATGGCTCAGTGCGCGCGACTGCTGCGGCCCGAGGGCAGCATGGCGCTGCAGGCCATCACCATCGCCGACTGGGCCTTCGAGACGCACAAGCGGAGCGTGGATTTCATCAAACGGTACATCTTCCCGGGCAGCTGCATTCCTTCGGTGTCCGCCATCGGCAACGCCGCGGCCCGACGTACCGACCTGCGCCTTTTCGACCTGGAGGACATGACGCCCCACTATGCCGAAACCCTGCGCCGCTGGCGCGCCAATTTCCACCGGAATCTCGCCCAGGTGCAGGCCCTCGGCTTTTCCGACGCATTTCAGCGCATGTGGACCTACTACCTGCACTATTGCGAGGCCGGATTCGAAGAGCGATACCTGGGCAGCGCGCAAATGATCTTTACCAAGCCGCTGGCCCGCAAGCCGTGGGTCGGTCAGTCGGCCGGAGAAAGGAGCTGAACCATGTTGGACCCCAAGCGAGCCGCCGCGCACGCCCTCTACGAAGGCACCATCCGGCACCGCCGCTTTCACCCGGTGGAGAACCATTTCGAGTACCGGCTCTTTCTGGTGTTTCTCGACCTGGCCCGCACCGACGCCCTTTCGGGCATTCATCCCCTCTGGTCGGGCCGGGGGGTGAACCTGGCCTACTTCCGTCGTCGCGACCACACGGGTGACCCTCGCGTTCCCCTGGACCAGGCGATCAGGGATCGGGTCCAGGCCGCAACCGGCCGCAGACCGGCCGGGCCGGTGCGCATGCTCACCCACCTGCGCTATTTCGGGTACTGCTTCAATCCGGTGAGCTTTTATTACTGTTACGATGCCCGCGACCAATTCGTGGAGACCATCGTGACCGAGATCCACAACACGCCCTGGGGCGAAGAGCATCTCTACATCCTTCCGGCAGATCAAAGCCGTCACGCATCCGTCGAATGGCGGCGCCATCGCTTCGCCAAGGAATTTCATGTGTCACCCTCTGGCCTAGGCGGCCCGCAGCGAGGGCATCAGGGAGATGTCGCGGTGCAACACCGTGAAGTTTTCCTGGTAGGCGATGGCGCCCAGAATCTCCATCTCCGCAGGGGATGGATCGGCCAGCATGCCAAGAGCCTGGTCGCTGTGGGCGGCGATGACCACCTGGTCGAAGCGATGGCGGGTGTCATCTGCGGTGGCCAGTTCGATGTGGCCGGCATGGCGCCGGACGCTGCGCACCGGGGTGTTCAGATGGATGTTGTCCCGGAACGGGCGTGTGAGGGGCGCGATGTACCGGCTGGAGCCGCCTTTGATGGTCCGCCACTCGGGTTGGTCGCTGATGTTGAGAAACCCGTGGTGGTGAAAGAAGGTGACGAAATAGCGGGCCGGAAAATCCATGAAGCGTCGGGGGTCGGCCGACCATATGGCCGCGCCCATGGGCACGATGAAGTGCTCGATGAAGCCGCGGCTGTACTTCTCTCGCTTCAGGTAGGCGGCCAGGGTGGTCCGGTCGTCGCCCTGTTCGATAAGCGCCGTGGACCGGCTTCGAAATCGCAGGGCATCGGCCAGCATCCTGTAGAAAGCGGGGCGCACCAGGTTTTTGCGCTGGGCAAAGAGAGATGCAAAGGTGCTCGGCGAGAAGATCATTCCGGTCCGTTCACATTGCACGCTGAAACTCATCACCGATGGCTGCCAGGCCACACCCAGTTTTTCCATGAGCCGGATGAAGTTGGGATAGGTCTTGGCATTGAAGACGATGAAACCCGTATCGACGGCCACCGTTCCGCCGGCAGATGGCACCTCCACGGTATGGGTATGCCCGCCGATGTAGCCGTTGGCTTCGAATACGGTAACGTCGTGGGCCCCGCTGAGCAGATACGCTGCAACGAGCCCCGAGATGCCCGTACCGATCACTGCAATCTTCATTCGCCTGTCCTTTTTATCCCTTGAGCACGCTCGGCGGCACGGGACGCAGGTCCTGGGTGATACCTGCCCAGAACACCAGCAGGCATCCGGCGTGCAGGCCGATCAGGGGGAGGACTCTGAACCAGTCGACCCTCTTTTCCTCACGTAGTCATTGAGCCGGGTCAATACCGGGGTCATGCGTTTGCGCGACGCATGCATGGAATTTTCCAGCCGGGCATAGCGGAACTGGGTTTCTTTGAGTTTTTGGGCGCTCCTGGACTTGAAGCTCGGGTTCTGGATCTGGTCGATCTCGGCGCGCCACTCTTTGAACAGGTCGTCCGAAATGCGTTCGACCTTGGCGATGCGCTCGTCGATCATCCCCGCGCGCTGCCGGCAGACCTCGTAATCGTCCGATACCCGATTATAGATCTTTTCGAGGTCGCCGCCGTCGAAATGGTAGACCATTTTCAGGCTGGTCAAGGCGTCGTTGAACTCTTCGGAGGCCTCCTTTTGATCGTCCTGGACCGCTTCGATCTGATCGCGCAGCAAATGGCGCTTCTCTTTTCCCAGGGATTCCCACACCGAGTAGTAGGCACTCTGGCATGCGAAAATCCAAAGGACGGCCACGGCCGCGGCCAGGAAGGGGAGATCTTTTTTCGTCATCGGTTGCCTCCTTTTGCGGATCAAGTTCAATTCACCGGCCCCGGCCGGCGAGATACGCTCCATAATCGCGGCAGCGGCACAGGGCGTCGTAGTCCGCCGTGACCGTGTCGGCCGTCTCCTTATCCAGTTTGGACCTGATAATTTTCAGCAGATGGGTCACGGTGTCCAGCTCGAGGCGATGCTTGAGGAAATCGAACACCGTTTCGGACAGGGTGAACCCGGTCTTGTGCGCCATCAGCAAGACGCGATAGGCGATCAGTTCCCGGTTGGGAATCACATGGCAGTTGAAATCGATGCGCCGCGCTCGAATGTCCGCCGTACACCCGTTTTCCGCCAACGAGCGACCACGCACGTCGAATACAACGGCGTTGACCGTGAAGTCGATGCTGTTCAGCAGGTTATCCATGGTGGGTTCGAGATGGCAGGCCTCGATGACCACGAAATCAGGGAGCAGGCACAGGTCATAGGCCAGTTGCGATCCCTCCGGATGCCAGCAAAACCCTTTCAGATCGGTTTGTTCGATGAGTTGGCCGGCCAGGGCGTGTGGCAGGGAAAAATCGCGCTGCAGGCCGCCGATGAAAATATCGATGTCCGGCGTGGGGGGTGCGCTGCCATGGATCAGCGCGATGATGACATTGCGGATGGCGCCGCCGGCCACCGCCACCTGGGCCTCGGCGGGCAGGCGCCGGCACAGGGCGGTCAGGTTGCGGGCGATGTCCGGATTTCCGAAATATCGATCGACCGCCGAAATGATTCGTTCGTCGTTAACGGATGTCATTACCCCTGAATCCGAGCTATAATTTCCTTCAAAACGGTTGTAAAAGTCAGCAAACCGGATTCCATTGTTAAAGTCAATGGCTATGTATAGCGGCGGAGGCGCCGCCATGACGCGGTAATGCCGGCGGGNNGCGGGTTGGGACCCTACCCGCCGATGGCCCCGCCAGGCAGGGTGCCGCCGAGTTCTTCCAGTTGGATCAACACCTTTTCGAGCTCCCTGGACAGGCTCGAACACCATGGCACGCGTTGCAGCCAGAAGGCCCGCAGGCGGGCCTGGTGCCGGTCCACGGCGGGCGTGTCATGCGTTTCCAAGGCCCGCTGAAGCGGCACGAGCAGAGCCAATGCCTGGGCCTCGATGCCGTGTTCGGCCTGGGGCAGCGTTGCCAGTCGATCGACGAGGGTTTGAATGTCCGACTTGGATTCGTTCATCTTTTTCCCATAATTCATTGCCCGCCATTGTGCAATGGCCGCTGGTCGTTCCGACGCTTGGCTTGCTTCGCCGATACGGCTTTGCTATGGATGTCCGGACGGTAATGATTCTTGGCAGCAGCATCGCTGCCGGAGCCCTATCCCGTTGCCGTCGGCAGACGTTGGTTTACCCGATCCACAATCGACTCTTATGGACCAGGAGGTGACCCGGTGAGACCGAACAAAGCGCTCGAGGCGTGGCGGCAGGGACGGCCGACCATCGGCGGATGGTTGAGCATCGGCAATGCCTATTCGGCCGAACTCATGGCTCACCTCGGCTTCGATTGGCTGTGCGCCGATATGCAGCACGGCATGATCGGCGATCACGACCTGAAACAGATGCTGCCGGCGATGTCCACCACCGACGTCACCCCGCTGGTGCGCGTGCCCTGGAACGACCCAGCCACGATCATGAAGGTGCTGGACGCCGGCGCCTACGGCGTCATCGTGCCGATGGTCAACAACCGGCAAGAGGCATTGCAAGCCGTCTCGGCCTGCCGCTACCCACCCGAGGGTCAGCGCTCTTTCGGCCCCATTCGCGCGGCGCTATACGGCGGCGAGGGCTATGCCGCGGAAGCGAATCGGCAGGTGGCCTGCATCGGCATGATCGAAACCCGGCAGGGACTCGACAACCTGGAGGAGATCGTGACGACGCCCGGCCTGGATGGCATCTATATCGGCCCGGCCGACCTGGCCTTGGCGATCGGTCTGGCGCCGGTGGGGGACAACGACGATCCTGCCCACGTGGCGACCGTCGACCGCATCTTCAGGGCCTGCCGCGCGCATGGCCTGGCCGTGGGGATTCATACCTGGAGTGCGGCATTTACCCGACGATACCTTGAACAGGGATTTCAGTTCGTCACGTTGGGAACGGACAGCGGATTCATGGTGAAAAAGGCGTCGGCCGACCTGCGGGAGGCAAGAAGCAAGCTGAAAACGATCGTTTAGGATCGCTATCGCGGACGAATCATCAAACGAAAGGAACTTTCATGTCCAGACGAAAAGCGGCGTATTGTGCGGTGGTATCATTGCTGCTGGCAATGGCGGTCTTTGCCTGCCAGGGCGGCATGGACGGTGTGCTCGGACAGGTCGCAAGGGAACTGCCAGCCAGCCAGGGCCTGGGCCAGAGCGATATTGTCGCCGGTCTCAAGGAGGCGCTCCGGGTGGGAACGGAAAACGCGGTGGATGTCACCTCCAAGCTCAACGGCTATTACAGCAACCCGGAAATCAAGATTCCGCTGCCGGAAAACGTCCGCAAGGTCGAAAACGTGCTGCGCATGGCGGGGATGGGTGAGCAGGTCACCTCTTTTGAACAGAGCATGAACCGTGCGGCCGAACGCGCCGCGCCGGAGGCCAAGGCGCTTTTCGTGGGCGCTATCAAACAGATGACCTTCGCCGATGCCAAGAAGATTCTGAACGGCCGCGAGAACGAGGCGACCCTTTTCTTCAAGGACAAGACCTACAATGCCCTGGGGCAGCGCTTCGAACCGCTGGTGCACAATGCCATGGCGGAAGTGGGGGTGACGCGCTACTACCAGACTCTGGAGGACAAGATTCGAGTCTTGCCTGTCAAGAGCCTGATGGATTTCAACCTGGATCAATATGTGACCGGCAAGGCATTGGACGGCCTGTTCGTCATGCTGGCGCAGGAGGAGGCCAAGATCCGGACCGATCCGGCGGCCCGGGTGACCGACATCCTAAAGAAAGTGTTCGGGTCGCAGCAATAGGGCGGTTGTTTTGAATCCCCATTTGTCGATCGTATGAATCGCTGGCGCATTTTCTTCGCGTTGAAGGCGGCATCGGGCGGAGAAAAAAAAGGGCACAGGCTTTTTACTATGATTTGATCGTCGGTTGGGTGTCTGTGCGGCTTTCCCTGGCCGCATCGTCGGGATGAATGCGCCAGGTGACCAGGGGCGAGAACAGGTACAGGATCATGATGCAGAGGCTGGCCTGGCCCAGATAGGGCGTAAACGCGAAAACGATCACGATGAGCGCCGTCACGCGGCCGAACCAGGGGTTGCGGCTCATGGCGCGGCCCATGTGGATGTAGTGGATCGGATAGAAGTTCATGATGACGGCGTTGAAGAGCACCAGGACGATGGAGAAATATCCCCAGAATCCGATCCATCCGGGAAATGCTTCCAGGGCGTGTCCATAGATGACGATGGGCGAGAGCACCAGAAGGGCGGCCGCCGGCGTGGGCAGCCCCTTGAAAAAGCCGGGGATCGGGTGCTTGTCGATGGTGAAGTAGATCAAACGGCCTATGCCGGCGAGGGCGTAGATCGCTGCGATCCATCCGACGACAGTGGCATTGAATCGGCCGTATCCGAAATCGGTCAGGGCGATGTAGAAAATCCAGGCCGGGACGATGCAGAAGCTGATGCCATCGGCAAAATCATCCATCAGATTGCCCAGGTTCACTTTTCGCCCGGACTCGCTCTCCTCCTCGGGCAGCGGCTCGGTCAAACCCAGGCGGCGGGCCACGGCGCCATCCAGCTTGTCGAAGGTGGCGGCCCCGATCAGCATGAAGTACATCTCCCGGAAGCGCCCCTGATAGGCGAAGATCACCCCCATGATCCCCATCATGGCATTCATCACCGTCAGCGCATTGGGCAGCACCGCCAGGATCTTGCGCCTGAGGACCTGATCGCCGAGACACAATTCATCCAGGCAGACGGTGCCGTACTTTCGGCAATAGGCGGCTATGGAGCCGAAATTGATGATCATGAAAAGGATTTCAATAAAGAAAAAGGTCCTTAGCGGCAGGGTGCCCATCCAGGAGACCCAGTGGTAGATCCAGGAGGATGGCCCTTCGGGAACGTAGAAGGCGTTGGCATAGAGCAGTACGGCGATGGGAGCGGCCACGATGGTGCGCAATCGGGTATATTCCTTGGATTCGGGTTCGCTGCCCTGGCGCAGGGCAAAACCGCGCATGAATCCAGCGAAATTGTCGCGAATCAGCACGGTCACACACAATAGCAGCACGAAGATGGCGTGCAGCAGGTGGGCGCGGGTGGGCTGGGTGCCGACAAGTCGCCACATGGTGCCGACGGCGATCACCGGAAAAATGATCGAAAAGACGAGCTTGTCCATGATCCGGTCGGCCAGCGGGGCCAGCAGGGCCTGGGGGCGGAAGCGCGCGGCGAACCAGCCGTCGATGAGATCGAATGTCATGGAGATCAACAAAAACGATATGCCGAGCGTATAGACGGCCGGATCCTTTCCCCAGATCACCGCCAGGGCGCATACCATCCCGCCGAAGACCAGCAAGGGTCTGCTGTAAACCAACACGGCCGTAAATTTCGCCGGGAACTGTGTCGTCACCATTTCAGAGGAGCCTTTCCTGTCGGGTCGTCGTTACCAAGCGCTATCAAGCGGCTCACGTTCATGTCGCCCAAATTTTGCATTTCTAACACAAGTTGGGCTCGAATGCCAGGCGCCCTGCCAGGGGTTCAGGGATTCTAACTGAATGCTATTCATTAAACCCGGCGTGTGTGGAACAGGTGGCCGATGCCACACGCCAAGCGGTCAAGTGCCGGTAAAATGCACGGCGGGCGGCCCAGAAACTCGCTGCGCTCAAACAGTCTGGGCCGCTTGTCCGCCGTTTGCATTAAACCGGCACTAACCCGCATGGCTCACGTGGCCCTGGCCACCTGCCCCACCCACGCCTGCCATGACCGTTGCGGTGCTAATTTTTTATCAAACGCCTTCAGTAATGCATTCCCTTCAAGGTGGATCACATTCAGCTAGAATTGCTGCCAGGCGGCAGCGAGTCCGACGGACGATATGGGTTGGACCTGTTTCCAAAGCATCCACGAGCCGCTATTCGGGCCATCGCTTGACAGATCTCCCGGTGTAATCATAAGGATAGTTATCTGGTCGGCACCTCTTTCGTTGCTGTATCCTGGCGTTTGCCGCCGGGATCGGCATGGGCCTGTCAGGCGACCTTCTCGACGATACGAGCGAGGATACCATGAATACCATTCAGGATCTCGGCTACATATTGGATGCCATGGAAGACGGCATCTACATCACCCGCGAGGATTACACGGTCGAGTTCATGAATCGCGCCATGATCGCGATGTTCGGCGAGGCCGTGGGCCGGAAGTGTTACGAGGTGGTCAACGACTCTGAAGTGATGTGCCCCTGGTGTCAGGCCCGCGAAGTGTTTGAAAACGGGGAGAGCGCCCATTCGGAAGTCTACATGCCACGGCTGGACCGCACCTATCGCATCATCGAAGTGCCCATTCGGAACTTGGATGGCACCCTGTCCAAACTCAATATCTACCGGGACATCACCCGGCGCCGCGACCAGGAAATGAAATTGCGCTCCACGGAACAAAGCTACCGGCGCCTGTTTGAAAACGTAGGCGCAGGTGTCTATGTGAGCAGCAAAGAGGGGCGCTTTCTCGATGTCAATCCCGCCCTGATGGAGATGCTCGGATATACGGACCGTCAGGAGTTGTTGAAGATCAGTCTTCAGAAAGACCTCTACCTGCGGCCGGAAGACCGGGTGGCCTTTCAGCGCATGATCGAGAGCCAGGGCCGTGTCGTCAACTATCCGGTGGATTTTAAACGCAAGGACGGCACCAGCTTGCCGGTGCTGCTTACCGCCAACCTGCGCATCGATCCTTCGGGCCAGGTATCGGGATACGAAGGCATCTGCATGGATCAGAGCCAGATCGTACGGTTGGAGCGCGAGATCCGGAAGACCCTCGATTTTCTCAACAACATCATTCAGAGCTCGCCCAACGCCATCATCGGGGCGGACATGGAAGGCAAGATCATCATCTGGAACCGGGGCGCCGAAGAGACCCTGGGGTATGCGGCCAAGGATGTAGTCAACCGGATGGATGTGCGCGAGCTTTACGAGGGTGACCAGGCCTACCAGATGATGCGCAAGATGCGCAGCGGGGAGTATGGCGGCAGCGGCAAGCTGCGCGCCTACCCCATGACCTTCCGGCACCGCGACGGGACACTGGTGGAAGGCACGCTTTCGGCCAGCCTCATCTGCGATGAAACAGGGCAGGAGGTCGCCTCGGCCGGTTTTTTCGTGGACCTGGGCGAACGGCTGGAGATGGAGCGCAGGCTGCATCGCACCCAGGAGCAGCTTCTGCAGTCCGAAAAACTGGCGGCCATGGGGCGGCTCACCTCCCAGCTGGCCCACGAACTCAACAACCCGCTCTACGGCATCATGAACACCTTGGAGCTGATGAAGACCGAGATACCGCCCACCAACAAGCGCCGCAAACTGCTCGACATGGCGCTGTCCGAAACCATTCGGCTCACCGACATGCTGCGCAAGATGCTGTCCTTTTCACGGCCGGACCAGGAGGCGCGCTGCATCGTGGACGTCAACACCATACTGGATGAAATCCTGTTGCTGCACGAAAAACAGTTCCGCGAGGTGGACATCAAGATTCAGACCGCTTTAGGCCAAGGGCTTCGTCCCGTGATGGCCTCCAAGAACCAGTTGCGCCAGGTATTCCTCAACATGATCGCCAATGCCAAGGATGCCATGCCCGAAGGGGGTGTCCTGAGCGTGAGGACCAGCGGCAACGGCGAGACCGTCCGGGTTCAGATCGCCGACACCGGCGCAGGCATCAAGGCCGAACATCTCGACAAAATCTTCGACACCTTTTTTACCACCAAGACCGACAGCGCCAAGGGGGTCGGACTGGGCCTCTCGGTCTGCTACGGATTCATCAAGGATCATGGCGGTGACATCAAGGTGGAGAGTCAGGTCGGCAAAGGCACCACCTTCACCATCCTGCTGCCCACCACGCATGAAAGCGAGCCATTGACCTGCCCGGAACCGGGTGCGGTCGCCTGAAGCCGCTCTTCCTTTCCCCTTTCTGAATCCCCGTACGCAATCTCGAACAAATCACAGAAACGGCAGCTTGTCCGAATGTTACCCCGGCATTGCCGGGCTTCGGGCAGAGAGTTATAATTTTAAAAACTATAATAACTATAATATATAAAATTGATATATAAATGATCTCATTTCCCCATCGATGATCGAAATCCGTATCGATCCTCATATCATCCGGAGTAAATCAATAAAAATAATATAATATATAAGTTATCATCCTTTCGCATGTCATTTTCGCATCTTTTCGTGACTTCATCTCTCGGGATTTAAAATACAGAATTTATAGAAATTATAAAAAATATAGTTGACAGGTGGCCAGAGCCGTCGTATGGAAACATCATAAGCCCCAAAGGAAAGAAAGGAGGGACTCGCCATGGAAGACACACTTACCGTCTACAAGGCCAGCCAGATGTGCAAGGCTTCCTCCAAATCGATCATCAACTGGATCGAAGCGGGTCACATCAAGGCCTACAAGACCGTCGGCGGCCACCGCCGCATCAAACGGGAGGACCTGGTCGCCTTCATGCAGCGCCAGGGCATGCCCGTGCCGGCCGAACTGCCGGCCAACAGCCGGCGCAAAATTCTGGTGGTGGACGACGACCCCATCATCGTGGAGACCATCGTGCAGGCCCTGGAGGAGGATGAGCACGACTATGAGGTGATTTCTGCCTCCGATGGGTTCGAAGCCGGCCTGCAGGTCAACCACTTCCGGCCCGACTTGATCATTCTGGACATCATGATGCCGGACATCAAAGGCAACGAGGTGTGTCGCAAGATCAAGGAGAACCCGGACACCCGGGATACGAAAATCATCGTGCTGTCGGCCTATCTGGACGACGACAAGTTCAAGGAGATGAAGGCCTACGGCGCCGACATGTGCTTTTCCAAACCGTTGCCGCTGCCCCAGCTCAAGGAGGAAGTGGCCCGCCTGTTGGAGCGGGCGTAGCCCGTGTGGCCGCGTCGGGATTTCGAGAAAGGAGGCACACCATGAAACTGAGAGAAGCGCTGGCGACCCAAAAGTTCATCGTCACATCCGAGGTCCAGGCCCCCATGTTCGACGCCACTCCGGAGGACCTGGTGGCCTGCCTGCAGCGTGTGCGCGGCCGGGTGGACGGCGTTGCGGTGAGCGATGTGGAGCTCGCAGGCGTGGTCGGCGATACCATTCGGGCCTGCCAACTGCTCCAGGAGAGCCGTTTCAATTCGATCTATCAGACCACGACCCGGGACAAGAACCGCATCCAGCTTCAAAAGGATTTGACCAGCGCCCACCAGGCCGGGGTGGAGAACCTGCTGGTTTTTACCGAGGACTACCGGGTCTCCGGCGACAGCCTGCAGGAGTCCATGTTCTTCCATGTGGATTCGGGCAAGCTGGCTTCCGTGCTGCAGCACATCCGCGAGGGACGCGCCGTCGACGGCGAGCATCTCGCCGAGCCGATGGATTTCACACTGGGCTCAGGGGTCGAGTCATTGTGGGGCAGAAATGTCCCCAAGAAGGGCATGGAGGAGATGGAGACCCTGCGCGAGATCGGTACCGGTTACTTTTTGACCACTCCGGTCTTCGACCTGGACCAGTTCGAGAAGTTCACCCGCCAGGTCAAGACCTTCCGGGTGCCGGTGATTGCCGAGGTGCTGTTGCTGAGAAATCCGGCCATGGCTCGTTTTATCAATCGCCACTTCAAATCCGGATTGGTGCCCGAATGGGTCATCGAAAAACTCGACAAAGCGGCCGACAAGCGGCAGGCCAGCATCGAGCTGTTCGCCGACCTGGTCAAGGGGCTCAAGGAGATCTGCCGCGGCGTGCACATCATCACCATGGGCGGCGAGGATCGACTGCAGCCCTATCTGGATGCCGCCGGGCTTCGGTAACATGTTCCCGGTTCATCGCTGAACCTCCCTCTCAAACCGATCCTACTCGACGATTCTCTCTTCGGATTCTTGCTTCCCGCCTGCAACCCTCACGACGGCATGGATTTGGCTTCGATCACCGGGGCAGACCTTCCACCCCGGAAGAAAAGGAGAAAAACCAATGACAGCCCCCATCGAACTCGATGAATTGGAAGGCGAGCTTAAAGCCGCGCTGTCGGAAAAAATCCCGACAGGCGCATTTGATTTGTGCCTCACCTGCGGGACCTGCACCGGCGGATGCCCGGCTTCCGAACTCTTCGACATGGACCCGCGCAAGCTGGTGCGCCTGCTGGTGCTGGGCCTGGACGAAGAGGTCAAGCAGACCCCCTGGTCCTGGGTCTGCACCATGTGCGCCCGCTGTCTCAAACAATGTCCCATGTCCATCGACATTCCCAGGCTGGTCTACCACCTGCGCCAAAGCTGGCCCCGGGACAAGCGGCCCAAGGGCATCCGCGGGTCGTGCGACCAGCATATCCGGGCCGGCAACGCCATGGGTGTGCCCACCGACGACTTCGTCTGGACCGTGGAGGATGTAGCCGAGGAGATCCGCGCTTCACAACCCCGGTTTAAAGATTTGAAGGCCACCGTGGACCGCAAGGGCGCCTACATGGCCATCAACCAGAACTCGCGCGAGCCGGTCACCGAGCCGGACGAGCTGGGCCCCTTGTGGAAGATTCTGCACATCGTGGGCGCCGATTGGACCTATCCGTCCGTGATGTGGGCCGGAGAGAACTACTGCCTTTTTCTGGCCGACGACGAGGGGTGGCGCTACATCCTGGAGGAGTTCGTCCACCATATCGACCACAACCTGGGGTGCAGGCAGGTGGTCAATACGGAGTGAGGCCACTCATTCTTCGCAATCCTGGAAGGATTGAAAAAATTCAACATTCCCCACAAGTTCGAATTCACCAGCATCATCAACCTTTACGCCCAGTGGATCCGCGAGGGGCGTCTCAAGGTGAATTCGGCCTGGAACAAGGATCTGAAGGTCAAATTTACGGTCCAGGACCCTTGCAACATCGTGCGCAAGACCTGGGGCGAAGAGATGGCCGAGGAGCTGCGATTCGTGGTCAAGTCGGTGGTGGGCGAGGAGAACTTCGTCGACATGGTGCCGTGCGGTTCGAACAACTACTGCTGCGGCGGCGGGGGCGGGGCGCTGCAGGCCGGCTACACCGAACAGCGGCGGGCCTACGGCAAGGTGAAATTCGACCAGATCCAGGCCACCGGCGCGCATTATGTGCTGGCCCCGTGCCACAATTGCCACTCCCAGATCGAAGACATCGGGGCGTTTTACGGCGGCAACTACCACGTGGCGCACATCTGGACCTTCATCTGCCTGGCCATGGGCATCCTGGGAGAAAACGAACGCACCTATCTGGGGCCGGAACTGGCTGCATTGGGGTTGTAATTGGTGCACGTCCACAAATAGGCAAATTGGGTCGAGATCAAGGCGCGCGAAAAATTTAGCCGCAGGCATATGGTCGATATTCCGAGGATTAAATTTTTCGTGCAACGCCGATATCGGGCCAATTGGTCATTTGTGGATGGGCACAAAAAAAGGAGGAACCCATGACACAATCAACCATCGGTGCAGTGATGGTGGTGGGCGGCGGCATCGCCGGCATACAGGCCTCCCTGGACCTGGCCGAATTGGGCTACAAGGTGTACCTGATCGATCGCAACTCGGCCATCGGCGGGACCATGGCCCAACTGGACAAGACCTTTCCGACCAACGACTGCTCCATGTGCATCATATCGCCCAAGCTGGTGGAGGCCGGGCGACACCTGAACATCGACCTGCGAACCCTGACCGAAGTCCACCGCGTCGAGGGCGGACAGGGAAACTTCAGCGTCACCCTGCGGACCGAGCCGCGCTTCATCGATCCTGAAAAGTGCACGGCCTGCGGCGAGTGCGCCAAGGTGTGCCCGGTCAGCCTGCCCAACCGCTTCGACCAGGGCCTGGGGCAGCGCAAGGCGGCCTACAAGCTCTATCCCCAGGCCATGCCCGGCGCCTATGCCATCGAAAAGCGCGGCACGGCGCCGTGCAAGGGCGCCTGCCAGGCCCAGGTGAGCGTCCAGGGATGGATCGCCCTGATGAACCAGGGCCGTTTCCAGGAAGCCATCGCGCTGTTCAAGAGAGAACACCCGTTTCCGGGCGTCTGCGGCAGGGTGTGCCATCACCCCTGCGAGGCGGCCTGCACCCGGGGCCGGCTCGATCAGCCGTTGGGCATCCAATATCTGCACCGCTACCTGGCCGACCTGGACCGGCGCGGCGCCTCGCCCTACGTGCCGCCGCGCAAAGAGGCGAACGGAATCAAGGCCGGCGTCATCGGCTCCGGTCCGGCCGGCCTGACTTGCGCCTATTTTCTGGCCATCGAAGGCTACGACGTGACGGTATTCGAGCAGCACGACGTGCTGGGCGGCATGCTGCGCCTCGGTATTCCCGCCTACCGGTTGCCGCGCGATGTGATCGATGCCGAGATCCAGACCATCCGCGACCTGGGCGTTTCCTTCAAGACCGGTGTGACCATCGGCAAGGATTTGACCATCGGTCGGTTGCGTGATCAGGGCTTCAAGGCCTTTTTCATGGCGGTGGGATCCCAGGAGTGCAAAGCCCTGAACATCGCGGGCGAAGATCTCCAGGGCGTGGTGCCGGGCGTCGATTTTCTGCGCCGCGTGAACCTCGGCGAATCGGTGAGTCCGGGCGATCGCGTCGCCGTGATCGGCGGCGGCAACGTGGCCATGGATGCCGTGCGGACCGCCCTGCGCTGCGGCGCCGCGAAACCGTTCATCATCTATCGGCGCAGCGAGGCGGAGATGCCTGCCAGCGCCGACGAGATCGCCGAATGCCGCGAGGAGGGTATCGAGATCCTGACCCTGACCGACCCGGTGCGGGTCATCGGAGAGAACGGACGGGTCAAGGCCATCGAATGCCTCCGCATGCAGTTGGGAGAAGCGGACCAGACCGGACGCCGCCGGCCGGTGGCCATTGCCGGAAGCGCATTCACCATCCCAATCGACGCCCTGGTGCCGGCCATCGGACAGGAGAGCGATTGGGCTTGTCTGACCGACGAGTGTGCCTGCACGCTGAGCGACTGGGGCACCATGAACGTCGACCCGGTCACGTTGCAGACCGATGATCCCGATATCTTCGCCGGCGGCGATGCGGTCAGAGGCCCGGCCACGGTGGTCGATGCCATCGCGGCCGGCAAACAGGCCGCCATCTCCATGGATCGTTTCATGCGCGGGGTCGATTTGAAAGTTGGGCGGGAAAAGAAGGTCGCGGTGGTCGAAGACGTTCCCCTGGCCGGCCGCGAACCGCTGGCGCGCCAGAAGATGCGCCATGCCGCGGTGGCCGGACGCATCGGCAATTTCAAAGAAGTGCAACTGGGGTACGGCGACAAGAGCGCCGCGCGAGAGGCCGAGCGCTGCCTGGCGTGCGGACTTTGCTCGGAGTGCTATCGATGCGTGGACGCCTGCCTGGCCGGCGCGGTGGATCACGAAGCAGCGGTCAAGGAGGAAACCGTTCAGGTAGGGGCCATCATCCTGGCGCCGGGTTTTGTGCCCTACGATCCCGGGTCGTACCCGGCCTACGGCTATGCCGCCCATCCCAACGTGGTGACCAGCCTGGAATTCGAGCGCATGCTTTCGGCCTCGGGGCCATACGCCGGCCATCTGGTGCGGCCTTCGGATCGCCAGGCGCCTGAAAAAATCGCCTGGCTGCAGTGCGTGGGATCGCGGGACATCAACCACTGCGACAACGCCTACTGCTCGTCCGTGTGCTGCATGTACGCCAACAAACAGGCCGTCATCGCCAAGGAGCACAGCGACGGATCGCTGGAAACGACCATCTTCTTCATGGACATGCGCACCTTCGGAAAGGAGTTCGACAAGTACCAGCTTCGGGCAGCGGAAGAGTACGGCGTGCGCTTCGTGCGCTCGCGCATCCACTCGGTCTATCCCCATGCCGATGATCGCCTGCGCATCGTCTACGCCACCGAGGGCGGTCGCACGGCCGAAGAAATCTTCGATCTGGTAGTGCTCTCCGTTGGCTTGACCGCCGATCCGGCGGCCGCTGAGCTGGCCGGCAGGCTCGGGATCGATCTCAATAGCGATGGCTTCGCCTGTACCAGCAGCCTGGCACCGGTCAATACGTCCCGTGAGGGCGTCTATGTGTGCGGCGCGTTTCAGGAACCCAAGGACATTCCCCATTCGGTGATGGAGGCCTCGGCCGCGGCTGCCTGCGCCAGTGCGCCGCTGGCCGCGTCACGCTGGTCATTGACCCGGGAGAAGGCGCTGCCGCCGGAGCAGGACACCCGGGACCAGGCGCCGCGCATCGGCGTCTTTGTCTGTAATTGCGGCATCAACATCGGCGGGGTCGCCGATGTGCCCGCGGTTCGAGATTACGCCCGCACCCTGCCCGGCGTAGTGTATGTGGAAGATAATCTTTTCACATGTTCCCAGGACACCCAGTCACATATCAAACAGGTGATCGCTGAAAAACGCATCAACCGGGTGGTTGTGGCTTCCTGCTCGCCGCGCACCCACGAACCGCTCTTCCAGGAGACGATCCGCGAGGCCGGGTTGAACCGCTACCTCTTCGAGATGGCCAACATCCGCGATCAGAACACCTGGGTCCACATGAACCATCCCCAAATGGCCACCGCCAAGGCCAAGGACCTGGTGCGCATGGCCGTGGCCAAGGCGGCCCGCGTCGAACCGCTCCACCATGTGTCGGTGCCCATCACCAGGGCCGCGCTGGTGGTGGGCGGCGGTGTGGCCGGCATGGAAGCGGCCCTTGGCGTGGCCGATCAAGGCTGCCGCGTCCACCTGGTGGAGCGGTCGGACGCGTTGGGCGGCAACGCCGTCCACCTTCATGCCACCTGGCAGGGCGAGGCTCTGGCCCCCTACTTGAAACAGTTGATCGCGCGGGTGCGCTCACACCCCAACATCGACCTGCACATCAACGCCCAGGTGAAGAAGAGCGGCGGATCCATCGGCAATTTCACGACCACCCTGGAGGAGGGCAACGGCGCCGGGCCCGAGATTTTCCACGGCGCGACCATACTGGCCACCGGCGGCCGGGAGTTCAAACCCACCGAATACCTCTACGGCAAACATCCCAACGTCATGACCCACCTCGATTTCGACGAGGCCCTGAGTCGCGAAGACAAACGCCTGGAGCGGGCCGCCAGCGCCGTATTCATCCAGTGCGTGGGATCTCGCGACGCAGAGCGCCCATACTGCAGCAAGACCTGCTGCACCCACAGCCTCAAGGCGGCCCTGGCGCTCAAGGCGATCCGTCCCAGGATCAAAGTCTACATCATCTACCGCGACATACGCGCCTATGGATTCCGGGAAGAGATCTACAAGCAGGCCAGGGAACGGGGCGTCGTCTTCATCCGCTACGATTTGACGCGCAAGCCCAGCGTGGCTATCCGGGACGAAGAGACGTTGCTTCTGACCGTCAACGACCATGTGCTGGGCCGTCCCATCCGCCTCAAGCCCGACCTGCTCGTGCTGGCCGCCGGCATCATACCCAACGACAACCGGGAGCTTTTTGAAAAATTCAAGGTACCGGTCAATGCCGAAGGCTTTCTGGTCGAAGCGCACGCCAAACTGCGGCCGGTGGACTTCGCTTCGGAAGGCATTTTCCTGGCCGGCCTGGCCCACTATCCCAAGCCCATCGAGGAGACCATCGCCCAGGCCAAGGCCGCCGCCTCGCGGGCCATGACCCTGCTGGCCAAGGATGCCCTGTTGGTGGGCGGCGTCGTGGCCGAGGTGACGCCCGGACGCTGCGCCGCTTGCCTCACCTGTGTGCGCACCTGCCCATACGGCATTCCACGCCTCGACGAACACGCCCACGCCGTCATCGACCCGGCGCAATGTCACGGGTGCGGGATCTGCGCCGCCGAGTGCCCGGGCAAGGCCATCGAACTCAAGCACTACACCGACGAGCAGTTGATCGCCAAGTCCGAGGCGCTGTTTGCGGGAAGGTGAGAGGCGTGGCGATTTTTGCCTCTCGGTCGAAAAATCGAAAAAAATGAGGGTGCGCAACGGCTAATTATACAAAATTATATGGAAGTGATGTGTTTTGCCAAAACGGGTCAACCGCGTATATCCCACCGAAAATATGAGGAAAAAATCAGTAAAAAATCGGATTTTTTTAAAAACTACGTAAAATGGTACCACAAAAAATAGGTGTTTTTTTCGTAGTGGCATATGGCGATTTTTGCGATAGAAGGAATTATCTCTCGCGTCACGGCCCATCGCTATAAAGAGAATGATCGTATTGATTTCAAGATCTTAACGCATGCTTCAGTAATGATCCGTGCAGGCCCACCACTGCCGGATGATACCCGTTCCAGATGTTCAAAAGTGGTTTTGAGTTGACTGGTTGGCAGGTTTCGGTTCGATCTCGAATTCTTTCTGTTCACGGTGGCGACTGAATGCGATCTTTTTTCAGGCACAAAGCTTTCCTCTACGGTCTGCCGGCGGTTACCATCGGCCTATGTCTGGCCCTGTTTTATCTTTTCAGCGGCAGAACGTCCCAACCGCCCCCCGACGCGCGGCTTCACCTCCGCTATCATATAGAAGTCCAAAATATATCCCGGGTGCCGGCCCATGACGTTGCCCTGGAAGTGGCCGCGCCGATGAAGACGTCGGTCTTCCAGAGGTGCGCCGACCTCGCCAGCAATCAAGACTTTCACATACGCAAGGGTGACAACGGGCAACAATTGTTTCTTTTCAAAAGCCAAAAAGGAGTTTACGGATGCGAAAAGCGGTCAATTCGGCAGCTAAGGTTTTCCTCTTCGTTCTGACTGTCGCTCTGATTTTTAGCCCTCCTGCCACTGCCGATGATGGTGTATGGCTGGACACCGGTGAGCAAGCTATCGGTGCCTGGCATATCCACTACTCCCGGCATGTGTTCGCTGGTGGAACTCCCGGCCCCGGTATGATGACCATTTCTAAAATCACACCGGACAACCATATCAACGGTGGTTTTCTTTTTTTGAATTATAAGTTCATTCCTTTGGGGGCTTTCCTTTCCGGCGAGGAGACGATCCTTGAAAAAGAGATCGAACTCAATGCCTCCAATCATCTGACACTGTTTATGCAGGGCGCACCCGGTGCGTCCGTTCGCATCGAAATCCGCCAGGCCCAAGTCCCCAATCCTCCCCCCACCATTACTTTCACCGCCAATCCCTTATCCATCACATCAGGCGACACAAGCACGTTGTCGTGGCAATCGGAAAATGCCGAAACCGTCACCATCGACAACGGGATTGGCACTGTAGATCTGACCGGGACCGTACATGTGATTCCGCAGCAGACCACGACCTATGAATTGACCGCCGAAGGTCCCGGCGGCGTGACCATGGGCGAAGTCACCGTTACTGTTACCTATCTGTCCCCGCGAGTCAGCATAAGCGTTGAGCCGGAATCGATTCTATCGGGTGGCACGGCGCTGCTTTCATGGCAATGTGACTTCGCCGATTCGTGTGTTATCGAACCCGAGATCGGTGTTGTCGATCCAAGTGGCACAAGGAGCATTTCGCCCCAGCAGACCACCACCTATACACTATCCGCTACGGGACTTGGCGGGACAGACTCGGCCAGCGTCAGTGTCACGGTCACCGAACCGGCTATTGCCCCCACAGTCCATTTGGAACCCGCTGAAATAACCATCGTTCCGGGTGAACCCGTCACCTTGACCTGGAGCTCCACCGGAGCAGACAGGGCTTACATCGATAACGGCATCGGCACGGTCCCGGCCTCAGGTTCCATCACCATCGAACCTATAGAGCATACCACATTCTTCGCTCTGACGGTCAGTGGCGAGAACGGTTCGGCCAACGCAAAGGCCGCAGTGCACATAGCCGGCCAGCCCGAGCCACAGCCCGAAGGGACCTTCGGGTACATGTTCAACGATCTGATTCCGGATGATGCCACCGTTACGGCATACGATGAGGATCGTTTTGCAATCGTCACGGGCATTGTCAACGACATCGGCGGCTCGCCGGTTGAATGCGTAACCATTACGATTCTCGGCCATCCTGAATACGGCACGGCGATCACCAATGCCGAAGGCCGCTTTGCTATTCCCGTGGAAGGTGGAGGATCGCTCACTGTCGTTTATCAAAAGGAAGGATTGATCACCGCCCAGCGCAAGGCAGACGTCCCCTGGAATGAGTATGCCTTCATCGAAGCGCTTCAAATGATCGCCGAAGATCCGGCCGCAACCACGATTGCTTTTGACGGCAACGCCGATAGTGTAAGCGTTCATCGAAGCACCCTGGTGTCCGACCAGGACGGCAGCCGCTCCACCACCATAGTCTTTACTGGCGATAACATGGCCTATCTGGTGGATGAAAAAGGCGCCCAGATTCACCAATTGCCGACCATCCGCGTGCGCGCGAGCGAGTACACCACGCCGGATTCCATGCCGGCCCTGCTTCCGCCGACTTCCGGCTATACCTATTGCGCTGAAATAAGCGTTGATGGCGCCCAGCGCGTCAAGTTCTCGAAACCGGTAGTTATGTGGGTGGATAATTTCGTCGGCTTTGAAGTCGGTGACGTCGTGCCCGTGGGATACTATGACCGTGATCGCGGCGTGTGGGTGCCGTCCGACAATGGCGTGGTCGTTCAACTGCTCGATACAGACGCCGATGGCCTGGTGGATGCCCTCGATGCCGATGGCGACGGATCGGCCGACGATCTGGACCAGGATGGAACCTATGGAAACGAAGTCGTCGGCCTGCAGGACAGCACGCGGTATGCGCCGGGTGCCACTTTCTGGAGGTCTGAAATTATGCATTTTACACCATGGGACTGCAATTGGCCTTATGGGCCGCCCATGGATGCAACTGCTCCGAACCCCCCGACAGATCCGACACTCGATGAGAAATGCGAAGATGACTGCCAAAGCGCCACCAACTCCTACGTGGATGTCAGAAGCCGGATCTTCAATGAAGACATTGCGATTCCCGGCACCGATTTAGCGTTTCATTATGCCACCGATCGCGTACCCGGGTATCTCATGGCCCTTCATGTACCTGCCAGCGGTGAAACCGTCCCGAGCAGCCTTCGAAGTATCATAGTGAAAATGAGCATCGCTGGGCAAACCCTGCAGCAAATTCTTCCAGGGGCGCCAAACCAGTTCGCAGAACTATATTGGAACCGGCGCAGCTGGCGGGGCGACCTCATTGAAACCAAAACGCAGGCATATGTCTCCATCGGGTTTGTCTATCAACTTGTTTATTATGAATCCAGGGATGCATGGAAGCAGTCCTTTGCAAGGCTCGGCACAGCCAACCCAAGAGGAAATCGAGGGTTGCCCACCATCACGATCTGGAAAAATTTCTCCATGATCGTTAACCCTTCTCCTCTCTTCAAAGGCGAACTTGCCGAGGGTTGGAGTTTAAACAACCATCACCTGTTGGTCACAAAGAATGATATGAGATTGACCAAAGGCGACGGTTCGGTCATCGAAGCGATCGATGAAACCTACAAATACAATTACCTGTCCATGGTAAGCCGGATCGATACCGTGGTTGGCAATGGCAATTACGGCAGCGACGGCGACGGTGGCCCGGCGACGGACGCCACTTTGGGATATCCGGTGAAGATGCGGTTCGATGCCCAAGGCAGCTTGCTGTTGGTGGATGATGCGGCCAATAAAGTGCGCAAGGTTGATCCCCAGGGCATCATCACTACCCTTGCAGGCAATGGCGATGAAGGCTTCGCTGGAGACGGCGGCCCGGCCGAACAGGCCATGTTGAATTACCCCGGCGACCTCGCCATCGATAGCGACGGCAACATATATATCGCCGATACAGGAAATCACCGCATCCGCAAGATTGACCGGAACGGCATCATCAGTATCATTGCCGGTATAGGGGCGCCTTCGGGACCGACACCCTATTTTCTACCTATGGCAATGGCACTGACTTCATCGGTAACCATCAGCGATATCGGCGACAACGGCCCTGCCGCGAACGCCCAGCTCAATTTCCCCACGGCAGTGGCCGTAGATGCCCACGGCAATATCTATTTCAGCGATAACGGGCACAACCGCGTTCGCATGATCGCTCCTAACGGCATTATCGGAACGCTTGCCGGCAACGGCACGGCTGGTTACAGCGGAGATGGTGGGCTGGCCTATGAGGCCCAACTGGATGGACCGCAGAGTCTTTTCGTGGATGGGTGCGGTAATGTCTACATTGTCGACGGCAACAACCGCCGCATCCGCAAAGTGGATACCAGCGGCAAAATCACGACGGTATGGGAATACTTGGATTGGGTCTCGGATTTCCTGGTCGATCCCATGGGCGACTTGTACATTGCCGAGCCGGACAAGCATCGTGTAAGAAAAGTTTCCATCGCGCATGGAACAGCACAAGTGATCGCCGGAAATGGTGAAAGCGGCGGTTCCTCCCCGGATGTAGGCGATGGCGGGCTCTCCACAAGCGCCATCGTCGATGGCGCGAGGTCGATCACTTTCAGCCCCGACGGACATCTTTTCATCGGGCAAAATTTCCGCGTACGCCGGTGCAGAGAGCCTGTGCCTTATATCAGCCACCATGCCGTACCGGGCAGGGTCTATACCGAAGAGAACGGGTTGGGCTACGTGATCTCGGATCAGGCTTTGCATACCCAGACCATCGACCTCGAGAATGGGACGGTGCTCTCTTCCTTTGGATTCAATGGCGATAAAAAGCTGGTCTCGATAACGGACCGGTTCCAGAATCTTATCACCATCGACCGGGATAATGCAGGGGTGCCGACCGCCATCGTTTCCGCCGATGGCCTGAGAACGGCGCTGGCCGTGGACACAAACAACCGGCTGACCCGAATTGCATTCCCCTCGGGCGACGTATTCGATTTCCAATATACCTCGGATGGGTTGATGACAGCCGAAATCGATCCCGCCGGCAACCGCTTCGAGCATGAATTCGATGCAGGTGGCCGGGTGACCAACGTGCGGGACGGGGAGCAAGGCAATTGGCGCTACCAGAGAAGCATGCAATCCGGCGATCCGGTTGCGCAAGTTATCAGCGGCGAAGAGAATGTGACCAGCTACCGGGATCATACCTTTGCCGACAACAGTTATCGTACAGTGATCGATGACCCGACCGGGGCGCAAACGGTCTACCAGCGCTCGGCCGATACGCTCAACGCCAATAAGTCTCTGCCGTGCGGGACTGAGCTTGATTTTAAGTACGCCTTTGACCCCCAGTATGCCTACAAGTTCTTGTCCCAGGTGGATGAGAAGATGCCCTCCCTGCTGACCAGGAGCATGGTGCGGGAGCATTTATATGAAGACAGCAATGACGACGGCGTACCCGACAAGATTACCGCGAGAACAACCATTAATGGCGATCGCACCAGTGAAATCGTCAACGATATCGGGCAGGCGGTGAAAACCGGGATTTCGCCTCAAGGTAGATCGGTCTCTGCGCCCTATGATCCTGACACGTTGTTGATTACGAGCGTGGAAAGGTCCGGCTATCATGACCTGCAGTACCGCTATGACCCGAAAGGCCGTCTCGTGGAGAGCAGTGCCGGCGCACGTTCCGTTTCGATCGCCTACAATGGGCAAGGGTTTGTCGAGACGATCACCGATCCGCAAAACCATACCACGTATTTTGATTATGACCCTGTGGGCCGGGTGACCGGCATCCAGCGCCCGGACGGCAGCACCCTTGGCTTCAGCTACGACCCCAACGGCAACATGACATTGCTAACCAATCCGGTGAGCGTGGATCATGGCTTTACCTTCAATCAGGTGAACCTGCCCAGCGCCTATCAGACCCCTCTGAGCGGCAGTTACCGTTATCTGTACGACAAGGATCGCAATCTTATTCAAACCATTTTCCCTTCGGGAAAGCAGATCGACAATGTATATGCGGACACGCGGTTGATCCGCATTCAAACCCCCGAAGGCGATGTCCATTTGAGCTATAGCTGCGCGAATAAAATTGACACGATCACCCAGGGCGCGGAAAGTATCTCCTATAGCTATGACGGCAAGCTGCTGACCGATGTGACGCTTGCGGGCACCATCGATCAGGCCGTTGCCTACGCTTACAACAATGACTTTCAGGTTGTTGCGATGACCTATGCCGGCCGTAGCGAAAGCCTCGGCTACGATTCGGACGGATTGCTCACGAGCGCGGGCGGCTATGCCATCGGGCGTAACGCAGGAAACGGTTTGCCCGAATCCATCACCGGAAACGGCCTTTCGATCAGTCGCGGTTTCAATGGCTACGGCGAGCAGGACTCCCAGGAGACGCGCGTGGGGGCAAGTCAGGCTATTGCCTGGACTCTCACCAGGGACAACGCGGGTAGGATCGCGACCAAGACTGAGTCGGTGGCCGGCACAACGGCCGGCTACGCTTACACCTATGACAATCTGGGCCGGCTGCTCACCGTTGCACGCGACGGCGAGATCGTCGAGCAGTACGGTTACGATTTAAACGGAACACGCGTATCGGAAACCAACTCGCTTCGAGGCATCACCGACCGCCACTCCAGTTACTCGGACGAGGACCACCTGCTCACCGCGGGCAGTGCCGTTTACACCTACGATCCGGATGGCTTTCTGACCACCAGGACCGAAAACGGAGAAGTCACCACTTTTTCTTACGCCTCGCGTGGCGAATTACGCGCAGTTCATCTCCCGGACGGTCGGGCCGTCACCAATGATCATGATCCGCTCGGCCGACGGATCGCCAAGCGGATCAACGGCGCGGTCATTGAAAAGTACCTCTGGCAAGGCCGCACAAAGCTATTGGCGGTCTATGACGGATCTGATAATTTGATCCAGCGCTTCGAGTACGCCGACGGACGAATGCCGGTGGCCATGACCATGTCGGGTGTGCGCTATTATCTTGCCTATGACCAGGTAGGCACCCTGCGCATTGTAACCGATGGCGCGGGCAACGTAGTCAAGCGCATCGACTACGATACCTTCGGCAATATCCTCGGCGATACGAATGCATCCCTTGCCATGCCCTTTGGATTTGCCGGCGGGCTGCATGACCGCGATACCGGCCTGGTGAGATTCGGTTATCGGGACTATGATCCCGATACCGGACGCTGGACGGCCAAAGATCCGATTGGGTTTGCTGGTGGGGATACGGATCTTTATGGGTATGTCCAAAATGATCCGGTAAACTATATTGACCCTCACGGGTTGACTGGTCTGACTACAATAGATGCAGCTTTCAATCAAGCAGTAGCAACTGGCAATATTGCAGAGGCAAAGGCAATCGCAGAAGCTGCTAGTTTGACTTATGCCGCAATGCTTGCAGCGCAAGGTCTTGATGGTCCAGATGATCCGAAAGATCCACAACAGTGGCTTGACTGGCCCGAAAAGAGAGATGAGCAAACGGCATGTGAAGTTAGGCAACCTGATCCTATCCCGCCCCCGGGATATGATCCAGAAAACCCACCACCAGATCCAAACGCACCATGGTGGAAAAAAATTGCAAGAATAATCATGGATGCTATTAGGGCGGGAAATCCATAAGGTCCTCCTAAAGAGGGAATGAGATAGTAAAATGAGAAAATGGGCCATAGTTATAAGGATAATTGTTCAGTTTTTAATTAAACCGTCGAGTTCATATTTTGTTGTAGTCGAAAAAGTATGCCAAGCTGAGTTAAAAAAGAAACCCAATGATTTTTATTCAAATTGGTTTTTGGGTGAGCTTTATGTGAAGTACAACAAACATGAAAAGGCGCTTAAAATTCTTGAGCCTCTTCATAACGCTGACCGAGGGGATAAGAAGTTAGAATTATTGTTAGCGAGGGCTTATTTTAATGTCAAAGATTATGAGAAAGTAATAAGTGCCTTAGAAGAGATAGAATTAAAGGAAAAAGAATCTGCAACTTATTATTTAGGGGTTAGTCTGATAGAAAGAGGCAGTGCAGAAAAGGGTATAGATTACTTGGAAAAATATCTAATGCATCATCCAAAGGACTATATCGTCCATTGGAAACTTGGTTACGAATATTTTAGAATCGGTGAGTATGAGAAAGCTATAGATTCATATGATAAGTCGAGAAAACTTAAGCCCAACAAGAAAATAGATGAAGATATTAAGATTTGTTATGAAAGATTGGGGAGGATGGCGGCGGGTGACCATTAAGTGAGAGGGGTCGCGGGCGATAGGGCGGGCGATAGGGGTCACGAGCGATAGGGGTCACACCTTGATTTGTGATTCTGGTTCCAGGGTCAACTTTACGGTTACGATTCTTTAATTTTTGCCTGAAGTTATGCTCTTTTTCATAACAGCCCAACTCCGGCTAATATGCCGATATCAGGGCTGATACTCTCTTGATAGCGGTGGTGGGCGACCGGATTGTTGTCCAAAATGATCCGGTGAATTGGATTGATCCATATGGATTGTTTGATATTGCTTTAATGCCTTTTGCGGTTGCTGCTGCACCTGCTATAGCCATGATTGATTCTCCATTGCTTCCATTTGGAGATGCAATCGCCGGCTCTCTTATCGGTCTTGCTTGGTTGCATGATAATTGGCCTGAAGATGGAATTTCTGCATGTTCCGAGAAAGCATCTGAAAAAACAGCGAGAGATATGGCTAAACAAATCGAACGTGATTTAGGCAAAGATGCTCGCCGGGATTTTCATGATATGAAAGAGGGCGATGATCGTTCTTTAGAGCAAATTAAGCAAGATGCAAAGGCATTGTACGAGATGCATGGAAAAACACCTCCCAAATGGATTCAATAGACACAGTTAGGGGAATTATGGAAAAAAATATTTTGGAAGATATTCTACCATTGTTAATAGGAAAAAAATGTTGCCGCGTTAGGGTTGGCGCTTCAAAGAGCCTAAGCATGGGGTTTGGAGAAAAGATATACCACAATAATAACAAATTAGAGGATGCGTACTATGGCGAATGGGAAATCGGAACATATTATTGCGCTTGGCGAGTTATAAAAGGCGATAAGATAATGTGTGGTGATAGCGACCCTACTGAAAGCATTGAAGAACTTAATAGAGACATAAACCGCATTAAATTCGGCTCCATCGTTTCTATAGCTAAACTCACCAGTTTTGATGTACGAGTAGAGTTTGACAATGAAATAGTTGTCGACTTTTTGCCAACAATTAGTGATCAGGATGAACTCTTTCATATTTTTTGTCCTGATAATTTGTACATCGAACTATCTTTCGAAGGAAAATGGTTAATTGGAAAATCGAACGAGGGCGCCGGAGTCAAATCATAAGGATTGATATGACCAAGCCATGCCAGGGGGAGTAAACTCAAATTGAAAAAGAGGCATACGAAAGGCCTTTTACACTTACGATCCAAAAGGTTCCCTGACCACTAAGACCTAAAACGGAGAAGTCACCACCTACTCTTACGCCTCACGTGGCGAACTACGCGCGGTTCATCTAACGGACGGTCGGGCCGTCACCTATGAGCATGACCCGCTCGGCCGACGGATCGCCAAGCGGATCAACGGCGGAATCGTCGAAAAGTACCTTTGGCAAGGCCGCACAAAGCTGTTGGCGGTCTATGACGGATCTGATAATTTGATCCAGCGCTTCGAGTACGCCGATGGCCGGATGCCGGTGGCCATGACCATGTCGGGGGTGCACTACTATCTTGCCTATGATCAGGTGGGCTCTCTGCGTGCTGTAGCTGACGGTGCGGGCAACATCCTCAAGCGCATCGACTACGACACCTTCGGCAATACCCTCGGCGACACGAATGATTCTCTTGCCGTGCCCTTCGGATTTGCCGGCGGGCTGCATGACCGCGATACCGGCCTGGTGAGGTTCGGGTATCGGGACTACGATCCCGATACGGGGCGCTGGACGGCCAAAGATCCGATAGGGTTTGCGGGCGGGGATACGGATCTTTATGAATATGTTTCAAATGATCCGGTTAATTGGATTGACCCGTATGGATTGTTTGATGTGGCATTGATGCCATACGCCGTTGCAATTGCGCCGGGTATTGCAATTATAGATTCTCCTGTATTGCCCTTTGCGGATGCCGTAGCAGGGGCTCTCATTGGCCTGGCTTGGTTGCATGATAATTTGCCAGATGGCTTGCCTGCAGATTTGGCAGAAACAAGTGATGGGGAAGACAGCCCATGCTCATCAGGTGAGCAAACGCCGTCAACAAATCCAGAAGATTTTGATCCATGGCGTAAAGCAAAAAGAAATAAGGAAACGTAACCGATCACAGGATCCGGATCAAAGGGTTGGCTGAGCAATCCAGGCGAGGTCAGGTTCCTGACCCCGGAAGTAGGCGCGCAGGGCATCGACAAGGACGGGGAAGGTTGTTTTTTTCTGCAGGCGGCAGGTCTGCTTGAGTGAGAGGATACGCTCCACCCAACGGTTTCCCTTTTCACTGGACGTACCCTGGCTGGATTTGCGCCACAGCACGGCGAATCGGAGCATCCGTTCAGCATGATTGTTCGTGGGCTCCACCCCCTGCTCGGAGAGAAACGTCCAAAGGCTTTCGATCTCCCTGCGAAGTCGGCGTGCAAATCTGCCGGCATCATCCTTCCGGTTCTCGTGGAGGGTGATCAAGCGGATCAAACGAGCATAAAAGGCCTGCCACTCTCCGACAGAGGGGGGATCCTTGGCCATATGACATAGTCGTTGGAGTTCATGGGTCGCCCAGAGACCGA